>CAZQOO010000049.1:0-14178 GCA_964594845.1 uncultured Porphyrobacter sp. | reverse complement strand
GGGCCGGAATTGCGCTTGATGAGGTTCTGCATGATCAGTGCCCCCCGCCGATCGAGGCATAGCCGGCGTCATGTTCGCCATAGTCCTCGGCATAGGGATCGGTGACAGGGCCGGTCCCCTCGCCCGGGGTCATGCGCACGTGCAGATAGGGCATCCACACGTCGCCGAATTCGGCCTTCTGGTACCACACGTCGAGCACGTCATAGCTCGCCCACATCCCGTCGGGTTCGCGCAGGCGCAGGCCCTCGCCAATGCGCGGCACAGCGGCAAAGCGGATGCGGGCCTGGGTCTGGTGCGTCTCGTTCTGGACTTCGATCTCAATCACGGTGCAGCCCCTGGTCTTGAGGCTCATGTGATAGGCAGGAATGCTTTATGATTTACCAACGCGCGGGCGCTTCCCTCGCGCTGGCAGGCGGCTAGCTGGCCGCCTTTTTCGCCGGAGCCTTCTTTTTGGCCGGAGCCTTCTTCTTGGGCGCGGCCTTCTTCTTGGCCCCGCCCTTCTTGGCACCCTTGGCCGGGCCCTTGGCCGCGCGCGCGTCGATCAGCGCGATGGCGGCTTCGAGGGTGACGTCCTCGGGCTTCGCATCGCGCGGGATGGTGGCGTTGGTGGTCCCGTCGGTCACGTATGGCCCGTAGCGGCCCGGCATGACCTTGATCTCCCCGCCGCTGACCGGGTGCGTGCCCAGTGCCGCGATGGGTTCGGCCTTGCCCCGCGCCGCGCCGCCACGATTGGCGGCCTGCGCGAGAATATCGACCGCACGGTTCATCCCCACCTCGAACACCTCGCGGGTGCTGGCGAGTTTGCCATACTTGCCGTCGTGCCTGAGGTACGGGCCGTAACGCCCGATATTGGCTTCGATTTCGAGGCCCGTATCGGGATGGGCGCCGATGATGCGCGGCAGACCCAAGAGCTTCACCGCCCAGTCGAGATCGAAATCGTCGAGATCCTTGGGGATGCTCGCGCGTTTCGCGTCCTTGCCATCGCCCATCTGCACGTAAGGGCCGAAGCGGCCGGACTTCCTGTGGATGTCCTCGCCGGTTTCGGGGTGCTGGCCGAGGACGCCGTCATCGGCACCGCCCTCACCCGCGCCGCCCGGCTGGGCGAAGCGGCGGGTGTATTTGCATTCGGGATAGTTGGCGCAGGCGACGAAGGCCCCGAAGCGGCCACCACGCAAGGACAGGCGGCCATTGGCGCGGCCTTCCGCGGCGCACATCGGGCAGGCGCGCGGATCGCTCCCGTCCTCGCGCGGGGGAAACAGGAAATCGGAGAGGTAATCGTCCAATGCCTCGGTCACTTCCGAGGGGAGTTTCTCCATCACCTCGTCGGCCTTGGGCTTGAAGTCCTTCCAGAAGCGCGCGAGCAGCGCCTTGTAGTCCTCGCGCCCGTCGGAGACGACATCGAGCTCGTCCTCCATGCCCGCCGTGAAGTCATAGGCGACATAGGTGGGGAAGAAGCGTTCGAGGAAGGCGGTCAGCAGCCGGCCCGATTCCTCCGCGAAGAAGCGGTTTTTCTCCATGCGGACATAAGCGCGATCACGCAGGGTCTGGATGGTCGAAGCGTAGGTGGAGGGACGCCCGATGCCGAGTTCCTCCAGCCGCTTGACCAGCGAAGCTTCCGAAAAGCGCGGCGGCGGCTGGGTGAAGTGCTGGGTCGCCTCGACGCCGCGCTTGGCCGGGCAGTCGCCCGCCTTCATTTGCGGCAGCAGGCCACCATCCTCGTCCTCGCTATCGTCGAGACCTTCCTGATAGACCGCGAGGAAGCCCGGAAAGCGGATCACCTGGCCGGTGGCGCGCAGTTCGTGGCTGCCGGTCGCATCGCGCAAGGTCACGGTGGTGCGTTCGAGCTGGGCGCCGGCCATCTGGCTCGCCATCGCGCGCTTGAAGATCAGATCGTAAAGCTTGGCCTCGTCGCCTGTCCCCGCGCGCTCGCGGGTGAAATCGGTCGGGCGGATCGCCTCGTGGGCTTCCTGCGCGTTCTTCGCCTTGGTGCTGTAGAAGCGCGGCTTTTCGGGCAGATAGGCGGCATCGTACCGCGCCCCGATGGCATCGCGCAGCGATTGAATCGCGCCCATGTCCATCTGCACGCCATCGGTCCGCATATAGGTGATCGCGCCCGCCTCGTAGAGACTCTGGGCGAGCCGCATGGTGTGCTGCGCCGAGTAGCCCAGCTTGCGCGCGGCTTCCTGCTGGAGCGTCGAGGTGGTGAAGGGCGGTGCGGGGTTGCGCTTCAGGGGCTTGGTCTCGACCCCTTCGACCGTGAAGCGGCCCGCTTCCACCGCGGCCTTGGCCTCCATCGCGATGCCCTGATTGCCGAGGCTGAGGCGTTCCAGCTTCACGCCCTTGAACTTGACGAGGCGCGCATCGAACGCGGTGCCGTCGTGCTGCATGTGCGCGACAACGCTCCAGTATTCCTCCGCGCGGAAAGCCTCGATCTCGCGCTCGCGCTCGACGATCAGGCGCAGCGCGACCGATTGCACGCGGCCCGCGCTCTTGGCCCCGGGGAGCTTCCTCCACAGCACCGGCGAGAGCGTGAAGCCGAACAGATAGTCGAGCGCGCGGCGGGCGAGGTAGGCATCGATCAGCGGCTGGTCGAGCTCGCGCGGGCGCGCCATCGCCTCGGTCACGGCCTGCTTGGTGATGGCGTTGAAGGTGACGCGTTCGACCTGCTTGGGTAGCGCCTTGCGCTTGGCGAGCAGCTCCTGCACGTGCCAGCTGATCGCCTCGCCCTCGCGGTCGGGGTCGGTGGCGAGCACCAGCCGGTCGGCCCCCTTGGCCGCGTCGGCGATTTCCTTGAAGCGGCTCTGCTTGTCGCGGTAGAGTTCCCACTCCATCGCAAACCCCGCCTCGGGATCGACGCTGCCGTCCTTGGCGGGCAGATCGCGGACATGGCCGTAGGACGCGAGGACCTTGTAGTCCTTGCCCAGATACTTCTCGATGGTTTTGGCCTTGGCGGGGGATTCGACGATGACAAGCTGCATGATGGTTCCGAGAGAGCCCCTTACGTGTACGTACGCGCGAGGGTGGAGCCGCGCCGCTTAGGCCGTCAAGCGGGTTGTGTGAAGGCGCTTCAGCCGAACACGTCCTCGATCATGGTGTCGGCCCGGCGCTGCAACTGGTAGACCGCCACCGACAGGCCGAGCAGCATCAGCGGGAAGAATTGGCTCATCAGCCGGTCAATCAGCGCGTTATCGGCTCGGTTGCCGAGCGCGCGGTCGATCAGTTCCACCGGCGTGAAAAGGGCAATCACGATCAGGAACAGCACCACCACGGCGGCCATGATCCGCACCGTATTGCCGCGCACCGCCGCCGAGCTGGCGCCGACGGAAGCGAACACCCCTTCGCCGCGCGCGACGATGAAGGCCGGCGCGGCGATCCAGCGGGCGACGAGGAACAGCCCCGGCAGAAACAGCGCGGCAATCCCGAACATGATCGGCAGGATCAGCAGTGCCGCCAGCCCGACAAAGGCGAAGAAGTGGATCCGCTCGCTCTCCAGCAGCCCGCGCGCCTTCAGCAGGCTGCGGAACAGCCAGTATTGCCCCGCGAAATAGAGCAGGAAGCCGACGAGGCCGGTCGACTCCTTGCCCATCAGCGGCATGCCGAAGCCGAGCAGCGCGGCGACGACGAGGTAGACCAGCACCTGCCGCCAGATCAGCGCCAGATTGCGCAGCGAGAGCGAGATCACCTCGCCGTAACCGATCTCGCGCGGGGGAGAACGGTAGGCGTTCACGCGAAGATCTCTTCGAGCTCGCGGGTGCTGTCCCCCAGCAGGCGGTAGGCGCCGACCGTCATGCCGGTCGAGACGATGGTCCAGATCTGCGAGCTCAGGGATTCGATCAGCCAGCCTGCAATGCGCGCATGGCCGTTCAGCCGGTCGGACAGGAACTGGCCCATGCCATTGGGGATCAAGGTCAGCAGGCACAGCACCACGATCACGAAGAAGATGGCCCAGGCGCTGCCCCGGGTGCGATCCCAGCTTTCGACGAAGCTGTCCATCGCCGGCACTTTGCGCTCCAGCACCAGCGGCGCGACCAGCAGGCAGCGGGCGGCAAAGACAAGGCCCGGAATCACCAGCAGCAGCAGCCCGAACATCATGCCGGCCATGCTCAGCAGCGATATGCCGAGATAGGGCAGCAGCCGGTCGAAGCCTGCATGGAGGGAGCGGCGCAGCATCGCCGTGATGAACCAGTATTGCGTCACCATGCCGAACACGAACATCGCCACCAGCCCCGCTGCCGTACCAAGGTTGCGCGAGGCGGGGGAAAACAGCACGGCCGGGTTGCCGCTGGCGGTGTCGAACAGCGCCACCGATGCCGCCCCGAGGGGCACCGTGACCGCGAGGAAGATCAGCGTAGCCGCGCGGTTCCCGGCGATTTCCTCGAAGGTGGCGTTGAACAGGTCGTTGAAACTGGCTTCACGCTGCATCCATTTGATCCCACGAGACTTTGCCCCCTTGGAGCATCACCCGGCGCGCCTGACAAGCCCGTCCTCCTCGCGCACCAGCTCGCCGGCCAGTTCGAGTTCGAGCAGCGCCATGTGCACCTCGGCCACGCTCGCGCCCGACTGGCGGATCAGCTCGTCGATGCCGACGGGCGCATGGGTCAGCAGGCTGGCGATGTCGCCGGAAAGATCGGCGCGCGCTTCGCCCCAGTCGAGCTTGGCAAGTTCGGCATAGTCGAAGTCGCCCGCTCCCTCGCTGACGCGGAAGCGCGAGCGCGGCGCGCCGGTGAAGCTCTGCAGCAGCTCGATCACCTCGTCAGGCGTCTGCACCAGCACCGCGCCTTCGCGGATCAGCTGGTTGCACCCGAGGCTGCGCGCGTCGAGCGGGGAGCCGGGGATCGCCATCACCTCGCGCCCCGCCTCTCCCGCCAGCCGCGCGGTAATGAGGCTGCCCGATTGCGGCGCGGCTTCGATCACGAGCGTGCCGCTCGCCAGCCCGGCGATGATGCGGTTGCGCGAGGGGAAATGGCGCCCGCGCGGCTCGGTGGCGGGCGGCTGCTCGGCGATCAGCAGGCCCTCTTGCGCGATGCGCTCCTGCAAGTCCGCGTGCTGCGGGGGGTAGGCGATGTCGATGCCGCTGGCGATCACGCCGATGGTGGCCGGGAACGCGCCCTCATGCGCCGCGCCGTCGATGCCCCTCGCCAGCCCCGAGACGACGGTGAACCCCGCCTCGGCAAGGCTCGCGGCGAAATCGCGCGCCAGCTTGACCGCGGCCGCGCTGGCGTTCCTCGCACCCACCAGCGCCACGCAGGGTTCGCAGGCGAGCGCAAGCCGCCCGCGGCAGGTGACAATCGGCGGGGCGGAATCGAGCTCGGCCAGCAGCGCGGGATAATCGCTCTGGTCGTGGAACAGGTAGCGCGCGCCCGCCGCGCGCACGGCGGCGACTTCGCGCTCGATGCTCTCGGAGCTCGCGGGGCGATATGGCCCCCGCCCCCGGCTCGCCAGATCGGGGAGCGCATCGAGCGCCGCGCCTGCAGAGCCGAAGCGCGCGATCAGCTGGCGATAGCTGACCGGGCCGATGTTCGGCGAGCGCAGCAGGCGGATGCGCGCGAAGGCCTCGGCTTGCGAGAGCACCGGCTGCGACCCCCCGTGCTCCATCAGATGCCGCCCCGCACTACGGCTTGGCCGAGGAGCCCACCTTCGGCTCCTCCCCCCGCATCAGCCGGCCGATATTGGCGCGGTGCTGGACGATGACGATCGCGGCAATCGCCAGCAGCGGCGCGATGATCTGCGGGAAGCCCATGCCCCAGGCCACCAGCGGCGCGGCGATCACGCTCACCAGCGAGGAAACGGAGGAAATCCGGCTGATCGCCAGCGTCGCCACCCACAGCATTGCGCACACGAAAAACGCCGGGAAGGCCAGCGCCCCAAGCGCGCCGGCCGCGCTGGCAAAGCCCTTGCCACCCTTGAACTTGAGCCAGGGTGTGAAGCAGTGCCCGGCCACCGCCGCAACAGCGGCGATGCCCTCGGTGCCGCTCCACAGCGCACCCGCCACAAGGATCGGGACCACCGCCTTGGCCGCATCGAGCAGCACGGTCGCCGCCGCCAGCCCCTTGTTGCCGGTGCGCAGCACATTGGTCGCCCCGATGCTGCCGCTGCCGATCTCGCGCACGTCCCCCAGCCCCGCCGCGCGGGTGAGGATCAGGCCGAAGGGGATCGAGCCGAGGAGGAAGCCCAGCAGGGCGGCGAAGACAGCGTTCAAGACAATTCTCCGTTCGCCCTGAGCTTGTCGAAGGGCCGCACTTCTTCTAGCGCGCAGAAAGCCAAAAGAAAGACAGGGCTTCGACAAGCTCAGCCCGAACGGAGGTTTTTTGTCGGACGCACAATCCTCCCCCATCCTGCTGTTCGATTCCGGTGTCGGCGGGTTGACCGTCTACGACGCCTTGCGCGAGGTGCTGCCCGACGCGCCGGTGATCTACGCCGCCGATCTCGCCGGCCTGCCCTATGGCACCAAGACCGAGGCCCAGATCGCCGCGCGGGTGGCGGGGCTGCTGGGGCGCATGGCCGAACGCTTCCGCCCGCGCCTCGTCTGCATCGCCTGCAACACCGCCTCCACCATCGCGCTCGGCATGGTGCGCGAGGTGCTGGAGGTGCCGGTGGTCGGCACGGTGCCCGCGATCAAGCCGGCCGCCGCCCTCACCCGCACCGGCACCATCGGCCTCGTCGGCACCGAGGCGACCATCCGCCAGCGCTATGTCGACGAACTCGAAGCACAGTTTGCGCAGGGCAAGCGCCTGCTGCGCATCGCCGCCCCGGCTCTCGTCGGCGCGGCGGAGGCCAAGCTGCGCGGGGCTCCCGTCGATCCGGCGGTGATCGCCGATGTGCATGAACGGCTGGCGGCCATGCCCGGCGGCGAGGCGATCGACACGCTGGTGCTCGCCTGCACCCACTTTCCGCTGCTGGCGGACGAGCTGGCGGCAGCCTTCGGCCCGGGCGTGAAGCAGGTCGACGGCGCGCAGGGCATCGCGCGGCGGATCGCGCACCTGCTCGAAGGGCAGAGCTTCGTGGCGGATCGCCCCAACCGCTTCATCGTCACCGGCCCGCTGAGCGGCGCCGCGGGGCTCGAAGCGGCGCTGGCGGCACGCGATTTCGGGCCTGCCGAGGCCTTCTGACCGGCCCTGTCCGCTTGCGAAACGCTCGCAAAGATCGCTGTGGCAAAACGCCCCCTCACGCCTTAGATATCCGACCCGAAACCATCCGCCGTTTCGCGTGTTATCGGCGGACAGGGCAGGCAGGACACATACACAGGACATCAGGCGGCGCATTCAATGCGCGCCCCACTTGAAGAGACGCGTGTGAACTACGATCAGATCTTCGATTCCGCGATCGACCGCCTGCATGAGGAAGGCCGCTACCGCGTCTTCATCGACATTCTGCGCAACAAGGGCGCCTATCCCAACGCGCGCTGTTTCCACGGCCATAACGGCCCCAAGCCGATCACCGTGTGGTGCTCGAACGACTACCTTTGCATGGGCCAGCACGAAAAGGTGATCGGCGCGATGGAAGCCGCGCTCCACGATGTCGGCGCAGGCTCTGGCGGTACCCGCAACATCGGCGGCAACACCCATCTGCACGTCCAGCTCGAAGCCGAACTGGCCGATCTCCACGGCAAGGATGCCGCCCTGCTGTTCACCAGCGGCTATGTTTCGAACGATGCAACGCTTTCGACGCTGGCCAAGCTTCTGCCGGGCTGCGTGATCTTCTCGGACGAGCTGAACCACGCCAGCATGATCGCCGGCATCCGCAATTCGGGCTGCGAGAAGAAGGTGTTCCGCCACAATGACGTGGCGCATCTGGACGAACTGCTGGCGAGCGTTCCCGTCGACACACCCAAGCTGATCGCCTTCGAAAGCGTCTATTCGATGGATGGCGACGTCGCCCCGATCCACGCGATCTGCGACCTGGCCGAGAAGTACAATGCGCTGACCTATATCGACGAGGTTCATGCGGTCGGCATGTATGGCGCGCGCGGCGGCGGGATTTCGGAGCGCGACAATGCCGCGCACCGGATCGACATCATCGAAGGCACGCTGGGCAAGGCCTTTGGCGTGATGGGCGGCTATATCGCCGCTTCGTCCAAGGTGGTGGACTGCATCCGGAGCTATGCGCCGGGGTTCATCTTCACCACCTCGCTCTCGCCGGTGCTGGTCGCGGGCGTGCTCGCTTCGGTGCGGCACCTCAAGGAGAGCAGCGCCGAGCGCAACGCGCAGCAGCGCGCCGCCGCGCTGCTCAAGCTGAAGTTTGCCGAAGCCGGCCTGCCGGTGATGGACAGCGTCACCCACATCGTGCCGCTGATGGTGGGCGATCCGGTGCGCGCCAAGACAATCAGCGATATCCTGCTGGCCGAATACGGCGTCTATGTGCAGCCGATCAACTTCCCCACCGTCCCGCGCGGCACCGAGCGTCTGCGCTTCACCCCCGGCCCCTTCCACACCGACGCGATGATGGACGAACTGACGAGCGCGCTGGTGGAAATCTGGGACCGGCTTGAGCTGGAGCTGGCCGAGGCGGCCTGATCGCCCTCGCTTGCCGCACTCGTCCTTTGTGACGGCGCTTTTCTTCGCTAGCACTCCTCCCGAAACCAGATTCGGGAGAGAGCATAATGGGCGGCACGCCTGACCAGACCTACGCCGAGGTCGTCCTCGGACGGCGCAGCATCCGGGGCTACCTCAAGCAGCCCGTCCCGCGCGCGCTGATCGAGGAGGTGCTGACGATGGCGATGCGCTCGCCCTCGTCGATGAACACCCAGCCCTATCACTTCCACGTCATCACCGGCGAGCCGCTCGACCGCATCCGCAAGGGCAATACCGAGCGTATTCTGGCAGGCGAGCCCGACAGCCGCGAATTCCGCAAGGGCCACCCCTTCCAGGGCGTGCACCGCGATCGTCAGGTCGGCTGCGCGATCCAGCTGTTCGAGGCGATGGGCATCGGGCGCGACGACAAGGAGAAGCGTCAGGACTGGGTGCTGCGCGGCTTCCGCCAGTTCGATGCGCCGGTGTGCGTGATCATCACCTACGACAAGGAACTCTCCGACGCCGACGACACCGTGTTCGATTGCGGCGCGGTGACGACGGCGCTGGTCAATGCGGCGTGGAGCAAGGGGCTGGGCTGCGTGATCAATTCGCAGGGCATCATGCAAAGCCCCGTGGTGCGCGAACACGCCGCAATCCCCGACGATCAGGTGATCATGAAGGCGGTCGCGCTGGGCTGGCCCGATCCGGACTTTCCGGCAAACCCCGTGAAGATCACCCGCCGCAGCGTCGAGGAGGCGGCGCGCTTCGTGGGGTTCGACTGAAGATTTGCAGTCCGGCCGGCCCCCGCCAGATTGATCACGAACAATCTTTGTCTGGCGCTTTCCTGCTAGAAAACCGGTGATCCGAACCGCAGACATGAGGCCATGATGGCGGTCGGACAGTCTGGAGGGAAGGCTTATGCAGATCGAACACGGCACGCTGGTGATGGTCGCTGATGGCGCGCAATTGCTTGTTTTCCGGAATGAGGGGGACGGGAAGTATCCCGTGCTCGAAACCCTCACGCACGCGCGCAACGACAATCCCGCATCCCGCGAACAGGGCAGCGACGCGCCCGGGCGGACGCATTCCAGCACGGACGCGCGCCGCAGCTCCTATGGCGAGACGGACTGGCACCAGCAATCCGAAGACGACTTTGCCCGCCACGCGGCCGATGTTCTCGAAAGTGCCGCCAGCGCGCACGCGGGGCGCGACATTGTCATTGTCGCCGCGCCGCGAACGCTGGGCACGTTGCGCAAGCACTATGGCCGGGCCACCGGACAGCATGTGATCGCGGAAATCGACAAGGACCTTGTCGGCCATACAACCGACGACATCATCGCCGCGCTGATGGCGCACCAGACCGGTTGAGACATCGCCGCCGCCCTGCCGGTTCAGCAAGGCGGCGGCGGATTGCTTAACGCAGGCTCACCACGTTGTCAGCCGCCTCGCGCTGGCGCGAACCGTCGAACAGGCTCATCATCGGCTCGTCGGTCACGGTCACCACCTGTGCCGCGCCATAGCCGTTGAACCCGGTCTTCATCGCCGCGCCATAGGCGCCGATCATGCCGATCTCGATGTAGTCGCCCGCCTGGATATCGGCCGGGAGCCGGAACGGGCCCTTCATGTAGTCGGCATCGTCGCAGGTCGGCCCGTAGAAGGCGAAGTCCTCGTCCTCCTCGATCAGATCGTCCTCGAGCGCCTTCACCGGGAAGCGCCACGCCACGTGGGCGGCATCGTAGAGCGCGCCGTAAGCGCCGTCGTTGATGTAGAGCTCCTCGCCGCGGCGCTTGTTCACCTGCACGATCATCGAGGAATACTCGGCCGACAGCGCACGGCCGGGTTCGCACCACAGCTCGGCGTTGTAGGCGATCGGCAGGGCTTCGAAGTGGCGCGCGATAATCGCGAAGTAATCTTCCATCGGCGGCGGTTCGAGGCCGGGATAGGCGCTCGGGAAGCCCCCGCCGACGTCGATCATGTCAATCACCACCGAAGCCTCGGCAATCGCGGCGCGGGTGCGGTCCATCGCCTGCACGAAGGCGAACGGGGTCATCGCCTGGCTGCCGACGTGGAAGCACACGCCGAGCCAGTCGCAATGCTGGCGGGCTTCCTGTAGCAGCGCTGGCGCTTCGACGAGGTCGCAGCCGAACTTGCTCGCCAGAGAAAGCTCCGAATATTCGGACGACACGCGCAGCCGCACGCACAGGCGCAGGTCGCGCGGCGCTTCGCCGGTTTCGGGGTTGCGGCAGGCGTCGACGATCTTTGCCAGCTCCTCGACCGAATCGAGGCTGAAGGTGCGCACACCGTGTTCGAAGTAGGCTTCCGCAATCGCCGCCGGGGTCTTCACCGGGTGCATGAAGCACAGCACCGCATCAGGCAGCAGGCCGCGCACCAGCCGCACCTCGGCAATCGAGGCGACGTCGTAATGGGTCACACCGGCGCTCCACAGCACCTCGATCAGATCGGGGGCGGGATTGGCCTTGACCGCATAGAGCACCTTGCCCGGAAACTTCTCGACGAAGAAACGGGCGGCGCGCCGCGCGGCGTGCGGGCGGTTGAGAATGACGGGTTCGTCCGGACGAAGGTCGCGGACTACAGCCAGTGCGTCAGGATAGATGTGCAACTCAAGGGACCCCCAAAACGGCTCTGTTGAACCATAAAACGACAAGCTGCCTTGCGGTTTGGAAGTCCCCTTGGGGCAGCGGAAGCGCGCAGATAGGGCCTGGGGGGGGAAATGCAAACAAAAAATGGGCCCGCGCGGGCCCAAATGTTACTTTTTGAAGACAGCGGCAGAAGGTTGACCGGAATGTGACGGAAATCGCACGATTTCCGTCACCCGGAACAGCCCTCTGCGATCGTCAGAAGGCGACTTTGGGGGTCTGGTCGACCGTCCCCTTCTCGCTGTCGTCGAGCCGGTTGAAGTCGGCCTCGCCGAATCCGAGCATTCCGGCGAACAGCACCGCCGGGAAGGATTCGCGCGCGGCGTTGAAGCGCGCGGTGGCGGCGTTGAGCGCACGGCGGGCCGCGGCCAGCTTGTCCTCGACATCGGCGAGCTCGTGCTGGAGCGACTGGAAGTTGCCGGACGCCTTCAGATCGGGATAGGCCTCGCCCAGCGCCAGCAGGTTGTCGAGCGCGACGCGCAGCTTCTGCTCGCTGGCCGAGGACGGCTCGTCGCGGGCCGCGGCATTGCGTGCCGAGATCACCGCTTCGAGCGTCGCGGCCTCATGGCCGGCATAGCCCTTCACCGTCTCGACGAGGTTGGGAATGAGATCGTGGCGCTGGCGCAATTGGGCGTCGATATCCGCCACACCCTGCCGCACGGTCTGCCGCAGGCGCACGAGATTGTTGTAGATGCCGATCAACAGCAGCACGAGACCCACCGAAATCACGAGGATTGCCGAGGTCCAGAACCAGCCAAGAATATCGATCATGGCGCAAAAGCTCCCTTGTTTGCGAAGGGATATAGGCGCCAATCATTAAGGGATTGCACACAAGCTGGCGCTAAGCTGCGGGCGATGCAGGCCAATGTCGATCATCTGATGAAGAGCGGGCTCGGCCAGTGGCTGGACGAGCAGACCGTCATGCGCGCCGCCGCCAAGGAACAGGCCTATTCGCGCTGGACCTGGGGTGCGGCGATCCTGATGCCGGCGCTGGCGCTGGTATGGTTCGGCCCCGAATCGCTCGCCACCTTCCGCTGGTACGGGACGCTGGGCGGGATCATCGCGGTGATCTGGTGGGGCTACAAACCGATCGAGGAGGCCAAGCGCACCGTCAAGGTCGGGATCAACACGGCGATCGCCCGCCACCACGGGGTCGAATATTCGCACGAGGTCGAACCCGGCACCGAATTCGAGGCTGCCAAGCGCTACGGGCTGGTCCAGCCGCACCAGCGTTCGGAATTCGAGGACCGCTGGTTCGGCAAGCTGGAAGATCACGCCTTCAACCTCTACGAGGCCCATCTCGAAGAGCGTCAGGGCCGCGGCCAGAACGAGAGCTGGAAGACAGTGTTCCGCGGGGTCATCATCCAGATGGGCTTCGGCCGCCCGTTCCGTTCCACCACCCTGCTCCACCGCGCCGGCGAGCATCGCAAGTGGTTCGGCCTCGGCGGAGCCAAGGACAGCGTAAGCTTCAAGGGCCACCGGCTCGATTATGTCGATCAGGTGCATCCCGAATTCGCCCAGCGCTTCGGGCTGTTCAGCGACGATCCGGTCGAGGCGCGGGTGCTGGTGCACCCCTCCTATGTCGAACAC
Source organism: uncultured Porphyrobacter sp. (assembly GCA_964594845.1). Taxonomy (GTDB): domain Bacteria; phylum Pseudomonadota; class Alphaproteobacteria; order Sphingomonadales; family Sphingomonadaceae; genus Erythrobacter. The sequence continues at coordinate 1,421 of CAZQOO010000049.1, read as the reverse complement.
CTGCTGCGGCTGGAGCGCGCCTTCCGGGCCAAGGAACTGCGCGCGCTGTTTACCCGCGGCGAGGTGATCATCGCGGTCGAGGGCAGCAACCTGTTCGAGAGCGGATCGATGGACCCGGCCGAAGACCGGATGCGCGCCGAGGAAGCGGCAGAACAGTTCGCGGCGCTGGCGGGCCTTGCGCTGGCGATCAACCAGAACGAGCGCGGGCGGGTGCTCGCCACCCCGGCGCAGGTGTTCGGCGAAAGACCAGCCCCGGTTCCCGGCACGCCCGAGCCCGCCGCGCGGCCCGCCAGCGATCCGTCGCCCGTGCCCTTTGCCGAGGCGATCCCCGTGCCTGTGCCCGTCCCTGCCGCGATGCCGCTGCGCCGTGCGCCGGGCGGCTTCGGACGGAAAGGGCTTTAGGCTCCGGCGGGCGTTTCCACCGGCGCTTCGCCGGCGGCGACCGGATAGGCCTCGCCGATCAGGCTCAGCAGCACTTCGACATTGGCGCGCAGGTTGGCCATCGTCACGCCCTCGTCGAGCACGACATAACGGGTGAAGCCCAGCGACTTCTGCTCGAAATCGACCCACACGTTGAGCGCGGCGTAATCGAGATTGGCCTTGGCGACCGTCTGGTAGGTGGTGGCCGGCGGGAGATCGAACTGCGCCTGCATCAGCACGCCCTGACAGCCGGCAACACCGTTCATCCCGCAGGCCGTGCCGAGCAGGATATATTTGAGCTGTTCGGGGTTTTCGGCGAGCACCACCACTTCCTCGCCCTCGCCCTGTTCGAGCACCTGATGCCCGAGCGCGCCGACCACGGCCGCCAGATCGCCGGTGCCGACCGACTTTACCACCTTGTCAGCGATGAAATCCTGCGCCGCCGCCGGAGCGGCCAGCCCCGCCAGCGCCAGCGCGCCAGCGAACATCAATCCTGCAAACTTCATGAGGCCTCCCGCAGCATCGCTGCCGGGCCCCTCCCGGATCAGCTCAGACGATCCCTGAAGTCCTCGTAGTCGAAGCGCTTGATGCAGTCGAGCGCATCGGTCTCGCTGTCCCACAGCCAGATGCTCGGCAGCGCGACCCCGTTGAAGGTGTTGGTCTTGACCATTGAGTAATGCGCCTGATCGAGGAAGGCGAAGCGCGCGCCGGGTTCGGCCGGCACGGGCAGGCGGTAGTCGCCGATCACGTCGCCCGCGAGGCAGGACGGCCCGCCCAGCCGGATCGGGATCATGTCGGGATCGGTCAGTTCGCCCAGCATGGCGGGGCGATAGGGTGCCTCCAGCACATCGGGCATGTGGCAGGTGGCCGAAATGTCGGTGATCCCCACCGGCATTTCGTTGAAATGGGTGTCGAGCAGGGTGCCGACGAGTATCCCGGCATCAAGCGCCACGGCCTCGCCCGGTTCGAGGATGATCTCGCAGCCGGTGTCTTCCGCTGCG
>CAZQOO010000048.1:6347-17277 GCA_964594845.1 uncultured Porphyrobacter sp. | reverse complement strand
GCATGGACAATGCAGCAACCCGCCTTGCCGAAGTGCACGCCAACATCGCCCGCGTCTGCAAGCCTGCCCGCCGCGCGCCGCAGGACATCACGCTGATCGCGGTCAGCAAGACCCACGGGCCCGAGGCGATCCAGCCCTTGATCGATGCCGGCCAGCGCGTGTTCGGCGAGAACCGGGTGCAGGAAGCCCAGGGCAAGTGGCCCGAACTCAAGGCGGCGCACCCCGATATCGAGCTGCACCTGATCGGCCAGCTCCAGTCCAACAAGGCCGAGGAAGCAGTGGCGCTGTTCGACTGCATCCACTCGCTCGACCGGGCGAGCCTGTTGACGGCGCTCGCCAAGGCGATGGACAAGACAGACAAGCGCGTGCCGTGCTTCGTGCAGGTCAATATCGGCGACGAGCCGCAGAAGGGCGGCTGCCCGATCAGCGAACTGCCCGCCTTTCTGGACGCCGTGCGCGCCAGCGGCATTCCGCTCGCCGGGTTGATGTGCATTCCCCCCGCCGACACCGAGGCCGCGCCGTTCTTTGCCTTGCTGGCGAAACTGGCGGCGGACAATGGTCTGACCGGCCTCAGCATGGGGATGAGCGGCGATTACGAGACCGCGGTGATGCTGGGCGCGACCCATGTGCGGGTCGGCACGGCGCTGTTCGGCCAAAGAGACGGCGCGCGGGGGTAGCCCCGCCTCAAGCAGCGAAGCGGTAGGCGAACAAAAACTCCCAACAAAAAAGGGCGCCCCGTTGCCGGAGCGCCCTTCCTCTTGTTTCAAGCTTTCGCCCCGATCAAAACTCGAACATCGCTTCGATGCCGACGTTCCGGCCGCGCATCAGCGGCGAGAAGGTGCCGGCGGTCGGGTTCGGAGCGAAGGGCTGGCGCACGCCGGTCGAGTTCGGGCCACCGAACGGAACCTGCGTGTCGCCGCCTTCCTGCACTTCGTCGAGCAGGTTGCGGCCATAGACCGACAGCGACAGCCCTTCGATCGGGGTGTTCCAGGTGATGTTCGCTTCGAGGTTCGACAGCGCGTTCAGCCAGCCGAGGTTGTCGTCGGTGTAGGCTGCCTCGTCACGGTACTGGTAGTTCACCCGGGTGACGATGGTGCTGTTGCCCAGATCCCAGTCGTGGATCAGGCCTGCGCCTACCGTGATCGGGGGAACGCGCGGCAGGCTCAGCGCGAGGTCGGTGTCGTCGATCACGCCGTCGCCCGAGATGTCGAACAGCACTTCGTCGTACTGCGCGTCGATGATCCCGATGTTGGCGGTGAAGGCGAGGCTGTCCGACACCCGCATGCGCGCTTCGGCCTCGAAGCCGGTGATCGTCGCATCCGCCGTGTTGAGGATGTTCTGCACCACACCCGCGCCCGGATCGGCAAGGTTCACTTCGCGCTGCATGTTGCCGACCTTGGTGATGTAGCCCGCCACGTTGATCGTGAAGGAGCCATCCGCCGTCTGGAACTTGCCGCCGATTTCGTAATTGTCGACCCGCTCCTCGTCGAAGAACAGCTCGCCGGTCGCCGCGAAGGCGCGGTTGAACACCGGAATGTTGGTGATGCGGAAGTTGTAGCCGCCCGAACGGAAGCCGCGGCTCCAGTGGCCGTAGACCTGGCCGGCATCGAATTCATACTGCAGGCCGAGCTTGGGCGAGACGTTCTTGAACCGCACGCGATCGGTGAAGCCGTTGGTCTCGGTCGCCGGGTTGAACGGCTGGGTGCCGGTCGGGCAGGTGCCCTGCACCACCGAACACGGGGCGCGGGGCGTGATATAGGTCACGCCTGCGTCCTTGGTCTCCTGGTTCCAGCGGATACCGGCGATCAGCGACAGGTTGTCGACGAATTCCCACTGCGCGTTGGCGAACACGCCGATCACCTCGTGGTTCTGCGAACCGCCGCCGAAGAACACCGGCGGCTGGAACGCCGGCGGCAGATCGCGGCGCAGGGTGCGCACTTCGGTGTAGGCGAGGTCCTGTTCGAACCAGAAGCCGCCGACCGTCAGATCGAGGCTGTCGAACGACATTGCATAGCGCAGTTCGTTCGAGAACTGCTCTTGCGCGGTTTCGGTGTTGGAGTGGAACAGGAAGCGCGGGGTCGCGTCGATGTCGCCGTTGGTGGTGGCGTCGTACTGGCGCCAGCCGAACACGTTGGTGAGCGTGCCGGGGCCGATGTCCCAGGTCGCGGTGAGCGAGCCGGTCCAGATCTCGTTGGCGTAGCTGCCCGGCTCGTCGATCGCGAAGTCGAAGCTGTTGCGATCGAAGAAGGCGCGGTTCTGCGCGCTCGGGCCGTCGCCGTCGCTCTCGAAATAGTCGAGCTTGCCGAGCAGGGTCAGATCGCCGAGCCGCGCTTCGAGCGCGCCGCGCAGGATCTTGGTTTCGGCCTTGCCGTGGTTTTCCGGAATGCTCGGATTGGTCAGCGAGGCAAGGTTGCGGAAGTAGCCTTCGTCCTTGTTGTAGTAGGCGCCGACCTTGAACAGCAGCACGTCCTCGACGATCGGGCCGGAGACCACGCCGCTGACAGTGTAGTTCGGGCCGCCGCGGCCGCCATCGAGCGCCGGGCCGTCGACCGCCGCGCGGAACTTGCCGCGGAAGTCTTCGGTCGGGTTGCCGGTGTTGATCACCACCGCGCCGCCGGTCACGTTGCGGCCGAACAGCACGCCCTGCGGGCCGCGCAGGATTTCGACGCTGTCGAGGTCGAACAGGTCGAACACCACGCCGCCGTTGATGCCGAGGTACACGCCATCGACGAACACGCCGACGGTCGGGTCGATCGAGGGGATCGACGAGTTGATGCCGAGGCCGCGAACGGTGAAGTTGGCGGTGCCGCGGCTGGTGCCGACCTGGTCAAGGCTGACGGTCGGGGCCTGGAACGAAAGACCCTGGATGTCGCGGATCTTGAAGGCTTCGAGCGTGCCGGCGTTGAACGCGGTCACAGCCAGCGGGATGTCCTGCACGTTTTCCGCGTCACGGGTCTTGGTGCCGGTGACGAGGATCTCGTTGATCGCATCAAGCGTGCTGGTGCGTTCTTCGCTGGCGGGTTCTTCGCTGTCCTGTGCCGCGGCAGCGAACGGGGTGAGGGCTGCCGTGCCGAGGAGGAGTGCAAGCTTGCCGAGCCGGAGGGGGCTCCGCAGGGGGGTTGCGGTGGTCATGTTATAACTCTCCCTGAGTTGAGGGGCGCCGCAATAGCAATACGTCACGCAATTGCAACCTATCGTGCCGCCCCGCGGTGAACCTTCAATCCGCCCTATCTTCAGCGTCTTGCAGCTAGGTCTGTTCGAGCTGCTGCTGCCGGTGATCGCTCGCGGCAGCCAGCAGCGCGGCCTCGATTTCCGCGAGCCGGTCGGGCGCCTTGACCTTGGCGCCGGTGAGGTCGGTCACGTAGAAGGTGTCCGCCGCCGCCTCGCCATAGGCGGTGATGTGCGCCGAATGGACGATCAGGTTAGCCTTGTAGAGCGCGTGCGCCAGCCGGTTGAGCAGTGCCGGCCGGTCGCGCGCGGTGACCTCGATCACGGTGAAGTTGTTCGAGGCGTCATTGTCGAAGCCGACCCGCGGGGCAACGTCGAAGGCCTTGGCGCGCGAATGGGCAAGCGGGCGTGCCGCCAGTTTCGGCACCAGTTCGACCTTGGCCAGCAGCGCATCGCGGATGCCCTTGTGGATGCGCGCGATCTGCGCCTCCTCGCCCATCGGCTGGCCGTGCTGGTCCTGCACGAGGAAGTTGTCGACCGCATAGCCGCTTTTGGCGGTGTGGATGCGCGCGTCGATGATGTTGCCGCCGGCGAGATGGATGCCGCCCGCCATGCGGTAGAACAGGCCCGGATGGTCGGCAGCGATGACATTGACGCGGGTTGCGCCGCGCACCTCGTCGGGCTCGCAGTGGATTGCCAGCTGTTCGCCCGCCGCCAGCGCGGCATCATATTGCAGCAGGTTGCTGGCGATGATGTCCTCGGGCTCGGCAATCCAGTAGGCATCGCCCAGCAGCGCGCCTGCGGCATCGACCAGATGCTCCTTGTCGCCCAGCAGGCGGGCCACCGCGTCCTTCTTTGCCGCCACCCGCTGTGCCCGGCCATGGCCCTTGTGGCCGAGCCTCAGGCGTTCCTCGGCAGCATCGTAAAGCTCGCCCAGCAGCTGGCCCTTCCAGCTGTTCCAGGTTCCCGGCCCGACCGCGCGGATATCGACCGCGGTCAGGATCGCGAGATTGCGCAGGCGTTCGAGGCTTTGCACCTCGCCCACGAAATCCTCGATCGTCTTGGGATCGGTGAGATCGCGCTTCTGCGCGGTGCGGCTCATGAGCAGGTGATGCAGCACCAGCCAGGCGACCAGATCGGTCTCCTTCTCGTCGAGCCCGAAGCGCGGGCCGAGCCGGTGGGCGACATCGGCGCCGAGCACCGAATGATCGCCCCCGCGCCCCTTGGCGATATCGTGGAGCAGCACCGCGACATAGAGCGCCCGGCGCGAGGCGACCCGCCCGATCTCGCGGGTGGCGCGCGGGTGATCGGCGGCCAGCAGCCCGCGCTCGATCTGGCTGAGCAGGCCGATCGCGCGGATGGTGTGCTCATCGACGGTGTAGTGGTGATACATGTCGAACTGCATCTGCGCATTGACCCGCCCGAAGTCCGGCACGAAGCGGCCGAACACGCCCGCCTCGTTCATCCAGCGCAGCGCGGTTTCCGGGTCCTTGCGGCCAGCGAGCAGATCGAGGAACAGCGCGTTGGCGCGCTTGTCGCGGCGTACGCCGATGTCGATGAGGCGCGCATCGCGCCCGACCTGGCGCATGGTTTCGGGGTGGACCTCCAGCCCCTCGGCCTCGGCCAGCCGGAACACCTCGATCAGCCGCACCGGATCGGCGCGGAACCAGTCGTCTCCCGGCGCGCGCAGGCGCCCGCCTTCGACCATGTAGCCTTTGAAGGCCCGCGGACGCTGGGTCCACCCGGCGAAGAACCCGCTGCGGGTGCGCTTGCGAGCGAATTCCTCGTCGAGGTGGGCAAGGAACACGCCGGTCAGGCTGCCGACGCGCTTCGCCTGGAGGAAGTAATACTGCATGAACCGCTCGACCGCGCTCTTGCCCGGACGGTCGGCGAACTGCATCCGCTCGGCCACGCGCCGCTGGAGATCGAAGGTCAGCCGGTCCTCTGCGCGGTCGGTGATGATGTGCATGTGGCAGCGCACCGCCAGCAGGAAGCCTTCGGCGCGGCGGAAGCTGCGATATTCGTTAGCGGTCAGCAGCCCGACATCGACCAGCTCGCTGGCGCTGCCGACGCGGTGGACATACTTGCCGATCCAGTAGAGCGTCTGGAGATCGCGCAGCCCCCCCTTGCCGTCCTTGATATTGGGCTCGACGACATAGCGGCTGTCGCCCATGCGCTTGTGCCGCGCGTCGCGTTCGGCGAGCTTCTGGGTCAGGAACTGGCGTTCGGAGCCCTTGGCCACCTCGCTCCAGAAGCGCTGGCGCAGCTCGTCGTAAAGCTGCTGGTCACCCCACACCAGCCGGCTTTCGAGCAGCGCGGTGCGGATCGTGAGATCCTCCTTCGCCATCCGCATCGTGTCCGAGACGGTGCGGCTCGAATGGCCGACCTTGAGGCCGAGATCCCACAGGATGTAAAGCATCGCCTCGATCACCTGCTCGCACCACGGCGAGCGCCGCATCGGGGTGATGAAAGCGATGTCGATGTCAGAATGCGGCGCCATCTCGGCGCGCCCGTAGCCCCCTACCGCAAGGATCGCGAGCCGTTCGGCCTGGGTGCGGTTCGGCACAGGGTAGAGATCGGTGGTGACATGATCGTGGATCACCCGCAGCAACTGGTCGGTGAGGAAGGAATAGCCCCCCGTCACCTCGTGCCCGGCAGACGGTGCCTGGGCCAGCCGCCGTGCCAGTTCGGCCCGGCCCTCGTCGAGCGCCGCCCGCAGCGCCTTGACGATCGCGCCGCGCGCACCTGTCCCCTGCACTGCGTGCAGCGCGGCGACCTCGTCGGCCAGCGCGCGCCGGTCGATGATCGCGCGCTGGCCGGGGACACGCCTAGGCGACATGGGGCGGGCTCACGGACGGATCACGCCGCGACTGCCTCGCTGGCGTAGCGCGCCTTGACGGTGCGCTTGTCGATCTTCTGGGTGCCGAGGCGCGGCAGGGCTTCCTCGGTGATCCAGATCTGGTGTTCGAGCGGCACCTTGAACGGCGCTATGCGTTCCAGCAGGAATGCGCGCAGCTCGCCCGGAGTGATGGGCGAGCGACCTTCCTTCATGCGGTAGACCGCCGCCGGGACTTCGCCGAAGCGTTCATCGGTGAGGCCGAACACCGAACATTCGCCGACATCGTCATGCGCATAGATCGCGTCCTCCACCTCGATGCACGAGATGTTCTCGCCGCCGCGGATGATGATGTCCTTCTTGCGATCGACGATGAACAGGTAGTCGTCCTCGTCGAGATAGCCGAGATCGCCCGTGCGGAAGAATCCGGTGTCGGTGAAGGCGGCCTTGGTTGCCTCCTCGTTCTTCCAGTAGCCGCGGAAATTGGCGACCGAGCGGATGCAGACCTCGCCCACCTGACCCTGAGGCAGTTCGTTTCCGGCATCGTCGAGAATGCGCAGATCGACCAGCGGCTTCGATGCGCGGCCCGTCGAGCCGGGCTTGGCGAGATAGTTCTCGTTGAAATTGCCGCAGCCCACCGCGTTGGTCTCGGTCAGGCCGTAGCCGAGCAGCGGAAAGCCGCCGGGGAAAGCTTCCTTGATGCGGGTGACGTGCTCCACCGGACGCGGCGCACCGCCGGCAGCGAAGCTCTTGCACTTCGACAGGTCGTAGTTCGCGCGGTCGGGGTGATTGGCGATCTCGTAGCTCATCAGCGGGACGCCGACGAAATAGGTGACGCCTTCCTCGGCCATCAGGCGGATCGCAAGGCCGGCATCCCACTTGGGCATCAGCACCAGCTTGCGCGCGATCGCGAAGCTCTGGAGGAACAGCGGCACCTCGCCGGTCACATGGAACAGCGGCACCGCGACGAGCGCGCAGGGCTGATCGGTCATCGGACCTTCGCTCTTCTCGATGTGGACCTTGGCCATCGCGCTCTGGGCAATGTAGCTCATCACGCCGTGAACCACGCCGCGATGATCCGACCACGCGCCCTTGGACTTGCCGGTCGAACCCGAGGTGTAGAGGATGGTGGCAATATCGTCCGGCCCGATCTGCCCGAGCATCGCCATTGCCGCGCTGGTGCCCTGCGGCACGCGCCAGACATTGGCGAGCCCGGCCGAGGGCGCGTTGCCGTGATCGAACAGCACGACCTTGGCGGGATGGGCATGGCCTTCGAGCCGCGCTGCGCGACCGGCGTCGGCCAGCACCAGCTTCGCTTCAGCGAGATCGAGCCCGTAGGCGAGCTCCTCGCCGCTGGAAAAGCCGTTGAGCAGCGTGGCGCAGCCGCCCGCCATGATGACACCCATATAGGCGATCATCCAGTTGGCGGAGTTGCGCGCGGCGATGCCGATGCGGTCGCCCTTGGCGACGGCGTGATCGTGGACGAGGCTTTCGGCCACGCAGGTCGCGGCGGAATAGGCTTCGGAGAAGGTCAGCCGAATCTCGCCATCGACGAGGAAGGGCACGTCGCGGTGTTCGTTGCAGAAATGCGCGAAGTAATGCGCCAGGCTCGGCGGGGCGCCGGCAAAGGCGGGCATTTCCACCCCGTCACGGGTGAAGGGCACGGTGGCGAAGGGCTGCCCTTCGGCGGTCAGCGCGGTGATGATCGCTTCGAGCGCATTGTCCAGCTGGGTGGGCATGCGGTATCCTTTCCTCTCTCTGTTCTGGAAGACCATCGCGCGTTTCGCGCTGCCGGTCATCCGATCCCAAGCCCATTCGGCAGTCCCGCGCCCCTTCCCCTGACCGGCGCGCTGTGCCAGAAGCACCCACGCGACACGGCCAAATCAGGCCCGCCGATACGGCATCTCATTGTCAATAAGAGGTTCGCCCCGTGCTGTCACTACTTGCCGCAAGCGGCGCTGCCGATCCGATCCACTGGGTCGATCTCGGCCTCAGACCCGGCATCGAGCTCGGCTTCTTCACGCTGCGGTTCTATTCGCTCGCCTATCTGATCGGGGTGATCTTTGCCTATTGGCACACCTCGAAGATGCTGAAGGCACCCGGCGCGCCGATGGCGCAGCGCCACGCCGACGATCTGTTCTTCTACTGCACGCTGGGCGTGATCATCGGCGGTCGGCTGGGCTACGCCGCGTTCTACACCGGGGGCGAGACCGGCATTCCCTCGGCTTTCACCGATTTCTCGGGCGATGGCCTCGTCTCGTGGAAGCTGCTCAGGCTGTGGGACGGCGGCATGGCGTTCCATGGCGGGCTGATCGGGGTGACAGTGGCGATGGCGTGGGTCGCCTGGCGCGACAAGCTGAACTTCATCCGCGTGGTGGACTATGTCAGCGTCGGCGTGCCGATGGGGATGCTGCTCGGGCGGCTCGCCAACTTCGTCAACGGCGAGCTCTGGGGGCGGACGACCGACGTGCCCTGGGCGATGGTGTTCCCCGGTGCCGACGAACTGCCGCGCCACCCCAGCCAGCTCTACCAGGCCGGGCTCGAAGGGCTGGCGCTGCTGATCGTGATGATGCTGCTGTTCTGGAAAACCCGCGCGCGTTATCGGCCCGGGCTTCTGGCGGGGGTGTTCACGCTCGGCATCGGCATTTCGCGCTTCGTTAACGAATTTTTCCGTCAGCCCGACGCACAGCTGGCTGACTTTGCGGCCCGGACCGGGCTATCGATGGGCCAATGGCTGACCATACCGCTTATCCTGACTGGATTGATTGTCGTGCTCTACGCCTTGCGGAAGAAGCCGCTGGGGGCGCAGGCGACGCAGCCGGCCTGAACGGCGCAGCCGTCTGGCGCCCGGCGCTGCGGCTGATCGATCCCGAGGACGACAAGGAAGACGAGGCGCGCAGCGGGGCAGAGGCCGCCGCTGCCGCAAAGGCTGCCGCCGAAGCGCAGGCTGCGCGCGAACAGGCCGCTGCCGAGGCCAAGGCGCGCGCGCAGGCCGAAGCGCAGGCGCGCGCCGAGGCCGCCGCTCGCGCCAGGGCCGAAGCCGAGGAAAAGGCAAGAGCGGACGCCGAAGCCCGCGAGCGCGCCCGCGCCGAGGCCAAGGCCCGTGCCGAAGCCGAAGCCGCCGCCAAGGCCGAAGCCCTCGCCAAGGCCAAGGCCGAGGCCGAGGAACGCGCGCGGGCCATGCGTGAGGAGCGCGAACGCGCCAAGGCCGAAGCCGAAGCCCGCGCCGCTGCCGAGCGCGACGCCCGCGAGAAAGCCGCTGCCGAAGCCCGCGCCCGGCGCGAGGCCGAAGCCGCCGAACGCGCGCGTCTCGCCGCCGAGGCCAAGGCCAAGGCGGAAGCCGAGGCGCGTGCTCGCAAGGAAGCCAAGGAAAAGGCGCTGGCCGAGGAAAAGGCCCGCCGCGAGGCCGAAGCCCGCGCCAAGGCCGAGGAAAAGGCGCGCAAGGAAGCGGAAGCCAAGGCAAAGGCCGAGGCCGAGGCCCGCGCCAAAGCCGAAGCGGAAGCCGCTGCCAAGGAACAGGCGCGCCGCGAAGCCGAAGAGAAGGCCCGCGCCGAAGCCGAAGCCAAGGCCCGCGCCAAGGCCGAGGCCGAAGCCCGCAAGAAGGCCGAGGCCGAAGAAAAGGCCCGTCTGGCGGCTGAAGCCAAGGCTAAGGCCGAAGCGGAGAAGAAAGCCAGGGCCGAAGCCGCCGCCGCGGCCAAGGCTGCTGCTGCCGAGCAGGCGCGGCTCGAAGCCGAAGCGGCTGCCAAGGCCAAGGCCGAAGCCGAGGAACAGGCGCGTCTTGCCGCCGAGGAGCAGGCCCGCGCCGAAGCCGAAGCCGCCGCCCAGGCTGCCGAACGCGCCAAGGCCGAGGAGCAGGCCCGGATCGAGGCCGAGGCCGCCGCCCGCGCCAAGATCGATCTCGGCAAGAGCTTCCGCCGATTGATCAAGCAGACCGGCCCGATCAGCCTTGCCCACTACATCGCCGAAAGCAACGCGCGCTACTATGCCAGCCGCGATCCGCTCGGCGATCAGGGCGATTTCATCACCGCGCCCGAAATCAGCCAGATGTTCGGCGAGCTGATCGGCTTGTGGTTCGCCGATCTGTGGGTGCGCATGGGCAGCCGCAAGCGCATCCACTATGTCGAGCTGGGGCCGGGTCGCGGGACGCTTGCGAGAGATGCGCTGACAACCGCTGCGCGCTACGAATTCGCGCCGCAGGTGCATTTCGTCGAGACCTCGCCGACGCTGCGCGCGATCCAGCGCGAGGCCTTTCCCGATTGCCACCACCACCACGATCTTTCGACCCTGCCCGACGATGCCCCGCTGCTGATTATCGCCAACGAGTTCTTCGACGCGCTGCCGATCCACCAGCTGGTGCGTTCCGCCGACGGCTGGTTCGAACGCATGGTCGGGCTGGAGGGCGACAAGTTCGCCTTCAAGCCGGGCAAGGAGCGGATGGATCACATCGTCCCGCCCAGCTGGCGCACCGGCCCGCAGGGCGCGACGATCGAGACCAGCCCGGCGGCGGTCGCGGTGATGACCGAGATTGCCCGGCGCCTGAAGGAACAGGGCGGCGCGGCGCTGATCATCGACTATGGCCACAAGGAGCTGGCCTCGGGCACCACCCTGCAGGCCCTGAAGGCGCACAAGAAGGTCGACGTGTTCGAGCACCCCGGCGAGGCCGACATCACCGCCCATGTCGATTTCGAACTGCTCGCCCATGTCGCGCAGACGCAGGGTGTCGACGTGATGGGGCTGCAATATCAGGGCGAATGGCTGCGCCAGATGGGGATCGACGTGCGCACCGAGGCGCTCCAGCGGCGCAATCCGGGCGAGAAGGACAAGCTCCAGCGCCAGCGCGACCGGCTGGTGGAGGACAACCAGATGGGCACGCTGTTCAAGGTGCTCGGGATCTGCGGGCGGCGCTGGCCGTTCGGGGTAGGCTTC
>CAZQOO010000048.1:3819-6247 GCA_964594845.1 uncultured Porphyrobacter sp. | reverse complement strand
ACCGCAGAAAAGGACGCGGTGGTGGCGATCGCCAAGTGCGGCAAGTCGCTGTGCGGCCGGATCGAGAAGTTCCTGATCCCCCCGCCGGGCGGCAACGACCAGCGCGACGTCAACAATTCCGACCCGGCCAAGCGCAACCGCAAGCTGATCGGCACCGCGATCCTGTATGGTCTGACAGCACAGGAAGGCGTGTGGCGCGGGCAGGTCTATGATCCCAAGACCGGTCGCACCTACACCTCCGAAGTGCGCCGCAACGGTTCGGGCACGCTGGAAGTGAAGGGCTGCTTCGGCCCTTTGTGCCAGACGCAGGTGTGGAAGAAGGCGGGGTAGGCCTACTTCGCCAATCCCGCGGCCTTCGCCAATCCTTGCGCCGCCTGCTTCGGCGTCAATTTCTGCGCGTCCTCGCGGTCGACCGCGAGGTTGGCTTCGCGCATCGCCTCGACGCTGATCGCGCCGAGCAGGGGTTTGAGCGCGGCCGCCACGCCGTCGTTCCCTGCGATCCGGGGCGAGAGCATGATCATCGCGTCATAGCTCGGCAGCGCGCCTTCCGGGTCTTCGAGCACCACCAGCCGGTCGGCCGCGATCCGGCCGTCGGAAGTATAGGCGCTGATCACGTCTGCCTCGCCCGAGGCAAGCGCGCTGTACATGAAGGTCGGCGCGAAATTGCGGCTTTTCGCGAAGGCGAGGCCATAGGCATCGCGCACCGCGATCCATTCGGGCCGCTCGAAGAATTCGGGATCGCCGCCCACCGTCAGGTTCGGGGCGACCGCGGCGAGATCGCTGAGCGAGGTGACGCCCAGTTCGCGCGCCCGGTCCTCGCGCATGGCAAAGGCATAGGCGTTCTCGAACCCGAGCCGTCCGAGCACCTTCACTCCGTTGGTGCGCCATTCCCACTCGCGGATCGTTTCATACATCACCTCGCGCCCCGGATTGTCCTTGCGCCCGAGGTAGTTGGTCCAGATCGTGCCGGTATAGTCGACCGAGATGTCGATGCTGGAGGAAGCGACCGCCCCGTGCACCACCGCGCTGCCGAGGCCATCGCGATATTCGACCTCGTAGCCCGCCGCCTCCAGCCGCGATCCGATCAGCTGGGCGAGGATATATTGCTCGGAAAACTGCTTGGCCGCGATGACGATGCGGCGTTCCTCGGAGCCGGTGCTCTGCGCCCACAGCGCGGCGGTCACGCCCGCCACCACCGCCAACGAGGCTCCCGCCCATTTCCAGCGCCTGCGCTCGTCGATGCCGCGTTCAACCCACCACAACAGCCAGTCGGCCACCAGCGCCAGCCCCGCGCTGACCAGACAACCGGCGACGACCAGCGCCCAGTTCTGGGTCTGAAGGCCCGCGAAGATCGGATCGCCAAGGCTCGGCTGACCGATGGTGGTGGCGAGCGTCGCGGCGCCGATGGTCCAAACGCTCGCAGTGCGGATCCCGGCCATGATGAAGGGGGCGGCGAGCGGCGCTTCGACCAGCACCAGCTTCTGCCACTTGGTCATGCCCACCCCGTCGGCGGCTTCGAGCACGCCGGGATCGAGATTGGCCAGCGCGGTCACCGCATTGCGCAGGATCGGCAGCAGGGCATAGAGCGTCAGCGCCATCAGCGCGGGGAGAAAGCCGAGCGTCGGCAGTCCTTCTCCGAACACCGCGCGCAAGGACAGCAGCAGCGGGAAGAACAGCGCCAGCAGCGCCAGCGCGGGGATGGTCTGGACGAGGCTCGCAAGGCTCAGCGAGAGGCGTGCGACCACCTGCGAACGGCTCGCCCACACCGCCATCGGCAGCGCGATCAGCATGGCGAGCCCGATCGCGCTGGCCGAGAGCACCACGTGCGCCGCCAGCTTGTCGCCGAGGCCGGGGAGGATGTCCCAGATCTCGCCCATCAGCCCCGTTTCTCCCCAGGGCCTTCCATCGCGGCGAGGCGTTCGGCCTGTTCGCGCGGGACCGCGACGAGCCGCTGCGCCACTGCGCCGCCCTCGCCCGCCAGCAGCGCGCGGGGGGTCGCATCGGCAACCAGTTCGCCCTTGTCCATCACCAGCACGCGGTCAGCCAGCAGCAGCGCCTCGGCCATGTCGTGGGTGACCATCACCGTGGTGAGGCCCAGGCGCTCGTGCAGCTCGCGCACCTTGCGGCCCAGCGCATCGCGGGTGACCGGATCGAGCGCACCGAAAGGCTCGTCCATCAGCAGCAGCTCCGGCTCGCCCGCCAGCGCCCGCGCCACGCCGACCCGCTGGCGCTGCCCGCCCGAGAGTTCGTCGGGCATCCGGCTCGCGAGTGCGGGATCGAGTTCGACCAGTTGCAGCAGCTGCGCGATGCGTTCGGGCGCGAGCTTCTCGCCTGTCAGGCGCGGGCCGATGGCGATGTTCTCGGCCACCGAGAAATGCGGAAACAGGCCGATGCCCTGGAATACGTAGCCCACCCGGCGGCGCAGGCG
>CAZQOO010000048.1:0-3719 GCA_964594845.1 uncultured Porphyrobacter sp. | reverse complement strand
GCCAGCGCGGGCGATTGGCCTTTGCACCGCGCCTTGCTATGCGAGAGCGCAGAACATCATTTCACTCGCAGGACATAAAATGCGCGCCACCCCCGATTTCGACTTCCAGCTTGGCGAAGCGGCCGAGATGATCCGCGACAGCGCCGCGCGCTTCGCCGACGAGCAGATCATGCCGCTGGCCGAGCGCACTGACCGCGAGGACCGCTTCCCGCGCGAATTGTGGGAGCCGATGGGCGCGCTGGGCCTGCATGGCATCACCGTGGAAGAGGAATGGGGCGGGCTGGGACTCGGTTATCTCGAACACGTGATCGCGGTCGAGGAAGTCAGCCGTGCTTCGGCCAGCATCGGCCTCAGCTACGGCGCGCATTCCAATCTCTGCCTCAACCAGATCCGCCGCTGGGGGAATGACGAGCAGAAGGCAAAATATCTCCCCAAGCTGATCTCGGGCGAGCATGTCGGGTCGCTGGCGATGTCCGAAGCGGGCGCGGGGTCGGACGTGGTCTCGATGAAGCTCAAGGCCGATGCGGTGCAGGGCGGCTATGTCCTCAACGGCACCAAGTTCTGGATCACCAACGCGCCGGAAGCCGATACGCTGGTGGTCTATGCCAAGACCGATGGCCACGCCGGATCGCGCGGCATCACCGCCTTCCTGATCGAGAAGGGCGACGAGGGTTTTTCGATCGGCCAGAAGATTTCGAAGGTCGGCATGAAGGGCTCGCCCACCGCCGAGCTGGTGTTCACCGACTGCTTCGTGCCCGAAGAGCGCATCATGGGGCCGCTCAATGGCGGGGTCGGCGTGCTGATGAGCGGTCTGGATTACGAGCGCGTGGTGCTTGCGGGGCTGCAATTGGGCATCATGCAGGCCTGCCTCGACACGGTGATCCCCTACCTGCGCGAGCGCAAGCAGTTCGGAAAGCCGATTGGCTCGTTCCAGCTGATGCAGGCCAAGGTCGCCGATATGTATGTCGCCCTGCAATCGGCCCGCGCCTACACATATGCGGTCGCCAAGGCCTGCGACGCCGGGCAGACGACGCGCTTCGATGCGGCGGGGGTTATCTTGCTGGCCTCGGAGAACGCCTTCAAGGTGGCGGCGGAAAGTGTGCAGGCGCTGGGCGGCGCGGGCTACACCACCGACTGGCCGGTGGAACGCTATATGCG
Organism: uncultured Porphyrobacter sp.; assembly: GCA_964594845.1. Lineage (GTDB taxonomy): Bacteria > Pseudomonadota > Alphaproteobacteria > Sphingomonadales > Sphingomonadaceae > Erythrobacter. The sequence continues at coordinate 2,561 of CAZQOO010000048.1, read as the reverse complement.
CGACGCCAAGCTGCTCGACATCGGCGCAGGCACGAACGAAATCCGCCGGATGCTGATCGGGCGCGAGCTGATCGGAGCGGCGGGGTGAGTTTGTCGGTCGATTGGCGGGCCATTGCCGAAAAGCTTGGCACCATCACGAGGACTGAGCACGGCTGGAGCGAACGTGGCGGGACGCATGTCGCTTGCGATGCGATTGCTGAGATACTCGGTGACTCGGTGCTTCGCGAAGCGGTAGATTTCTACGTCTCGGGCGAACCCGGGTTCGAAGTCGCCAAGTCTGTTCTCATGTTGCTGAAGCCGTCCGCTTCAATGGAACGCTGCCGCGAGATCTTTCGCGATCCCGCCGATCCGCAGCAAGCAGCTGACGCGATAGAACTTCTTAGAATGGTTGCGGACCGCCGCGTCCTCGCTTGGCTTCCCGAATTCCTGGCAAGCGACAACGACGCCGTCAGAATTTGGACGCTTGGCATCCTTGACCAGCTACTTGTGATGCAGGAAGCGATCACCCCGGAGGAAGCCGCACCCTTCTTCAAGCAGGCATTGGTCGATCCGAGCAGCAATGTCCGAAGCGCAGCGTCGCGGTTCCTAGAAGATTTGGCCGAATGTGAGCAAGTGATCGCAATGCGGAGTTTGATGCAATGAGCACTGACGAAGACTACGTCTATGACGAGGCGAGCGGCGAGTGGCTGCCTGCCTCCGAACTGGCCGCCAAGCAGGCGGCGGAGGACGCGGTCGAGGTGCGCGACGCGGTCGGCAACATCCTCGCTGATGGCGATGCGGTGACGCTGATCAAGGACCTCGAGGTCAAGGGCGCCGGGCAAACCCTCAAGCAGGGCACCCTGATCAAATCGATCCGCCTGACCGGCGACGCACAGGAGATCGACTGCAAATACCCCGGCATCAAGGGCCTCGTGCTCAGGGCCGAATTCGTCAGGAAGCGCTGAAATGACCGCCCCCACCCTCACCACCAAACTCGACCGCGAGAGCCCTGAGGCCAAGGCCCGTTTTGCGCACAACCATGCCCTTGCGCAGGAGTTGCGCGCGCGCGTCGCCGAGGCCGCGCTCGGCGGGCCGGAGAAGCACCGCGAGCGGCATGTCTCGCGCGGCAAGCTGCTGCCCCGCGAGCGGGTGGAGCGGCTTCTCGATCCGGGTTCGCCCTTCCTCGAAGTGGGGCAACTTGCCGCGAACGGGATGTATGAGGGCGACGTCAACGGCGCCTCGATCATCACCGGCGTGGGCCGGGTCTCGGGTCGGCAGTGCATGATCGTGTGCAACGACGCGACCGTGAAGGGCGGCACCTACTACCCGATGACGGTCAAGAAGCACCTGCGTGCGCAGGAGATTGCGCAGGAGAACCGCCTGCCGTGCATCTATCTGGTGGACTCCGGCGGGGCGAACCTGCCGCATCAGGCCGAGGTCTTCCCCGACCGCGACCACTTCGGGCGGATCTTCTTCAATCAGGCGAACATGAGCGCGCTGGGCATCCCGCAGATCGCCTGCGTCATGGGCAGCTGCACCGCCGGAGGCGCATACGTCCCTGCCATGTCCGACGAGACGGTGATCGTGCGCAATCAGGGCACGATCTTTCTCGCCGGCCCCCCGCTGGTGAAGGCCGCGACGGGCGAGGAGATCAGCGCCGAGGACTTGGGCGGCGGCGATCTGCACGCCAAGAAGTCCGGCGTGGTCGATCACTTGGCCGAGAACGACGAACACGCGCTCACCATCGTGCGCGATATCGTCAGCCACCTCGGCGCGAATACCGGGGCGGCGAAGGACGTGGCGCTGAAAGACCCCCGCCCGCCCAAGTTCGACGCCGAGGACCTCTACGCCCTCATCCCCGAGGACGTGCGCGCGCCCTATGACGTCAAGGAAGTGATCGCGCGCCTCGTCGACGGCTCCGAGTTCCACGAGTTCAAGGCGCATTACGGCAGCACCCTCGTCTGCGGCTTTGCCCATATCTGGGGGATGCCCGTGGCGATCCTCGCCAACAACGGCGTGCTGTTCTCCGAAAGCGCGCAGAAGGGCGCGCATTTCATCGAGCTCGCCTGCCAGCGCCGCACTCCGCTGCTGTTCCTTCAGAATATCAGCGGCTTCATGGTCGGCGGGAAATACGAGGCGGAGGGCATCGCCAAGCACGGCGCGAAGCTCGTCACCGCCGTCGCCACCGCGACCGTGCCCAAGGTCACCGTGGTGATCGGCGGCAGCTTTGGCGCGGGCAATTACGGGATGTGCGGCCGCGCCTACAGCCCCCGCTTCCTGTTCACCTGGCCCAATGCGCGCATCTCGGTGATGGGCGGGGAGCAGGCGGCAAGCGTCCTCGCCACCGTCCACCGCGACGCCGACAAGTGGGACGAGCGCGAGGCGGAATCCTTCAAGGCTCCGATCCGCCAGAAATACGAGGACGAAGGCAACCCCTACTACGCCACCGCCCGGCTGTGGGACGACGGCGTGGTCGATCCGGTGCAGACCCGCGATGTGCTGGGGCTGGCGTTCGCCGCCTGCCTCGAAGCCCCGATTGCCGAACGCCCTGCATTTGGCGTGTTCCGGATGTGATTGGTCCT
>CAZQOO010000047.1:0-17701 GCA_964594845.1 uncultured Porphyrobacter sp. | reverse complement strand
TGTCGCAGACCTCGCCCGAAGCGACCGCGGCGCTCATCAAGGATCCCTTCTTCCTGATGATCCCCGATATGGTGCGCGTGCCGGTGATCATCCTTGCGCTGCTGGCCACGATCATCGCCAGTCAGGCGGTGATCTCGGGCGCGTTCAGCCTGACCCAGCAGGCGATCCAGCTGGGCTTCATCCCCCGCATGGACATCCAGCACACCAGCGCCACGGCTGCGGGGCAAATCTACATTCCGGCGATCAACTGGGGCCTGATGGTGATGGTGATCCTGCTGGTGCTGTTCTTCCAGTCCTCCAGCAACCTTGCCGCCGCCTATGGCATTGCGGTGACCGGGGCGATGTTCATCGACACCCTGCTGCTCGCCGCTGTGCTCACCGCGCTGTGGCGCTGGCCGCTGTGGAAGGCGCTGCCGCTGGTGGCGATCTTCCTGATCGTCGATGTCGCCTATTTCGGCGCGAACCTCATCAAGGTGCCGCAGGGCGGCTGGGTTCCGCTTGCCATCGGCTTCGTCATCTTCACCCTGCTCACCACCTGGGCGCGCGGGCGCAAGCTGATGCGCGAACGCATGAGCGAGAGCGCGCTGCCGCTGGAGATCTTCGCCAAGTCGGCCAAGAATTCCGCCGTGCGCGTGCCGGGCACGGCGATCTTCATGGCCTCGACCACCGCCGGCGTGCCCTCTGCGCTGCTGCACAACATCAAGCACAACAAGGTGCTGCACGAACGCGTGGTGATCCTCACCATCAACATCGCCGACGTGCCCTTTGTCGGCCCGCACAAGCGCTGCGAGATGACCGATCTGGGAGACGGTTTCTACCGCGCGGTGCTCAACTACGGTTTCATGGAGGAAACCGACGTGCCGCAGGGATTGAAGACCATGGAGCGCTGCGGCGGCGCTTTCGACATGATGCACACCAGCTTCTTCCTCTCGCGCCAGACCCTGATCCCGAGCGATCATCCCGGCATGCCGATCTGGCGCGAAAAGGTGTTCGCCTGGATGCTGCGCAACGCGGCGAGCGCGATGGACTTCTTCAAGCTCCCGACCAACCGCGTGGTCGAGCTCGGAAGCCAGCTGGAGATCTAGCCCCCAGTCGGCGGCTCGTTCTTCAGCGGCTCGTCCTTGTCCTCGAAGCTCAGCCCGTGCTTCAGCAGCATCGGGATCTGGCTGAAGGTGAACAGGAAGGTCAGCGGCAGGAACACCCAAAGCTTGGCCCACAACCAGCTTTCGAAGGAGAGCTGCGCGCGCAGGGCCTCGTTGAGACCCGCAAGGGCGAGGAAGAACACCCCCCAGTTGCGCGACAGCTTGCGCCAGCCTTCCTCGCTAAGCCCGTCGAAGGCGGCTTCGAGCAGGATCTTGAGCAGCGCCTTGCCGGCGAAGAACCCGCCCAGCAGCACCACGCCGAAGCAAGCGTAGATGATGGTCGGCTTCAGCTGCACGAAGGTCGGGTCGCCGAAGAAGATGGTAAGGCTCCCGAAACCCATGATCAGCGCGGTCGAGAACCACAGCATCGGCGAGACCTTGCCGAGCCGCCATTTCGACACCAGCAGGGCGATGATCGAGGCAGCCATGAAGGCGCCCGTGCCATAGACGATGGCGATGATCTCGCCCCCGGGGCTGACCTCGTCGGGGGACATCCAGCGATAGACGCCGAGGAACACCAGCAGCGGGCCGTAATCGACCGCGACGTTGAGCCAGCTTGAAGCGGCCTTCTTGCCTTCCGTCTCGCTCATCACGCCACCCCTGCAATCACGCGGGCGACCAGATCGGGATCGAAGGGGCGCAGGTCTTCCATCTTCTCGCCGACGCCGATCGCGTGGATCGGCAGGCCATATTGCTCCGCCGCTGCAACCAGCACGCCGCCGCGCGCGGTGCCGTCCAGCTTGGTCATGATCAGACCGGTGACCCCCGCCACCTCCTTGAACACGTCGATCTGGGCGAGGGCGTTCTGGCCGTTGGTGGCATCGAGCACCAGCACCACGTCGTGCGGGGCCTCGGGGTTGAGCCGGCCGAGCACGCGGCGGATCTTCGCCAGTTCCTCCATCAGCTCTTTCTTGTTCTGGAGGCGGCCCGCGGTGTCGACGATCAGCGCGTCGATCCCGGTGTCGGTGGCTTGGCGGACCGCATCGAACACGATCGCCGCCGGATCGCCGCCTTCCGGCCCGCGCACGATGTCCACCCCGATGCGCTCCGCCCAGGTCGCCAGCTGGCCGATCGCGGCGGCGCGGAAGGTGTCGCCCGCGGCCAGCAGCACGCCGTAGTCGTCCTCCATGAACAGGTGCGCGAGCTTGGCGATGGTGGTGGTCTTGCCGCTCCCGTTGACTCCGATCACGAGGATCACCTGCGGGCGCGGGAAGGCGGTGATTTCGAGCGGCTTGGCGACCGGACGCAGGATCGCGGCGATCTCTTCGGCGACCGCCTCTTTGAGCTCGCGCGAGGTGATCTCCAGCCCGAAGCGCTTTTCCGCCAGCTTGGCGCGGATCCGCGCTGCCGCCGAGGGGCCGAGATCGGACATGATCAGCGCATCCTCGACCTCGTCCAAGGTCGCATCATCAAGCTTCGCCGTCCCGCCGCTGGCACCCGGCAGGTTGGCGGCGAGCCGCTCCGAGGTTTTGGCGAACCCGCCGAACAGGCGCTGGGTCCAGCTGGTTTCACTCATCCGAGCAGGCCCTCCCTGACCTCGCGCACGGTTACGTTGATGATGCAGCCCGCTGCCGTGCCGGGGGGCAGGGCGACGCGGGCGTAGTTCGGGGCATAGCCGGTGCCGTCGCGTTCCGCGAGGACCGGCAGGGTTTCGCCCACAAGGCTAACGAGCCAGCTGGTGCGGATGTCGGCTGCACGCGCCCGCAATGCGGCGGCGCGGGCCTTCACCACGTCGCGCGGCACCTGCGGCATGCGCGCGGCGGGCGTGCCGGGGCGGGGCGAGAAGGGGAAGATGTGAGCGTGGACGATCGCGAGTTCGTCAATGATTGCGAGGTTTTCCGCGTGGTGGTCCTCGGTCTCGGTCGGGAAGCCGGCGATCAGATCCGCGCCCACGGCAATGCCAGGGCGCAGCGCCTTCAGCCGCGCCACCAGTTCCACCGCATCGGCCCTGAGGTGCCGCCGCTTCATCCGCTTGAGGATCAGGTCGGCCCCGTGCTGCAAGCTCAGGTGCAGGTGCGGCATCACGCGCTCCTCGTGCGCCAGCAGCTCGAACAGCGCGGGGTCGATCTCGATCCCGTCGACCGAAGACAGGCGCAGGCGGGGGAGGCCCGGGAAAGCTGCAAGGATCGCCGCGACCAGCACGCCGAGGCGCGGCGCGCCGGGCAGATCATGGCCCCAGCTGGTGAGATCGACACCGGTGAGGACTACTTCCTGCGCCCCGGCGGAAAGATGCGCTTCGACCTCGCGCAGCACCTCGGCCACAGTCAGCGAGCGGCTCGCACCCCGCCCTTGGGGGATGACGCAGAAGGTGCAGGCGTGATCGCAGCCGTTCTGCACTGCCACGAAAGCACGCGTGCGTGCGGGGGCGAGGGGCGGCGCGTCACCGGGAATGTTCCACGCCCTTGGATCGAGCTTGGCGGCATTGGCGACCAGGCCATCCACCTCGTCCATCGCCCCGATTTCAGCGCGGTCGATCTCGGCCGCACAGCCGGTGACGACCAGCCGCGCACCCGGGTGCTCGCGGCGCGCGCGGCGGATCGCCTGGCGCGTCTGGCGCAGCGCCTCGCCGGTCACCGCGCAGGAATTGACCACCACCAGATCCCGCTCGCCCGCCAGCATCGCGCGCATCCGCTCGGCCTCGGCGATGTTCATGCGGCAGCCGAGCGAAATGATCGCGGGTGCGCTCAAGCGTAATCGTCCCAGTCGAAGGTGCCGCGGAAGCTTTCGGTTGCCGGGCCGCTCATCAGCATGCTGCCGCCCGGCGCCCACGCGATCACGAGGTCGCCGCCGGGCAGGGAAACGGTGACGGGGCTTTGCACAAGCCCGCGCCGGATTGCCGCGACCGCGGTAGCGCAGGCTCCGGTGCCGCAAGCCCGCGTCAGCCCCGCGCCGCGCTCCCACACCCGAAGTTTGAGGTGATCCGGCCCCGCAAGGCTCGCGACATTGACGTTGACCCGCTGCGGGAACAGCGGATCGTGTTCGATCAGCGGGCCGAGACGTTCCAGTTCCACCCTGTCGGCATCATCGACGAAGAAGATCACGTGCGGATTGCCGACATTGACCGCCATCGGGCCTTCCAGCGTCTCCCAGCCCACCGGCATCGTGAAGGTGTCCATCGGATAGGCAAGCGGGATCGCATCCCAGTCGAAGCGCGGCACCCCCATGTCGACCCGCGCACCGCCGTCGAGCGGTTCGAGCGCGATCAGCCCGCTGCCGGTCTCGACCACGGCCGGCGCGCCATGGAGCACCGCCACCGCGCGGCTGCCATTGCCGCAGGCGCCTGACTCGCTGCCATCGGAGTTGAAGAACCGTACCCGGAAATCGTGGGCCTCGCTCGGTTCCAGCAGCACCAGCTGATCAAAGCCGATCCCCGTCCGCCGGTCACCCAGCGCGCGCGCCACGGCAGGCGTCATTGCCGGCAGCGCGGTCACGCGCGCGTCGAGCACGACGAAGTCGTTGCCGAGCCCGTGCATCTTGATGAAGGGGATAGCCTGCGTCACGCCCCCGCATCTATGCACGCGAGGGGCCTGCGTCCAGTCCTGCGCAGGGGCGGCTCAGGAGTTGGCTGCGCGCGGCAGGCCGGGCTGCTGCAGCGGTTCTGGCACAGCGGCTGGCGGTCCGGGCAGGCGACCTGCGCCCGCCAGCTTGCCGCTCGCCGCCAGTCGTTGGCGCACTTCAGCTCCGCTTTCGGGCTTGCCATAGACATAGCCCTGCGCCTTGAGTTTGCCCATCGAGCGCAGCGCGGCGAGAATGTCCTCGTCCTCCACGCCTTCCGCGGTGAGCGGCAGATCGAGCCCGCGCCCCAGCGCGATGATCGCGTCGACCAGTCGCGACCGGCCCGAAGGCTCGCGCAGCTCGCTGATGAAGCTGCGGTCGATCTTGATCCGGTCGAAGGGCAGGTTGCGCAACTGTTCGAGGCTCGAATAGCCGGTGCCGAAATCATCGAGGCTAATCTGCACACCCTGGTTGCGCAAGCTGGCGATCATGGTGCGCACCAGTCCGATGTTCTCGTGCAGGCAGCTCTCGGTGATCTCGATCTCGAGCCGCTGCGGCGGGAAATTGCTCGCCACCATCCGCTTCAGCAGGCGTTGGGCGAACCACGGATCGCGCAGCTGCACCGGCGAGATGTTGATCGACAGCGTCAGATTGTCGTCCCATTCGCGCGCATCGGCAAAGGCGCGGTCCATCAGCTGTTCGGACAGCTGGGTGATCAGCCCCATTTCTTCGGCGATGGGGATGAAGATTTCCGGGCTGACAAGGCCGAGCTGTTCGGACTGCCAGCGCGCCAGCATCTCGAAGCCGACCAGCTCGCCGCTCTGGATGTCGACCTGCTGCTCGTAATAGGGGATGAATTCCCGCTGGCTGATCCCGCGGCGGATTCCGGTTTCCAGCTGGTTGCGGAACCGGAGCTCGCTTTCCATGCTCTGATCGAACCAGAAGTGGCGGTTCCGGCCCTGCTTTTTGGCGTGGTAAAGCGCCATGTCGGCACGATGCATCAGGGTTTCGGCATCGACCACCGGGCCGGGCGATCCATCGGCATCATGGTCGGTCGACAGCCCGATCGAGACCGTCATCTCGACCGTGACCTCGCGCAATTCGAGCGGCGCGGCGATGCTGGCAAACAGGCGGATGACGAGATCGTCGATGCGGTCGGTATGTCCGACCGGATAGGACATGATGAAGGCAAACTCGTCGCCCCCCAGACGCGCCAGCCGGGCTTCGCGCGGGAGCAGTTCGCGGATCCGTTCGCTCAGCTTGACGAGCACCGCGTCGCCGCAGGAATGGCCATACATGTCATTGATCTGCTTGAAATTATCCAGATCGATCATGCAATAGGCGATGGCCTCGCCGCGCTGGGCGGCGCGGGTGCGCAGTTCCTCGGTCGCGCCGATCATGCTGCGCCGGTTGAGGCAGTGGGTGAGCGGATCGGTCGCGGCCAGCAGGCGGGCCTGGTCTTCGGCGCGGCGGCGCTCGGCGATTTCGTGGGTCAGTTCGCGGTAGCGCCGCCAGCCGAAGATGATCAGCGCGATGTTGAGCAGGAGCGCGCTGACCAGCAGCTTGTCGGGCGCGCTGCCCGAACCCAGCAGCGAACGCACCGCGCTGGGCATGACGGCACCGCCGGTTGCCACCAGCAGCAGGATCGCAGCCGCAGCAATGCCCAGCGCGACGATGTCGCGTTCGGCGCTGTGCAGCGGATTGTCCGGTTCGTTGTCCTGCAAAGCTGTCAGTCCTGAAGCACTCCGGGCGGGGCTGCGGCGGGGCCGTGCCTCTCCCTGATCGCGGGCATCATCGCAGGGGGCGTTAAAGATCGGGTTAATCGGGTGCTTGGCGCGCTGCGGGGGCTTGAGTGCGCCCGTCCCGGCGGGCTATCGGCGAGGCGATCTTTTCCCCTCTGCCCGCCTGCAAGGAGCCCGCGCACCATGGCCTACTGGCTGATGAAATCCGAACCCTTCAAATACAGCTGGGACGATCTTGTGGCCGAGGGCGAGGGCACGTGGGACGGGGTGCGCAACTACCTTGCACGCAACAACCTGATGGCGATGCAGGTCGGCGACGAGGCGTTCTTCTACCACTCCCGCGAGGGGCTGGAGATCGTCGGCATTGCCGAGATCACCGTCAGCGGGATCGGCGATCCCACCGACGAGACCGGCAAGTGGGCGGCGGTGAAGCTGAAGGCGAAGGAGAAGTTCGCCCACCCCGTCACGCTCGCCGCAATCAAGGCCGAACCGCGGCTGGCCGAAATGCAGCTGGTCCGCCTGTCGCGCCTGTCGGTCTGCGCGGTCACGCCGGCCGAATGGGACGTGGTCTGCGAGATGGCCCGGGGCTGACGTTGCGCTGAAGCGGCGCTGCGTCTGTTTCACGTGAAACAGCCAATGACTGGCCGATGATCGTACAATGACTGCACAATGAGCAGGGGGCCGATTCCGTGCCGCGCTAGTCCCCCGATTTCGCTCTGGCGCGCAACCCGCTGATGGTCGCGCCGCTCGCTGCGATGCGTTCCAGATCGGTGAGCGCGTGGATCAGGCGCAGCCCCGTGCGGCCCTTGGCTTCCTCCAGCGCGGCGACGAATTCTTCCGTTGTGGCGGCCTTCGCGCTCCACCCGCCGAAGGCTGCGCCCAGCGCCGCGAAATCGGGGTTGGCAAGGGTGGTGGCCGAAACCCGCCCGGGATACTCGCGCTCCTGGTGCATCCGGATCGTGCCGTAGGCGCCGTTGTCGACCACGACCACGATCAGATCCGCACCATATTGCGCAGCCGTCGCGAGTTCCTGGCCGTTCATCAGGAAGTCCCCGTCACCCGCCACCGCGACCACGGTGCGCTCGGGGTAATGCAGCGCCGCAGCGACCGCGGCCGGCACGCCGTAGCCCATCGCCCCGCAGGTAGGCGCAAGCTGGCCGGGATAGGCGGTGTAGCGCCAGTAGCGGTGCCACCACCCCGCGAAATTGCCCGCGCCGTTGCAGATGATGGTGTCCGCAGGCAGCATTGCGCGCATCGCCTTGACACAGGCGCCAAGGTCCATGCCTGCGCCAGAGGGCTGGGGTGTCGACCAGTCGAGCCATTCGCCATGCGCCTCGGCGCCTGCGTCGAAGGGGATGATGTCGGTCTCCTCCCACAAGGCGGCCGCTTCGGCGAATTCGTCGACCGCGCAGCACAGCGCCAGATCGGTGCGATAGACCCGGCCCAGTTCCTCCGGGTCGGGATGGATGTGGACGAGGGTCTGGCCGGGGTGTTCGAGCGTGGGGACTTCGTAGCCGTCGGTGGTCGCCTCGCCCAATCGCGCGCCGACCGCGATCACAAGATCGGCGTTTTTCACGCGCTCCACCAGCTTGGGGTTCGGCCCGTAGCCGAGATTGCCGGCATAGACCGGGCTGTCGGGCGCAATCGCGTCCTGCCGGCGGAAAGCGGTCGCCACGGGCAGGCCGATGCGCTCGGCGAATTGCTGGAAATAGGTGCGCGCCTTGGCGTTCCAGCCTGCCCCGCCGATGATCGCGATGGGGCTCGCCGCATCGGCAATCAGGCCGAGCAGCGTCTGCATCGCATCGGGGCAGACGGCCTGCGCGGGGCGGGTGACGAAGGGGCGGGGGGCAAGGCTGGCAGGCACCTGTTCGACCAGCATGTCCTCGGGCAGGGCGAGCACCACCGGCCCGGGCCGCCCGCTCATCGCCACCGCATAGGCGCGGGCGACATATTCGGGGATGCGCAGCGGATCGTCGATCCGCGCCGACCACTTGGCGATCGGTGCGAAGAAGGCCGCGAAATCGACCTCCTGAAAGCCCTCGCGACCCTGCATCGAGCGCGCGACATCGCCCACGAACAGGATCATCGGCTGGCTGTCCTGATGCGCGACATGCACGCCGATGCTGGCGTTGGTCGCGCCCGGGCCGCGGGTGACGAAGGCGATGCCGGGGCGGCCGGTGGAGGCGGCGTTCATCGCGCCCTCGGCGCAGGCCATGAAGGCCACCCCGCCTTCCTGCCGGCAGGTCACCACGTCGATTTCGGGCCGCTCGGGCAGGGCATCAAGCACGGCGAGAAAGCTTTCCCCCGGCACGGTGAAGATCCGCGTCGCACCCTGCTCGGCAAGGCAATCGACCAGCAGCGCGGCGGCACTGCGCATGGAATCAGACACCTGAAACTCTCCCGTCTTGTCGTCCTGCCCGGCCTCTACAGCCCCGCAGGGCCGCGCGCAAACCGGCGGCACTCCACAGGCGTGCACAGCCTGTCCCAAGCTGTGACAGGGGCGCGCCAGACGGTTTCCAATGGTTAAGAAAGTCCTAAAACAGGTGGTCCTGCCAAGGGAGACTCGAACAATGCGCCGCAGCCTCGTCCTCACCGAAGAGAGCGCCCGTCACTGGTTCCGTGCCAGCCTGCCGCCGCATGTGAAGCGCGATCTGATCCCGATTCCGGCGGAAGACCTGTGGCGCCTGACGCTTGCCGACGTGCGCGGCTTCGCCAGCGTCTATGTCGCCGCGACCGCCGCGATCCTGACGTTCATCATCTGAAGCAGCCCGCTTCGGGCATCACCTGAAGGCGTCGGCCTCGGGCGGATTGTCGAGTTCAAGCGCGTGCAGCTTGCGCGCGAGGCCGGCCGAGAGCAGGCACAGCACAAGGCTGATCAGGAGCTGTTCCTGAAGCGGGATGCCGAAGAACCCGAGCGCGCCTGCCACCCCTGCACCCCCCACCATGTAGATCGAGGAAATCAGGTTGTTCGCCGCGACCGAACGCGAGGCTTCCGACTTGTCGACCTTGGTGGTGAGGAAGGCGTAGAGCGGCACCACGAACATGCCGCCAGCCACGGCGATCAGCACCAGATTGGCCAGCAGCACCAGCGCCAGCGGCTGGGTGATGAACTCGGTCACCGTGAACAGCTCGCCCGAGGCCGGCGTGAGATTCCACATCCGGCACAGCAGATAGAAGCCGATCAGAAGCGCGCCAAGCGCCAGCACCGAAGGCGCGGAATAGCGCGCCGAGATATCGCCCTTGAGCAGCGCGTTGATCGAGACCGAGCCGATCGCGATCCCCGCCGAGAACGCCACCAGCATGACCGCGGCGACCTGCTTGTCGGCCAGCAGCACGTTCTTGGCGAGCGGGATGAACTGCACCGAGAGGATCGCGGCGATCGTCCAGAAATAGGAAATCGCCAGCACCGAATAGCGCAGTTCGGGATTGCCCATCGAAAAGGCGATCAGCGACTTCGAGGCGCGGATGGGGTTCCAGTCGACCTTGGTCTCGCTGGTCTGCGGCGGTGCGGGCGGCACCCAGCGGCACACCATATAGCCCACCAGCGCGACTGTGATCACCGCGATGATGCTCCACATGATCGGCATGGCCCCGCCCAGCATCATGCCGACAAGAATCGCGACATAGGTGCCCGCCTCGACGAGCCCGGTGCCCGCCAGGACCTCGTCCTTTTGCAGGTGCTGCGGCAGGATCGCGTATTTGATCGGGCCGAAGAAGGTCGAATGCATCCCCATTGCGAACAGCGCGAGAAACATCAGCGGAAGCGCAAGGGTGCCGATCTGGACGCCCTTGGCCGCCAGCAGCAGCCCGGTGGCGCCGACCGACATGATGATGATCTCGGCAAACTTGATCCAGCGGATGATTCTGGTCTTGTCGCGCATGTCCGCCAGCTGGCCCGATGTGGCGGAGAACAGCACGAAGGGCAGCACGAACAGCGCGGTGGCGATGCCGCTGACGAAGGTCTCGGTCTCGGGCGAATCGTAGACCTGATAGACCACGAACAGCACCATCGCCTGCTTGTAGAGATTGTCGTTGAGCGCATTGAGCAGCTGGGTCAGAAACAGCGGCAGAAAGCGCCGCTGGCGCATGAGATTGGTCGAGGTTGTCATGCGGATGGTGTGCCGGTGCTTCCCTGTGCGTTCACCGGGACATAGCGCGCGGCCCTGCTTTCACAAGTCCCGCGCGCGTGGTGTCATGCGGTGGAAGGGCAGCGCGCGCGGGCTTTTGCAGCCGCGCTTGGCGCGCTAGAGCGGGTGTCAGCCATGTCGAGCCTGCCCAATATCCTCACGCTCTCGCGCATCTTCGCGGTGCCGCTGCTGGCGTTCTTCCTGTGGTGGCCGCAGTGGCAGCTGGGCTATCTGATCGGCTTTGCGCTGTATTGCGTGATCGCCATCACCGATTTTCTGGACGGCTATCTCGCCCGCGCGCACGGCACGGTGTCGAAGCTCGGGGTGTTTCTCGATCCGATCGCCGACAAGATCATGGTGGCCGCAGTGATTCTGGTGCTGACCGCGCAGGGCTATCTGCGCGGGCCTTATGTGGGCGATGTCCATGTCATCGCCGGTCTCGTCATCCTGATGCGCGAGATCGCGGTTTCGGGCCTGCGCGAGTTCCTCGGCGGGATCCAGGTCTCGGTGCCGGTGTCCAAGCTCGCCAAGTGGAAGACCACCTTCCAGCTGGTGGCGCTGGGCGCGCTGATTCTCGGCGGGGGCGTGCATGGCCAGCCGTGCCAGTCGGTCGGTGACATGTGCCGCAGCTTTTCCGAAAGCTGGATCCACGTGGTCGGCCTGGCGAGCCTGTGGGCGGCGGCGGTGCTGACCTGTGTGACCGGCTGGGACTACCTGCGAGTCGGCCTGAAACATATGGATTGAGGCTGGAATTCGTCCGCCAGTCTGGGTTACAATGTCACGTATGGGATCGGATTCCACGCCCGGACAGGGCCAGTATGTAGACCAGTTGGCGGACCATGCGCGCAAGCTCCAGCGCGAGGCAAGGAGCGCGATCGCGCAGGGCGACTATGCCCGCGCCTCGTCGCTGATCGGCGATGCCGAAATGCTCGCCGAGGACGTCCACGGCCTCGTCGACGATATCGAACAGCGCCAGAGCGACGAACTCGCCCAGTTGGCCGGGGGCTACCCGTCCGCGGCGGACGAAGACGACGCGCGGCTGACCGGCGCCCGCCTGCGCAAGCTTGGCGCGGCTTTCGGTGCGGGCCTCGCCATGAGCCTCGCGCTGGTGGAGTGCTGAGCCATCAGGTCTCGGCACGCTGGCGGATGATCGCCAGCACGTTGTCGTGCACATCGCCGAGCATCTGCTCGCCCCACCATTCGAGATACCAGCCGAGGCGGCTGCGCATCCGGTAGGTGGTGGAGAGCGTGACGCGCACCCGGCCGTCGGTCAGCGGGGTCAGGGTGTAGCCGCCCTGCGCGATCTTCAATAGCGGGCCGTCGGGCGATATGTGATGATCGGTATAGCGCTGCACCGAATCGTCGGGGAAGGCGAAGTCCCATGCGATGCGGTGCCCGCGTTCAAGCGCGGTGATGCGCTCTTCGAACCGGATGTCCGCGCCCCAGCGCCCCTCGCGCACCAGCCGGCCCTTGCGCGCGACCAGCCGCGCCTCCGAAGGGCGGGGGATGCCGGCAGTGTCGTGCGTGAAGGTGGCAATCCCTTCGCCCAGGCCGATTGCGGGGATCGCGACCAGCAGCGGCCAGACCTCCTGCGCGCCGGCGGCAATCTCGACGCTGCGGGTGACGGTGCGGGTCTGCCATGCGGGCGGGCTTGTCTCTTCGGCATAGAGCAGCGCGAAGGGCAGGGCGAGCAGGCCCGCCACCTTGAGCCGCGCCGTGCCGCTCTCCTCCGGCAGGCGGCGCTGGCGGCGATGGATGATCCATGTTGCCAGCCCTCCGCCAAGCCCCGCCGCCAGCCACAGCGGCAGCGCCATCAGGATGCAGACCAGCCCCTCGGCCAGCCCGTAATGCACCAGCGGGAAGATGATCGCGAACAGCACCGCCGGGGCAAGGATGCAGCCGTAATGCGAATAGATCTGCAGGCCCGCACCGGTCGCCAGCCCGCCGATCGCGAAGGGGAACAGGACCATGAAGGCAAAGCCCGAATAGGACACTTCGAGCGCGCCGGTGTTGAGCAGCAGGATGCCCGCCAGCAGCAGGCCGAGCATGGCCAGCAGAAAACCGCCGCCTGCGTTCGGCCCACGC
The DNA here is from genome assembly GCA_964594845.1 of uncultured Porphyrobacter sp. GTDB lineage: Bacteria > Pseudomonadota > Alphaproteobacteria > Sphingomonadales > Sphingomonadaceae > Erythrobacter. Next base: position 5,110 of record CAZQOO010000047.1, on the reverse strand, counting down.
ACGTCTGCGTGGTCGGGCAGAGGTTCCTGATCGGGCGGTGTCACAGGTCAGGCATAGCCCATTTGTGCCAGCCCAACCAATGGTTTCAACCGGCGCGAAGTTCGTCCGCGAGCAGCTGGAAATCGGCCTCGCGCGGGGAATTTCGGCGCCATGCCAGCACGATCTCGCGCTTGGCGGTGGGGCTGTCGACAGGGCGCGCCACCACCTGCGTGCCATTGAGGATGCCTGCCTCCAGCGCCATTTCGGGCAGCATGGTGAGGCCGAGGTCATTGTCGACCAGCTGCACCAGCGTGTGCAAACTGGTGCCGATCATCGCCGCGCTGGCCCGCAGTTCGGAACGCGAACACGCCGCCAGCGCGTGATCGCGCAGGCAGTGGCCGTCTTCCAGCAGCAGCAGCCGGCCCTGATCGATCATGTCGGGCTTGACGCTGGCCGGGGGATCGCGCGGGTCGTCCTTGGGGAAGGCGATGAACAGGCGATCATCGGCGATATGGGCGATAGCGGCATCGCCGGTGTCGAAGGGCAGGGCCAGCAGCACGCAATCGACCCGCCCGTGATGGAGCGATTCGAGCGCGTCGTGGCTGGTCTCCTCGCGCAGCATCAGCTTGAGGTCCGGCCGCTCGCGCCGGAGGCGGGGCAGCAGGCGCGGGAGCAGGAAGGGAGCGATGGTGGGGATCACGCTCATGCGCAATTCGCCCACCAGCGGCTTGCCCGAAGCCTGCACCAGATCGGCCAGCTCCTCGGCCTCGCGCAGCAGGCGGTTGGCCTTGGCCACCACCTGCTCGCCCAGCGCGGTAAAGCGCACCACCCTGCGCGAGCGCTCGACCAGCGTCACGCCGAGCAGCGATTCGAGCTCGCGGATGCCGGCCGAAAGCGTCGATTGCGACACGAAGCTGGCGTCCGCCGCACGCCCGAAATGGCCATGCTCATGCAGCGCGACGAGATATTGCAGCTGCTTGATGGTGGGGAGGTAGGTGCTCACCGCTCGCCTGTCACTCCGCCGCCAGCGCGTCCGGCGCGGCGGGGGCGATGACGTCGTCGATATGGGTCATCTTCAATCGCCCCTTCTCGACCGCGAAGGCGAGCTTGCCCTCGACCAGATCGAGCGCGTCCTTGCCGAACACCTCGAAGCGCCAGCCCTTGAGCACCGGCAGATCACGCACCCCGGCGGCGAGCGCCTCCATTTCCTCCGCGCGCGTCAGCAGGCGGGCAGCGACGTCGATCTCGCGGGCGCGGATCTTGAGCAGCAGCTTGAGCAGGTCGGCGACCAGCGCGCCTTCCTTGCCCAGCGGCGCGCCGCGTCCGGCCTTCTCGGGCATCTCGTCCTTGGACAGCGGCTCGGCCTCGGCCAGCACCTTCATCAGCCGCTTGCCGATGTCGTTGTCCTTCCACGCCGCCGAAAGCCCGCGAACCTTGGCGAGATCGGCCTGGCTTTTGGGCGGATGGCTGGCGATGTCGGCCAGCGTCTCGTCGCGCATGATCCGGCCGCGCGGGATGTTCTTGTGCTGCGCTTCGCTTTCGCGCCATGCCGCCAGAACCTTGAGCCGCCCCAGCACCTGCGGATTGCGCCCCGGCTGGCGGATGCGCTTCCACGCCACGCCCGGATCGGTGAGGTAGTTCGCAGGGTCCGCGAGCTTTTCCATTTCGGCATCGAGCCAGATGCCGCGCCCGGTCTTGATCAGCTTTTTCAGGATGCGCGGGAAGATGGTGGCCAGGTGGGTCACATCGCCGATGGCGTATTCGATCTGCCGGTCGGTCAGCGGGCGGCGGCTCCAGTCGGTGAAGCGCGCACCCTTGTCGATGGTGAGGCCCATCCAGGTCTCGACCAGATTGGCATAGCCGATCTGTTCCGACTGGCTGATCGCCATCATCGCGATCTGGGTGTCGAAGATGGGATGCGGGGTCTTGCCCGTCATGTTGACGATGATCTCGACATCCTGCCCGCCGGCATGGAAGACCTTGAGCACGTCTTCATTGTTGCACATCAGATCGAGCAGCGGCGTGAGGTCGATGCCGTCGGCCATCGGATCGATTGCGGCGGCTTCTTCCGTATTGGCGATCTGCACCAGGCACAGTTCCGGCCAATAGGTGTTCTCGCGCATGAATTCGGTGTCGACCGCGACGAATTCGGACTTGGCGAGGCGGGCGCAGAGGTCGGAGAGGGCCTCGGTGGTGGTGATCAGTTCGTGGATTTTCATGTCTTCTTCGCTTGTCTCGGGCGGAGTGCCGCCCTCGGGATGTGTCCCAGTCCGCTCTCGCACCGCTTGACAAAGCGCGAGGCTTCCCCTGTTAGCGCGCCGACAGCGGAACTCGGTTTCCGCCAACGCTGCGCGTGCGCGCCCTAGCGTCATACCCGCGAACAGGACAAGAGTTTAGATGCACCCCTACCGCACACACACTTGCGCACAGCTTTCTTCCGCCGATGTGGGCGCGACTGTCCGCCTGTCGGGCTGGATCCACCGCAAGCGCGATCACGGCGGCGTCCTGTTCGTCGACCTGCGCGATCATTACGGCATCACCCAGATCGTTGCCGACAGCGACAGCCCGGCACTTCCCGTTCTGGAAGGCTTGCGCGTCGAAAGCGTCATCACCATCGAGGGCGAAGTGAAGGCGCGCGTGGCCGAGACGGTCAATGCGAACCTTGCCACTGGCGCGATCGAAGTCTTCGCGCGCGGCGTGACGGTGCAGAGCGCGGCGGAAGAACTGCCGATGCCGGTCGCCGACGAGCAGCCTTACCCCGAGGATATCCGCCTCAAGTACCGCTTCCTCGATCTCAGGCGCGAGACGCTGCACCGGAATATCATGACCCGCGTGGCGGTGATCGCCGACATGCGCCAGCGGATGGGTGCGGCGGGTTTCAACGAATTTTCGACCCCGATCCTCACCGCCTCCTCGCCCGAAGGCGCGCGCGACTTCCTCGTGCCGAGCCGCATCCACACCGGCAAGTTCTACGCGCTCCCGCAGGCGCCGCAGCAGTACAAGCAGCTGCTGATGGTCGCGGGCTTCGACCGCTATTTCCAGATCGCGCCCTGTTTCCGCGACGAGGACCCGCGCGCCGACCGTCTACCGGGCGAGTTCTACCAGCTCGATCTCGAAATGAGCTTCGTCACGCAGGAAGAGGTGTGGGAGACGATGGAGCCCGTCATTCAGGGCACCTTCGCCGCCTTCGCGGGCGACAAGAAGGTCACCCCGGCGGGCGAATTCCCGCGCATCCCCTATGACGAGGCGATGCTGAAATACGGCAGCGACAAGCCCGATCTGCGCAACCCGCTGATCATTGCGGATGTGTCGCACCACTTCACGAGTTCCGGCTTCGGCCTGTTCGAGAAGATCGTCGGCACCGGCGGTGTGGTGCGCGCGATCCCCGCGCCTGCCACCCACGAGAAGAGCCGCAAGTTCTTCGACGACATGAATGACTGGGCGCGCAAGGAAGGTTACGCGGGCCTCGGCTATGTCACCCGCAAGGGCGGGGAGTTCGGCGGGCCGATCGCCAAGAACCACGGGCCGGAACGCATGGCCGAACTCTACGCCGAGCTTGGTCTCGGCGAGAATGACGGGCTGTTCTTCGCGGCCGGCAAGCAGGCCGACGCAGCCAAGCTGGCAGGCGCCGCGCGAATCCGGGTGGGCGAGGAACTGGGCCTCATCGACGAAAACGCCTTTGCCTTGTGCTGGATTGTCGATTTCCCGTTCTATGAGTGGAACGAGGACGAGAAGAAGGTCGATTTCAGCCACAACCCCTTCTCGATGCCGCAGGGCGGGATTGACGCGCTCGAAGGGCGGGATCCGCTCACGATCAAGGCCTACCAGTACGATCTGGTCTGCAACGGCTATGAAATCGCGAGCGGCTCGATCCGCAACCACAAGCCCGAAACGATGGTCAAGGCGTTCGAGATCACCGGCCTCACCCAGGCCGATGTCGAGGAGCGCTTCGGCGGGATGTACCGCGCGTTCCAGTACGGCGCGCCGCCGCACGGGGGCATGGCCGCGGGCGTGGACCGGATCGTGATGCTGCTGTGCGGGGCCAAGAACCTGCGCGAAATCACGCTGTTCCCGATGAACCAGCGCGCCGAGGACCTGCTGATGGGTGCCCCCAGCGCGCCCGAGCCGCGCCAGTTGCGCGAGCTGTCCTTGCGGGTTGTCGAGCCGCCGGTGAAGCCCGGCGCGGGCGCCTGACAATTCACCGGGCCGGAAGGGGCGCCCGCGGCCTGTGGGTAGCGCTTCTCAAGCCCACTTGCGCTTGCCCGCGCCCTTGATTAGGGCGGGGGCGAGAAATCCTAACCCCAGTTTCAAGAGGGAATATCATGAGCGATACTGCCGATCGGGTGGCGAAGATTGTCGTCGAGCATCTCGGCGTCGAGGCTGACAAGGTCACCCAGGATGCCAGCTTCATCGACGATCTCGGTGCGGACAGCCTCGACATCGTCGAGCTGGTGATGGCCTTCGAAGAGGAATTCGGTGTCGAAATTCCCGACGATGCGGCCGAAAAGATCACCACGGTCGGCGACGCCACCAAGTACATCGAAGAGCACAAGGGCTAACGCCCGCAAGGACGCCCCGGTGTCCGCGCCTGCCTGCCGCCTGCCCATCGGGGATAAGGCGGGGCATTTGTCCGGCAACCCGTTTGCCGACACGCGGATCAGGGCCTAGACAGGCTCAGCCCTACCCGGGTTGGGCCTGTTGCTTTTTCGGAGCCAAGCTCCCTTTCGGAGAACGCGAATGCGCCGTGTGGTTGTAACCGGCCTCGGTCTTGTCACCCCGCTCGGGGGCGATGTCGAAACGACGTGGGCAAACCTCATTGCCGGTGAAAGCGGGGCGGGGCAGATCACCCGCTTCGATGCCTCGAACCAGAAGTGCACCATCGCCTGCGAGGTGAAGGGCAAGGATCATCCCTGGGGTTTCGATCCCGACAGGCGGGTGGATCACAAGGTCCAGCGGCAGGTCGATCACTTCTTCGTCTACGGCATCGACGCCGAAGGACAGGCGCTGGAAGATGCCGGCCTGACCGAGATGGACGATGCCCTGAAGGAACGTACCGGCTGCTCGATCGGTTCGGGGATCGGCGGCTTGCCGGGGATCGAAAGCGAATCGCTGGTCCTGGCGGAAAAGGGCC
>CAZQOO010000046.1:14402-18040 GCA_964594845.1 uncultured Porphyrobacter sp. | reverse complement strand
CATCTTGCGGCTCACCGCGCCGGTCAGAAAGGCGTCCTGCCCGCCATACTTGCCGTCGCCCACGATGGGGTGGCCGATCGCCGCCATGTGGACGCGCAGCTGGTGGGTGCGGCCGGTGAGCGGTTCGAGCTCCACCCACGAGGCGCGCTGCCCGGCGCTGTCGACCACCCGGTAGCGGGTCTTGGCCGCCGCGCCGTTCTCCTCGTCGATATGCATCTTCTCGCCGCCGGTGCCCGGCTGCTTGGCGAGGGGGGCGTCGATCACGCCTTCGGCCAGTTGCGGTTTGCCGACCACCAGCGCCCAGTAGACCTTGCGCGCAGAGCGGCTGGCGAAGCGCTTGGAAAAGCTCGCCGCGCTCCCCGGGGTGCGGGCGATCAGCAGGACTCCGGAGGTGTCCTTGTCGAGCCGGTGGACGAGGCGCGGGCGCGGTGTGCGCTCGTCCTCGACAAAGGCATCGAGCAGCCCGTCGACATGCTTGGTGGTCTTGCTCCCGCCCTGTGTGGCGAGGCCCGGCGGCTTGTTCAGCACGATGGCCGTGGGCGTCTCGCGGATCACCATGGCCTTGGCCTCGGCGATCTGTTCCGGGCTCAATGCGCGGGCGCGAGGCGCTGATTTCTTGGCAGAGGGCGAGTCCTCGCCGCCCGGCGGCACGCGCAGCACCTGTCCGGCACTGAGCCGGTCTTCCGGCTTCACCCGCTTGCCGTCGACCCGGACCTGCCCGGTGCGCGCCCAGCGCGACACGGTGGCAAAGCCGACCTGCGGCAGGTTGCGCTTGAACCAGCGGTCGAGCCGGATGCCCTCGTCATCCTCGCTGACGGTGAACTGGCGGACGTTGTCGCTGGTATCGGTCATTGCACACTCTGAGCGGCAACAAGGCCGATGATGATGGCGGCCATTCCGGCGATCAGCGAGGCCGCGGCATAGGCGGCCGCGAGACCCGGCTGGCCGCGATGGACGAGCGTTACAAGCTCGGAGGAAAAGGCGCTGAAAGTGGTGAACCCGCCGAGCAGGCCGACGCCCGCCAGCAGCCACACGCTCTCGCCGGTCTGCGCCGAGGCCGTGCCACGCGCCAGCCAGCCGACCAGCACGCCCATCAACAGGCTGCCGACCAGATTGACCGTGAGCGTCCCCCACGGAAAGGCATTGTCCGGCCCGGCGAGACGGGTCACCGCGCGGCCCGCATGATAGCGCAGCACTGCGCCGCCCGCGCCGCCGAGGGCGACCTGGAGACTTGCGAGGAGAGGGGAGATTTCACCGGCCATCGGCTGCCCATAGCGGGGGCAGGCGGTTCTGCCTAGGCAGGCGTGCTGCGCCAATGCACGCTGATGGCTTGCCTTTGCGGCGCTGTTGGACTATCGGGGCGCGGTTTGGAGGGCGGCTCCCCCGTGGGAATCGCCCGTCTTTCATTGGAAATTCACCGCGCAACCCCGCGCTGATTCGCAAGCGGGGCTCTGGGCGTTTGGACATGAGGTAGTCGTCGTTTATGCAAATCATCGTTCGCGATAACAATGTCGATCAGGCCCTGCGCGCGCTCAAGAAGAAGCTGCAGCGTGAAGGCGTTTATCGCGAGATGAAGCTGCGTCGCCACTACGAAAAGCCCTCGGAAAAGCGCGCCCGCGAAAAGGCTGCCGCCGTTCGCCGCGCCCGCAAGCTCGAGCGCAAGCGGATGGAGCGCGACGGGAGCAAATAATCCCGTTGTCAGGCGCGTCCCGGCTACCGGAACCGCTTGAAACACCCTTTGCGATAAGCCATCAGGGCGCGGCTCATACCCGCGCCCTTTTGCTGTCATAGGCGGCATCAAGGCCGCGCCAGTCAGGATCATCACATGACCGAGATTACCCGCGTTCCGATCCAGCCCGTCGCCAAGGGCTCGCTGACCAAGCTCTGGATCGGCGTCCTGCTCGCCATCGCCGTGGGCGCCGGCCTTGCCTGGGCCGCCGTGCCGCGCGGGGTGGATCTCGACGTGCTGGTCGAAGGCACCGGCCCGCTGCCCAAGGAAGGCGAGGTCGTGTGGCTGAACTACAAGGGCAAGCTCGCCGCCGATGGCACGGTGTTCGACGAATCGCGCGAAATCCCGCTGCCGATCGAAGGCCTGTTTCCCAAGGGCACGCCCTTCCCGATCGAGGAAGGCGCGGCCATCCCGGGCTTCTTCGAAGGCCTCAAGCAGATGCAGAAGGGCGGCAAGTACAATCTCTTCATTCCCGCCGACAAGGCCTATGGCGCCGAACCGCCCCCGGGCGCACCGATCCCGCCGAATGCCGATCTCGAATTCGAGATCGAGGTCGTCGAGATCATGAGCAAGGAAACCTTCGAGCGCAATCTGGCGATCCTGCAGCAGGCGATGCAGTCGCAGATGGGCGGCGCTGAGGGCGGCGCTCCGCAGGGCGCGCCGGCTCCGGCTCCGGCGCAGTAAGGAGGGGCGCCATGTCGGTCGACAAGGCAACCGTCGCCAAGATCGCTTCGCTGGCGCGCATCCGCATGGATGACGCGGCGCTGGAACGCATGGTGCCGGAACTCAACGGCATCCTCCAGTGGGTCGAGCAGTTGGGTGAAGTCGACGTCACCGGCATCGAGCCGATGGCGGCGGTGATCCCCAACACGCTGCGCCTGCGCGAGGACGTGGTCGATGCCGATCCGCTCACCGGCGGCGGCAAGCAGGCCGACGTGCTCGCCAATGCGCCCGCGGCCGAACACGGCTTCTTCGGCGTGCCCAAGGTGATCGAGTGAATTTGCGCTTTGTCCGCCTGTCCCCCTCCCGCCGGGGGGTGGGGTCTGGGGGGGGCACAAACAACAAGACCCCGGCGTGGGGTCCGGCCCCCCCCCGGCCCCCCCCGCAGGCGGGAGGGGAGATAAAATGACTGACCTTACCTCTCTCGGCGTGAAAGAAATCCGCGACGGTGTCGCCAAGGGCGACTTCACCGCGCGCGAAGTGGCGGAAAGCTTCAACGCCGCTGTGGCCGAGGCCGCTGCGCTCAACGCCTTCATCGTCACCACCCCCGATCACGCGCTCGCCGCCGCCGAAAAGGTCGATGCCGCGCGCGCTGCGGGGAAACAGCTCGGCAAGATGGCGGGCGTGCCGATCGGCATGAAGGACCTGTTCGCCACCCACGGCGTGCAGACCACCGCGGCGAGCCACATCCTCGAAGGCTTCACGCCGCGCTACGAAAGCACCGTCAGCAGCAAGCTGTGGGAAGCGGGCGCGGGGATGCTGGGCAAGCTCAACCTTGACCAGTTTGCAATGGGTTCGTCCAACGAGACCTCCTATTTCGGCAATGTCACCTCGCCGTGGAAGAAGGCGGGCAGCAATGCCGCGATGAGCCCCGGCGGCTCGTCGGGCGGTTCCTCCGCCGCCGTCGCCGCACGCATCGCACCGGCGGCGACCGGCACCGACACCGGCGGCTCGATCCGCCAGCCTGCGGCCTTCACCGGCATCTGCGGGATCAAGCCGACCTATGGCCGCTGTTCACGCTGGGGCATCGTCGCCTTCGCCTCCAGCCTCGATCAGGCCGGGCCGATGGCCCGCAGCGTCGAGGATTGCGCGATCATGCTCGGCGCGATGGCGGGCTTCGATCCCAAGGACGCGACCAGCCTCCAGATGGACGTGCCCGACTGGGAAGCCGCCTTGAACGCCGATTTGC
>CAZQOO010000046.1:0-14392 GCA_964594845.1 uncultured Porphyrobacter sp. | reverse complement strand
TCATGGATCGCAGTTTTGCGCGGCAAGAAGGTCGGCATCCCGCGCGAATACCGGATGGAGGGCACCGATCAGGCGATCCTCGACAGCTGGGAACAGGGCAAGGCGTGGCTGAAGGACGCAGGCGCGGAGATCGTCGACGTCTCGCTGCCGCACACCAAGTACGCGCTGCCCGCCTATTACATCGTCGCGCCGGCCGAGGCGTCCTCGAACCTCGCGCGCTATGACGGCGTGCGCTATGGTCTGCGCGATCTGCCCGATGGCGTGGGCCTGCAGGACATGTACGCCGCCACCCGCGCCGCCGGGTTCGGTGACGAGGTCAAGCGCCGCATCCTGATCGGCACCTATGTGCTCTCGGCGGGCTTCTACGATGCCTATTACACCCAGGCGCAGAAGGTCCGCGCGCTGGTCGCCCGCGATTTCGAGCGCGCCTTTGCCGAGTGCGACGTGATCCTTGCGCCGACCACGCCGACGGCTTCGTTCCCGCTGGGTTCGATGAACGAAGACCCGCTGACGATGTATCTGAACGACGTCTTCGCCGTGCCTGCATCGCTTGCGGGCCTTCCCGCGATGAGCGTGCCTGCCACGATCAACGCCGATGGCCTGCCGCTCGGCCTCCAGCTGGTCGGCAAGCCCTTCGACGAGCAGGGCGTGCTCAACGCCGGTCTCGCGATCCAGAGCCGCGCGGGCTTCACCGCCAAGCCGGAGAAGTGGTGGTAGGCCGCCCCCTCAGGCGAGCGACGGGCTGAGGCGCTTGCGGTTGCCAAGCGCGAGGAACGGCTTTTCCACCAGCACCCACGACATCACGCCCGCCAGCAGCGTCAGCGGCAGGGTCAGCGCGAAGTTGACCAGCCAAGGCGCCGCCAGCCCTGCCGCTCCGGCAGCGAGGCTGAACGGCACCAGCATCTGCTGGATCGGGAAGGCATAGACATAGACGCCGTAGGAAATGTCCCCGCGCGCGGTCAGCGCCCGCACGCCGCGCGGGGCGTGATAGGCGAAATAGATGATCGCATAGGAGCCCGCGATCGCCATCACCTCGACGAACACCGGCGTGAACAGGGCGGCGAGGCTGGCAAGCGCGGCCAGCACCGCCCAGTCGCGGCGCATCGGCACCCGGTCAGCCAGCAGATAGAGCAGCATTCCGCTGCCGAAGAAGCGGAACAGCTCGCTCATCAGCCCGACATAGAACAGCGCGCCGCCCGATCCTTCCGGGATTGCTGCCGCCAGCGCGAAACTGGCAAGCCATCCGGCCAGCACGACAGCAACCCGCCAGCCCTTGAACGCGAAGGCGACCGGAACGATCACGTAGCAGGCAACCTCGAACTTGAGGCTCCACAGGCTGCCGTTGACCGCGGTCAGGGGATTGCCCGCGAACACCCCCGGCAGATCATAGCCCACCGGCAGGAAGGCGGCGTTGCCGAGGAACAGCCAGGTTCCGCCCGCCGCGAGATAGTCTGCCAGCGGCAGGACGGTCAGCAGCGGGCCCAGCAGGAAGGCGCAGACCAGCACAGCCACCGCGAGCGCCGGAATGATGCGGAAGGCCCGCTTGCGCGCATAGCGTTGCAGCGAGCCGCGATCGAGGCTGGCGGGTATGAGATAGCCGCTCACCAGAAAGAACACGCCCACCGCCAGATGGCCGAGCCCCACTTGCCCGCGGCTCAGCGCTTCCAGCGGCTCGGGAGTCCCCGTCAGCGGGAAGGCGTGCGACACGATCACCGCGATCGCGGCAAACAGGCGGATCGTGTCGAAGCAGTTGTCCCGCATGTCGAGATCGCCGAGCATGCGGGCCGGAGGCCTGGTCTGGTCGGTCTGGCCTGACAAGCGCATCTCCCTGAATGGTGCAGGCCGGCTTCTAAGGATGGTTCGCGGTGTGTCCAGCGCCTTGGCGGCAATCACGACTGGATTTTTTCCCGCAGCAGCGGCAAGAGCGGGCGCGAGCCATGACCTTCGCCATCATCTTCCTTCTCGTGTTTGTCGCTCTGGGGATCTTTGCGTTCTATCTCTCGCGCACCATCGAGCATGGGGAGGCGCGGTTCGATGCGAACGGCAGGTTGATTTCCGATCGCGAACCCCAATCCAGCGAACCTGCCCGCCCCGCACGGCGAATAGAGCAGACCGAGACAACAGGTAACGACACATGAGCAATTACCGCATCCAGGGTGCCACCGGCGAATGGGAGGTCGTGATCGGCCTTGAGGTCCACGCGCAGGTGACGAGCGCGTCCAAGCTGTTCTCGGGCGCGGCGACCGCCTTCGGGGCCGAGCCGAACTCGCAGGTCTCCCTTGTCGATGCCGCGATGCCGGGGATGCTGCCCGTGCCCAACCGCGAGTGCATCCGTCAGGCGGTGCGCACCGGCATGGCGATCGAGGCGCAGATCAATGCGTGGTCGCGTTTTGACCGCAAGAACTACTTCTATGCCGATCTGCCGCAGGGCTACCAGATCAGCCAGCTCTACCACCCCATCGTGGGCGAGGGGCAGCTGCTGATCGAGGCCGACGAGAAGGCCGGCATTCCGGAAGACAAGGTCATCGGCATCGAGCGCATCCATGTCGAACAGGACGCAGGCAAGCTGATGCACGATCAGCACCCGACCATGTCCTATGTCGATCTCAACCGCTCGGGCGTGGCGCTGATGGAAATCGTCTCCAAGCCCGACATGCGCTCGCCCGCCGAAGCAGGGGCTTACGTGAGGAAGCTGCGGGCGATCCTGCGCTATGTCGGCTCGTGCGATGGCAACATGGAAGAAGGCTCGATGCGCGCCGACGTCAACGTCTCGGTGCGCCGCCCGGGCGAGCCCTTCGGCACCCGCACCGAGACAAAGAACGTCAACTCCGTGCGCTTCGTCATGCAGGCGATCGAGCACGAGGCGATGCGCCAGGTCGATGTCCTCGAAAGCGGTGGCACGGTGGTGCAGGAAACCCGCCTGTTCGACCCTGGCACCGGGACGACCCGCACCATGCGCAGCAAGGAAGACGCGCACGATTATCGCTACTTCCCCGATCCCGATCTGCTGCCGCTGGTGCTGGAGGAGGACTTCCTCGCCGAATGCCGCGCGTCGCTCCCCGAACTGCCCGATGCCAAGCGCAAGCGTTACATCGAGGTGCTGGGCCTCACGCCGTATAATGCGCGCGAATTGACCGCCGAGGTCGAGACCTTCGCGCGGTTCGAGACGCTGCTGGCCGAAACGGCCAAGACCATCGGCAAGGGCGAACCGGAGGTCGCCACGCAGGTCGCCAACTGGTCGCTCTCGGTCGCACCGGGGGTGATGAAGGCGCTGGGCGACGAGGCCGACGCGGCCAACGCCACGGCGAGCGCACAGGCGAGCATCCTCGCCATGGCTGACAAGGGCGAGATCAGCGGCGGTCAGGCCAAAGAGATCTTCGAGATAGTGCTGAAGACCGGCCGCGATCCGGCTGAAATCGCCGAGGCCGAGGGGCTCAAGCAGGTCTCCGACACCGGCGCGATCGAGGCCGCCGTGGACGCGATCATCGCCGCCAATGCCGACAAGGTCGAACAGTACCGCGCCGGCAAGGAAGCGCTGTTCGGCTTCTTCGTCGGCCAGACGATGAAGGCGATGCAGGGCAAGGCCAACCCGCAGCTGGTGAACCAGTTGCTCAAGGGCAAGCTGGGCTAGGGGCCCGAGGCAAGCGGAGGCGGGAGCAGCGGCGCGTGGCGAGCGGCGGACGAGCGGTCGGGCCTGTTCCGCTCGCATGCCTGCTGCTGGCAGCCGCTTGCGGCGAGGCGCCCGGCCCTGCCAATCCTGTGGATCCCTATTCCGGCGCTGTCGTCCCTGCCGTTCCGCTGGCAGACGCGAGGGTCGAGGACGGCGCGTTTTTCCCGTCCTATCTCGGCACGACCGGCAAGGGGTGCAGTTACCCTGCCATTGCGAACCCGCCGATCCTCGATGGTCGCAGGGCCGACCGGTATTCCTCGCATCTGGAGGCAGCCGGCGAGGAACCGCTGACCGAACTCGCTGCCGATGCACCGGGGCAACTCCATGTCAGGTTCGTCTGGCTGCGAAGTTTCGACGAGCCCATCATCGTGCGCATCGAGGGGCAGGCCGGCGGGCGTGCGAGGATCGAGGCCACGAGGCTTTCCGGGGCCGGCGGCTATGAACCGGGACAGGTCGAGGAACACCTGCGCCGCGACCTCACATCGGCCGAGTTCGACGCGTTCACGGCGATGCTGAAGAATGCTGCTCTGTCGACCGAAGCGGCTGCAAATTGCGATAATGGCATCGATGGGGCACAATGGGTGCTCGAGGTGATCGACGGGGACAAGTATTCCTTCTTCGAGCGCTGGACGCCGGAGCAGGGGAGCGTGCGCGAGGTGGGGCTCGCGATGCTGCGGCTAACCGGTTTCGACCTCGAGCCGATCTATTGAGCGGCGCGCCATGACTGCCCCCGGCCTCTCCATCATCCTCGTCCAGCCCGAGATTCCCGGCAACACCGGCGCGGTGGGGCGGACCTGTGTGGCACTCGACATGGAGCTGATCCTGATCCACCCGCTCGGGTTCGAGATTTCGGACAAGCGGGTGAAACGCTCGGGCCTCGATTACTGGCCGCACGTCAGGCTCACCGAATATGCCAGCTGGGATGCCTTCCTCGAAGCCCGCACCCCGCGCCCTGACCAGCTGTTCCTGTTCGAGGAATTCGGCGCGCGTTCTTTCTATGAACCGGACTATCCCGAGGACGCCTTCCTCGTCTTCGGGCAGGAGACGAAGGGCATCCCGCCAGCGATCATCGAGCGTCACGCAGACCGGCTGTTCCGCCTGCCGATGCGCTCCGAGGTGATCCGCTCGCTCAATCTCGCCAACACCGTCTCGGCGGCGGCCTATCAGGCGCTCCGGGGAAAGATCTAGCGCAGGCTGCGCTTTGGGCTTGCAGCCGGGCAAGCGCTCTGCCACTTCGTGCGGCAGGGAGAAAGGGGCGCACGTCCATGAAATTGCTGCATACCGCCGTGCTCGCCGTGTTGGCGAGCCTGCCTGCTGCCGTGCAGGCACAGGCGATCAAGACCGAACCACCGATGAAGACCTTCACCGCCGCCGAGATCGAGGCGGTGGCGATGCCCGATCTGGCCTATACTCCCGATCCCACCATCGCGGCGGATTTCGACAAGTATTTCTTCTTCCACCGCGACGGCACCAGCTTCGATCAGGCCTATGCCGACATCACCGAATGCGATTCGCTCGCCAGCGGGATCAACTTCTACATGGGCGCCGATAGCGGGGCGCTTGCCGGAGCGATGGCCAATTACGGCATGCTCGCAGGCGGAATCGGCGGCGCGCTCGGCGGGCTGATGGCCGATGCCATCTTCGGCAGCGCCGAGCGTCGCCGGATCAAGCGCATCAACCTGCGCAACTGCATGTTCTACAAGGGCTATGATCGCTACGGTCTGGAAAAGGACCTGTGGCAGGCGTTCCATTTCGAGGAAGGCCTGAGCCGCGAGAACGCCAAGGATCGCGAGGCCGCCCTGATGAAACAGGCGCGCGTCGCTTCCGGCCCGAAACCGCAACTCGAGGTGCTCGAACCATGAAGCGCATCCTTTCCCTAGTCGCAGGCGCGCTGGCCCTGCTCGCCGCGCCGGTGGCGGCCGAGAAGATCAAGCCCGACACCGCCGAATACCGCGCGATCGAGCTGAAGAACCTCGTCTCGGGCAAGGCCGCGATCGATCCGGCCAAGGCCTATATCTTCGTCCGCAGCCCGCAGAACCGCACCAACGGCGTCTTCCTCAAGACCCCGAGCGCGGAGGAAATCGCCAATTACGAGGCCAAGTGGCGCGAGGAATTCGCCGAGGCCCAGGAAGCCTATCCCGGGCAGCTCAAGCGCTACGAGACCGCCAGGAAGGCTGGCCGTGCGCCGCGGGAAAAGCCGGTCGAGCCGACCGAGGAAACCTTTGCGATCGCGCCGATCGACCTGCGCATGATCGTGCCCTTTGGCCCGCAGTTCGTGTTCGACAAGACCGAAGGCGAGGACAAGAGCTTCAGCTACCTGATCGAGGTGGAGCCGGGCGAATACACCTGGTTCGGCCCGATCCTCTATCTGCCCGGCACCCAGACCTTCGGGCAGTGCTACTGCATGGGCTCGGTCAAGTTCGAGGCCAAGGCAGGGCAGATCACCTCGCTTGGCGATTTCCTCAGCCTGGGCTGGGCAGACCGCGCGGCGCTGGAGCAATCGACTTTCGAGCGTACCCTGCTGCCCGACCGGCCTGCCAGGCCGACCGACTGGAGCGTGCCGGAAAGCCTCGCGAAATATCCCCATGCGCAGGCCGAACTGCGCGCGGCAGGCAAGCGCAACAACTTCCTGTCGGCGCTGGTCGGGCGGATTCCGCCGGTGCCGGGGGTGCTGGCCTACGAGCGCGACGTGCCGATCGACCTGATCGGTCTGGCCGAGGAGAAGGCCAAGGCCGAGGCCGAAGCGGCGGCTGCCGCGGCGGCAGTGATGGAAGCGGCGGAAGCGGCTGCCGACGCTGCACCGGTCGTCGCGGCCGAGGCAGCGGCAGAGGCGGCGCCTACTCCAGCCCCAGCGCAGTAAGGTTCATCGTCGCCGCGTTGTAGCTCGCTTCAGCCAGTCGGCCGTCGCGCTCGGCGCGGATCGCGCGGATGCGGGCATTGGCGGCGTCCTCCTCGCGCAGGTTGACAAGGAAGAAATCCGCCGCGCCGAGGCGGAAGCGGGTGCGTTCGGCCTCGACCATCTGGTTCGCCTGCCGCACTTCCGCGCGGGCGAGTTCGGTGAGCTTCGTCGCCGCGCCGAGCGTGACAAGGATGTTGCCGACTTCGGTGGTGATCTGGTCAGCGATGCGGCGCTGGCGCAGTTCGGTCTCGCGCAGTTCGGCCTCGGCCCGCTGCAACCGCCCGCGCGCCTCGCGCCGCTGGAGCGGCACCGAAAAGGTCAGGCCGACCACCGTGTCGGTGGAATCGAAGCCCGGGCCGCCCGGGCCGATCTGGCCGAAATCGCGCGACAGCTCGACACTGGCGTTGAGCGAGGGTTCGAGATCATTGCGACGCAGCGCGATCCGGTTGTTGGCGCGTTCGAGCGCGAGCCTGAAGGTCTGGAGCTCGGGCCGGCTGCGGATCACCTCGCTGACCGGCGTTGCCGCCAGCTGCTCGGCCGGAACGATGGCCTTCATCCGCGTCGCATCGGGCAGCATCTCGCGGGTCGGCACGATCAGCCGCCCGTCGCCGCCTCGCAGGTAGAACGAAAGGCTGTTGGCGGCCATGTCCAGATCGCGCCGCGCCTGTTCGAGCAGGGTGCGGCGGGCCAGCAGGTTGCGTTCGTTCTCGGTCAGCGCGATGGCCGGGCGCGCGCCTTCGCGCACCTCGCGCGCCAGGCCCACTTGCCGGGCCTCGGCGATTTCGAGCAATTCCTCGTAGACCCGGATCTCCTCTCCGGCAGCGACCCAGCGCCAATAGGCGCGCAGCGCTTCGAGCTGGACGTTGAGCTGCACCAGCATGACATCCAGCCGCGCCTGACTGGCCGCGAGACGGGTGTCCTCGATCGCGAAGCGCCGGCTGTCGATGTCGCGGTTGCGCAGCAGGGAGAACAGCGCGCCGACCTTAATCTCGCCGAGGTTGTTGGTGTAGTTCTGGTTTTCGTAGGTCGGGAAGTCGCCGTTCGAGACGCGGTATGATCCGAACACCTCGGCACCATAGGGGCGCAGGGGCTGGCGCGCCTCGACCTTGCCGAAACCGCCCGAATAAAAGCCGGTCAGGCGGTCGAAATATTCGCCCTTGAGCATGAGGTCGAAGGCCCCGTCGGCGGACAGCTGGTCCGAGCGCGCGGCGGCCTCGCGTTCGAAGGCCTCCAGGATCGCGGGGAAGGTCAGCGCCGAGGAGCGCAGCACTTCCTCGGGCAGCAAGGGCCCGGTGGTCAGCGCCCGTTCGACCGGATCGCCGACCGGCGCGATGTCCTGCGCCAGCGCGGGCGCGACCGGCGCTGCCAGCGCCAGCAGCGCCGCACCGCACGCCAGCCAGCGCCGACCGGGAAAGGCAGGGCCGCGCGGCATCGTCACTCGGTGGTCGCGGCGGGGTTTTCCGCCGGAAGTTCGGGCGGGAAGTTGTTGAGCTGACGCCAGATTTCGTAGCCCACCGGCACGGTCTCCAGCAGCACCCAGGCCTGCGCCTTGGCTCCGAAGCGCACGAAGCGGTCCTCGGGCCAGCGGTGCTTCTCGCTCTTGTCCTCGCGGATCAGCACGCGAAAGCGCCCGTTGGGCTGGGCGGACTGGTCGACCGCGACCACGATCCCGCCGAAAGTTCCGACCGCGACCGAGGGCCAGCCGGAGAACTGCACCGCGGGCCAGCCCTCGAACATCACCCGCGCCTTGTCGCCTGGCTTCACCAGCGCGACGTCGCGCCCGTCGATGAAGATCTCGACCACCCGCTCCGAGCTTTGCGGCACGAAGGTCGCCAGCACGTCGCCGGCGCTGACGAGGGTCGAGGCATCGCCCGCATTGAGGCTTTGGATGAAGCCGTCGCGCGGGGCACGCAGGATCTGCGAGGACTGGCGCGCCAGCCCGACATCGGCGCGGTTGAGCGCGGCCTGCGCCGAGGCAACCTGGCCTTGCCTTTCGGCGATGCGGATCTGCGCCGCTTCGTAATCGCGCCGCGCCGCAAGGCCGGCCTCATAGAGCTCGCGCATCCGCCGCTCGTCGAGCTGCGCTGTGGCGAGCGCGGTCTGGGCCGCTTCGAGCTGGGCCTGGATCTGGCCGCGTTCGGCCTGCAGGCGATCGACCAGCTGCGGATCGATATCGGCAATCCGGACGATCGGATCGCCCTTCTTCACCCGGCTGCCGTCGCGCACATACCATTGCTCGATCCGGCCCGGCACCAGCGCGTTGATGTCCTGCTTGCGTTCGTTGGGGTTGAGCGTGGTGACATCGCCGCGACCGGTCGCGGTCTGCACCCATGGGGCATAGATCAGGAACGCCAGCATCGACAGGAAGCCGATCAGCAGCATGTAGAAGATGGTGCGCATCACGCGCGGGATCTTGATCGATTCCAGCGCGGTGAAGCGGTGGGACTGGCGTTGCGGCGTGCTCATGCCTCGCCTCCGCCGCCCGGCGTGCCGAGCTGGGCCTGGAGCTGTCCGTCGCCGTCCGGGGCGCTGCGCCGCTGGCGCCGCGCTTCGGCGAAGTCGGCAAAACTGTCGAACCAGCGCTGCTGGCGGGCCTCCATGTGCAGGAAGCGGTCACACCCGAGCGCGGCCTCGCGGTTGGAGAAGTAGATCACCGTGGTGAAGGCCTGCGCGCGCAGGGCGGCGAGCGCGCTGGCGAGATCCTCGGCCTCGATCAGATCGAACAGCCGGGTCAGCACCAGCACCCGCGGGCGCGCGAGGATCGCGCTGGCCAGCTTGAGCTTGAGCAGCTCGACCGTCGAGAGCGGATAGCCGGTCGCCGCGATCTTGGTGTCTAGTCCCTGCTCGAGCCCGGGCAGGACTTCGGCCAGGCCCACTGCCTTGAGCGCATCGAGCATCCGCCAGCTTTCGCCCGTCGGGCAGGACAGGCTGAGATACTGGCGGATCGTCATCGGCACGAAAGTCGGCCGGTCGAGCACGTAGATCGCCATCCGCAGGTGGTGCGCTTCGATGTCCTTGATGTCGGTGCCGCCCAGCGTGGTGTAGCCGGTGGAGGGCAGCTCGTAGAGCTTGAGCACGTTGGTGAACAGGCGCTGGAGCCCGTGCTGGCTGGTCGAGGCCATCACCACCGCGCCGCTGGGCACGGTGAAGTCGAGCTCGGCGCTCTCGTACCGCGCCTTGCCGCGCACCTGACGGAACACCAGCGTGTGATCACTGCCGGTGAGCGGATCGGCCCCGCGCGGCTTTTCCTGCTCGATGTCGAAGAACAGCGAGACTTCCTCGCCCGCGGCGCAAAGCTCGTAGAAATACTGGAGATAGGTGCCCAGCTGCGCCACCCCGAAGAAGGCCGCCGACAGCACCAGCTCCGCCGCGACCAGCTGTCCCAGCGTCAGCTCGAACTGGATCACCAGCCAGCCGCCCAGACCCAGCAGCACCGCGCTGGCGGTGGCATACATCAGCAGGAACGACAGGGTCTGCGAGAAATGCTGGCGGAAATAGCGCCGCCGCGCGTTGAGGTAGTTATGGGTCGCCTTGTCGGTCTGTTCGATGGCGTAATCGACCCGCTGCTGCGACTTGAAGAAACCGTTGGATTCGCCGATCTGCTCGAGCCAGACGGAGGTGCCGTGCTTGGCATGGCTGACGTCGATCGCGGCCCGGATCGCCCGGCTGCCCCAGGACAGCCACACCACCCAGATCAGCACGATCATCACCATCGTGAAGATCAGGAACAGCGGGTGATAGAGCGACACCAGCACGAAGCCGACCGCAATCCCGAGCAGGATCGAGAAGCCGTCGATGAACAGGATCGGCAGGCGCGACATGATGATCATCACGTCGAAATAGCGGTTGAACAGTGCGCCGCGGGTGGTGTCGGTGAAGAACGGGTTCTGGGCATAGATCGCGATCAGCGAAATCTCGCTCACCATGCGCGCGTAGAAACGCCGCGCGAACAGCTCCATCAGGTGGATGCGCAAGGCATAGAGCAGCGAGGAAAACAGCAGCAGCACGAACAGCGTGATCGACAGCATCACCAGCGGCGCGGGCATGGCGGTGTTGGCGACGGTGTTGATCAGCATCTGAACCGAGATCGGCGTGGCCAGCGTCAGCAGGCTGATGCCCACGCCATAGACCACCGCGAGCCAGTAGAAGCTGGTCTCGGGCCGGAGGATCTCGGCAAAGATCCGGAAGAACCGCGTCAGCGATATCTGCGAGCCGTAAGAGGGGCCTTCAACCGCCATGGCAGCCTTTCCGTCCTGAATCCGTGATCATGCGCCAGATCATGCCTGCCCCCGCTCCCGCGTCCGGCCCGGCAAGGCCCAGCCCGTCACGGCAAGGTGCATGGCGCGCAACACCGATTGCTGCAATGAAGAAATGGCCCAGAGAGCCTGCGGTTCCGGCCCCGAGGTCATGTGCAAATTCATGAAGATATGAACCTAAAAGAAGTTATTGCGAAGCATTCGCGCTTGGATGAGCCCCTAGCGGATGAACCTTGCCGGTAGCTGAACCGGGCGCATTCGGGCATGAGACACGGATGACGTCGGCCAAACCTGCTGCGCACTCGCGCACCCTGCTGCTGGTCGGCGGCGGCCATGCCCATGTCGCGGTGCTGGCCGACTGGATCAGGCGCGGGGTGCCTGAGGGCGTGCGGGGTGTGCTGCTCACCCCCAAGCGGCATCTGCGCTATTCGGGCATGGTGCCGGGCTGGCTCGCCGGGCAGCATGGGCGGGACGAGGGGCTGGTCGATCTGGCGGGGCTCGCAGTGCGCGCCGGGGCGGAATGGGTGCAGGGCCGCTGCACCGCGCTCGATCCTGCGGGCCGGAGCGTCACCACGGACAGCGGCAGGACTTTCACTTTCGACTGGGCCTCGCTCGACACCGGCGGGGTGGGGCAGGGCGCGGCGCTGCTTGGCGACGACCCGCGCCTGATCGACGTGCGCCCGATCGATGCCTTCGCCGCGCGGATCGCGGCCATGCCCGCTCCAGCGCCGGCGCGGGTGGTGGTCGCAGGCGGCGGGGCCGGGGGCGTGGAGCTCGCCTTTGCGCTGCGCAACCGTGCCGGGGCCGATCCGCGCCCCGAGGTGGCACTGGTGACGGGCGAGGGCGGGTTGCTCCCCGGCTTTGCAGACGCCGTGCGAAGCCGCGTCGCTACGACGTTGATCCGGCAAGGCATTGCGCTCCACTGTGCCGAGGCGCGCTTCGCCCATGGGCGGATCATGGCGGGCGAGACGTCGCTCGAACCAGTGGAACTGGTGATTGCCGCGACCGGCAGCGCCGCGTCTGCGTGGGTGCGGGCAAGCGGGCTGGCGGTCAGCGCGCAGGGCTTCGCGCTGGTCGATGCGCAGCAGCGCTCGCTCTCGCACCCGCATATCTTCGCCGCCGGGGACGTCGCCGCGCGCGCCGACCGGACACTGGCCCATTCGGGCGTCCATGCGGTCAAGGCCGGGCCGGTGCTCGCCGCCAATCTGCGCAGCGTGCTGACGGGTGCGCCGGTGCGTGCCGCCTATCACCCGCGCCGCCACAGCCTCTATCTCGTCAACACCGGCGACGGTTCGGCGATTGCCAGCTATGGGCCGTGGGTGGCCGACGGGGCGTGGGTGCTTGCACTCAAGCACCGGATCGACAAAGGCTGGATCGCCACATACGCGGCGCTGGCGCATCCGGCGTAACCTCGGGCGGGCCGGAGCCGAAGTCCTTTTGCGGCAGCCAGTAAGGGAGTGCTCTTGAAGAAACTTGCCATCCTTGCCGCGCTGGCCGCGATTGTCGCCGCCTATTTCGCCTTCGACCTCGGCGCCTATCTGACGCTGGCCGGGATCAAGCAGGCGGTTGGCCAGTGGGAGGCCTTCTACGCCGAGAACCCGCTGGTGGTGCTGGCGGCCTTCTTCCTCGCCTATGTCGCGGTGACGGCCGCCTCGCTGCCGGGCGCTGCGATTATGACGCTGGCGGCGGGCGCGCTGTTCGGGGTGGTGACGGGGACGGTGCTGGTCTCCTTTGCCTCGACGCTCGGAGCGACGCTTGCCTTCCTGTCCTCGCGCTACGTGCTGCGCGACAGCATCGAGGCGCGCTTCGGCGAGCGGCTGAAGGCGATCAACGCCGGGCTGGAGCGCGACGGGGCGTTCTATCTGTTCACCTTGCGGATGATCCCGGCCTTTCCGTTCTTCGTCGTCAATCTGGTGATGGGCCTCACCCGCATCCGCACCTGGACCTACGTCTGGGTCAGCCAGACCGGCATGCTGCTCGGCACCATCGTCTATGTGAATGCGGGCACGCAGCTGGCGCGGATCGACAGCCTCAAGGGGATTGCCTCGCCGCAGGTGCTGGGGAGCTTTGTGCTGCTCGGCATTGCGCCGTGGCTGGCCAAGCTGGTGATCGGCGCGATCCAGCGGCGCAAGGTCTATGCGGGCTTCAAGCGGCCCAAAAAGTTTGACCGCAACATGGTGGTGATCGGCGCGGGCGCGGCGGGGCTGGTGTCGGCCTATATCGCCGCGACGGTCAAGGCCAAGGTGACGCTGGTCGAGGCGAAGGAGATGGGCGGCGACTGCCTCAACACCGGCTGCGTGCCCTCAAAGGCGCTGATCAAGAGCGCCAAGGTCGCCGCACAGATGCGCCATGCCGACAAGTATGGCCTGACCCCGGCCGAGCCTCAGGTGCCGTTCAAGGCGGTGATCGCGCGGGTGATGGAGGCGGTGAGGAGAATCGAGCCGCACGATTCCGTCGAGCGTTACGAGGGTCTCGGGGTCGACGTGGTCAAGGGCTATGCGCGCATCCTTGATCCGTGGACGGTCGAGATCGCGCGCAACGACGGGGGCACGCAGCGCCTCACCACCCGCTCCATCGTGATCGCCAGCGGAGCCGAGCCGGTGGTGCCGCCGATCCCCGGGATCGAGACCTCGGGCTATCTCACCAGCGAGACCATGTGGGAGGCCTTCGCGCAGATGGACGCCGCGCCTGCGCAGGTCGTGGTGCTCGGCGGCGGGCCGATCGGATGCGAGCTTTCCCAGGCACTTGCGCGGCTTGGCTCGAAAGTCTCTCAGGTCGAGATGGAAGACCGCCTGCTCGGACGCGAGGACGAAGACGTCTCGGCGCTGGCGAAGGCGGTGCTCGAAGGCGATGGCGTGAGCGTTCACACGGGCCACAAGGCGGTGCGGATCGAAGGCAAGGTGCTGGTCGCCGAACATGGCGCAGCCGAGGTGCGCCTGCCCTTCGACACGCTGATCCTCGCGGTCGGGCGCAAGGCGCGGCTGACCGGGTTCGGGCTGGAGGATATCGGCGTCGATACCGCCAAGACTGTCGTCACCGACGCCTTCCTCGCCACGAAATTCCCCAATATCTTCGCCGCCGGCGACGTCGCCGGCCCCTACCAGTTCACCCACACCGCAAGCCATCAGGCGTGGTATGCCAGCGTCAACGCGCTGTTCGGGACGTTCCGCAAGTTCAAGGCCGACTACCGCGTGATCCCCGCCGTCACTTTCCTCGATCCCGAATTCGCCCGCGTCGGCCTCAATGAGCGCGAGGCGGCCGAGCAGGGCATCGCGGTGGAGGTGACGCGCTACGAGATCGACGATCTCGACCGGGCGATTGCCGAGAGCGAGACCAAGGGCTTCGTCAAGGTGCTCACCCCGGCGGGCGGCAAGGACACCGTGCTCGGCGTCACCATCGTCGGGGCGCAGGCGGGCGAGTTGCTGGCCGAATATGTGCTGGCGATGAAGCACGGCATCGGGCTCAACAAGATCCTCGGCACGATCCACGCCTACCCGACGATGGTGGAGGCCAACAAATATGCCGCGGGCAACTGGAAGAAGGCGCACAAGCCCGAGGGGCTGCTGA
>CAZQOO010000045.1:0-18192 GCA_964594845.1 uncultured Porphyrobacter sp. | reverse complement strand
GCTCAACACCTTCCAGGTCGGCACCAGCTTCGCGCTGGGGGTGAAGGCTTCATTTTGATGGGTGGCGCGGCCCCTCCGGGCCGCGCCTTCCTCGCTCACGCGGCCTGACGGCCGCGTCGCTGCGGGCGCGCGTTCGCGCGTGCGAACCCTGCGGGTTCGAACCCATGCTTTGATGGGTGGCGCGGCCCCTCCGGGCCGCGCCTTCCTCGCCGGGTTTTTGTTAACCAGCGCCGCCCCCCCGCGAAAACCTCGGCTCTTGCGGGCCTGCGGGCGGCCGGTCGGCCTTGCGGTCGCTGCGCAACCGGTCCAGCGCACGGACGATTGGTAGGAGGGGCCTAACGGCCAAAATCACCCCAGATCGAAGACGTATCCCATCGAGCGCACGGTGCGTAAGGGGTTGCCGCCGCCCGCCGCCTTGATCGCGCGGCGAAGGCGGCCGATCCACACGTCGACCGTGCGCTCGTCGATCGGGGGTTCGCGCTTGCCGAGACCGCCGATCAGGTCCTCGCGGGTCAGCACCCGGTTGGGGTTTTCGGCAAAGAAGCGCAGCAGGCGGAATTCGTTGGGGCGCAGCGGGATCGGCTCGCCGTTCCAGCGCGCCTGCAGCGCCGCCATGTCGATGCTGAGCGCGCCTGCCTCGAAGCGCTGGGTGGCGTGGCGCTCGACCCCGCGGGCCTGCAGCGCCAGCACCCGGTCGAGCACCGCGGTGCGGGTAAGCGGGCCGACCACGTAATCATCCGCTCCGGCGCGCAGCGCGCGGCGGCGGTCATCGGCGTCGTCGTCTTCCAGAACCATGGTGATATGGGCATCGGCGGTGCGGGCATCGGCGCGCAGGCGGCGGCACATTTCCAGCCCCGCGAGATCGTCCATCACCCAGTCGATGAAGGCCCACATCGGCCCCTCGACCAGCCGGCGCGGCCCTTCCGGCCCCAGCTTGTCGAAGGTGAAGCGGCGCTGGTCATGCACGAAATCATCGAGGCTTTCGCCCAGTTCGCTGGTCAGGAAGATATTGATGACGTCCATGTGTGCCCCGCATGGTTGCGGAGGCTGGCTTGGCCGAGACGTGTGACGTGTTTGTGACGGGATTACAGCGGCGTGTCGCAATCCGTAAAATAGCTCAGGAGAGGGTCAGTCCGCCATCCACCACCAGCGTCTGGCCGGTGATGTAGGCGCTCAATGGCGAGGCGAGGAACAGCGCGGCGCCGGCCATGTCCTCGGGCGTGCCCATGCGGCGCAGTGGGATTTTTCTGAGGCTCGCTTCAAGGCGCTCCGGGTGCTCGGTGGTGACCGAGGTGAGCTTGGTCGGCACCAGCCCCGGGGCGATGCCGTTGACGCGGATGCCGTCGCGCGCCCAGGCCTCGCCCAGCGTCTTGGTGAGGCTCGCCGCGCCGGCCTTCGATGCCGCATAGGCGGGCGTGCCGATGGTCGATTTGAACGCCGCGACGCTGGAGACGATGATGATCGCGCCCTTGCTCGCCACCAGCGCGGGGTGGAAGGCGCGCGCGGCGTCCATCACCGAATTGAGGTTGATGTCGACCACCTGATCCCACCCGTCGCGGGTGAATTCCTGCCGCCCGTAGCGCACTGTGCCCTGACACAGCACCAGCACGTCGACCGGGCCCAGATCGCCCGCCAGCCGGTCCGCCGCCGAACGGTCGGTCAGGTCGAGCTGGCGGTAATCGAGGCCGGTGAAGTCGCTGTCCTCAGCCTCCAGATAGTCCCCGAAATCGGGCCGCGTGCCGGTGACGGTCACCTGCGCGCCCCGCGCACGGAAGCCGTGGGCGATGCCGTTACCGATCCCGCTCGATCCGCCGATGACGAGGACGCGTTTGGCGGTAAAGTCGAGGGGGTCGGTCATGAGGCTTGCTACCTTATGCTATTCGCACTTCTTCCCCCTTCCCCTCGGGGAAGGGCCGGGGATGGGGGTTCGACAGCCGAGGAGGCAGAGCCCCCACCCCCCAACCCCCTCCCCGAGGGGAGGGGGAGTTCGGCGGTCAGATACTCCGCGAGATCACTTCCTTCATGATCTCGTTGGTGCCGCCAAAGATGCGCGTCACGCGCGCGTCGCGCCAAAGGCGCGCGATGGCGTATTCGTTCATGTAGCCCGCCCCGCCGTGGAGCTGCAGCGACACGTCGCAGGCTTCCCACTGGAGATCGGTGTGCCACAGCTTGGCGGCGCTCGCTTCGTCCGTCGTCAGCTCGCCCGCGAGGTGCTTGCGGATCGCCCAGTCGAGATGCGCCCAGCCCACCTGCAGCTTGGCCTTCAGGTCCGCGAGGGTGAACTTGGTGTTCTGGAACTCGAACACGGTCTTGCCGAAAGCCGCGCGCTCCTTGGTGAACTTGACCGCCTCGTCGAAGGCGCGCTGCGCCGCCGCCTGCGCGCCGACCGCGATGCTGAGGCGCTCCTGCGGCAGCTCCTCCATCAGGTGGACAAAGCCCATGCCTTCCGCGCCGAGGATGTTGGTCATCGGCACGCGGCAGTCGTTGAAGAACAGCTCGGAGGTGTCGGCGGAGTGCTGGCCGATCTTGTCGAGATTGCGCCCGCGCTCGAAGCCGGGGGTGTCGGCGTCCACCAGAACAAGGCTGATGCCCTTGGCGCCGCGCTCGGGATCGGTCTTGGCGACCACGATCACCACATCGGCGTTCTGGCCGTTGGTGATGTAGGTTTTCGAGCCGTTGATGACGAGGTGGTTGCCGTCCTTCCGCGCGGTGGTGCGGATGCCCTGAAGGTCGGAGCCCGCGCCCGGTTCGGTCATGGCAATCGCGGTGATGATGTCGCCGGTGACCATGCCGGGGAGATATTTGGCGCGCTGTTCGGGGGTGCCGAGGCGCTCGAAATAGTTGGCGGTGATGTCCGATTGCAGCGTGAAGCCCGCCGCCGAGCCGAGGTAGCTGAGTTCCTCGGCGACAATGCAGTTGAACCCGAAATCGAGCCCGAGCCCGCCGTTTTCCTCCTTCACGGTGGGGCACAGCAGCCCCGCCTCGCCCACCGCCTTCCACACCTCGCGCGGGACGATGCCGTTCGCCTCATGCTCGTCGAGGTTCGGGGTGAGATGTTCGGCGAACACCTTGCGGACGGTGTCGCGGAAGGCCTCGTGATCGGCGTTGTAGGCGGTGCGGTGGGCGGTCGCGAGCATGGGGGTTCTCTCCGGGCAGATGGGTTTCGATTTGCCACGATAGAAGCCCGCGCGCTGGCGAGGGTCAAGCGCGAAAGTGGGGGTGGGGTATGCGACATTGCGTCATCCCAGCGCAAGCTGGGACCTCGGGCGGCAAGGGCTGCTCTGTAAGGCACTAGGCCCCAGCTTGCGCTGGGGTGACGGGAGGGGTTGAGGGTCAGACACAACACAAATTGTCACCCCGGACTTGATCCGGGGCTAGGCTTCTTCTTCGCAACGTTCGACCCGAAGGCAGCCAAGCCCCGTGTCAAGCACGGGGCGACGGGTGGGGCTTACCCCACAAACGCCCGCTCGATCACGAACTGCCCGGGCTTGTTGTTCGCGCCTTCCTCGAACCCGCGGCGTTCCAAGTCAGCCGCGTGGTCCTTGATCATCGCCATGCTCCCGCACAGCATCACGCGGTCTTCTTCCGGAACGAACCGCTGCGGGCCCTTGCTCTGTTCGAACAACCGCCCATCGTCGATCAGCGCCTGGATGCGGCCCTGCGTGCGGAAGGGTTCGCGGGTCACAGTCGGCACGTAGATCATCCGCGCGCGGTCTTCATCCTCCAGCAGCGGGTCGCCTTCGAGCTTGCTCTCCAGCAGCTCGCGATAGGCCAGCTCGGCAACATTGCGCACCGAGTGGACGACGATCACTTCCTCGAACATCCCGTAGACTTCAGGATCGCGCACGAGGCTCATGAAGGGCGCAAGGCCGGTGCCGGTCGAGAGCATGAACAGCCGCTTGCCCGGCAGCAACGCGTCGGTGACGAGGGTGCCGGTCGGCTTCTTGCCGAGATAGATCGGATCGCCCGGCTGGATATATTGCAGGCGCGAGGTCAGCGGGCCGTCCTGCACCTTGATCGAGAGGAATTCGAGCTCCTCGGCATAGGACGGCGAGGCCACCGAATAAGCGCGCAGCAGCGGCTTGCCGTTGTCGCCCGGCAGGCCGATCATCACGAATTCACCCGAACGGAAGCGGAAGCTCGCGGGCCGCGTCATCTTGAGGCTGAACAGCCCGTCGCACCAGTGGTGGACATCGGTGATGGTCTCGACAGAGAGCGCCGCGCTTTCGGTGAACTGGTCGCGGGTCAGGGTGAGCTGGTTCAAAACGGGCCTCGGATGCAGCAATGCGCCGCGCGGATGCACGGCAGGGAATGGGGGCGCAAATGGACGATAGGCGCGCCCCCTTCAAGACAGATTAGCGATAGGCGGTGAAAGCGGGCCTTGATTTGACCCCCATCAATTCCACCCCGCGCGGTCGAAGATCTTCACCGCCTCGGCCTGGCCCTTGCCGATTTCCGCCGCGTTGAGCGTGTCGGATTTGAACGCGCCCAGCTGCTCGACCGCCGAATTGGCCTTGAGGCCGGTGGCAGCGGGATATTCGTTGTTGCCGTCGGCAAAGTAGCGCTGGGCGCTCTCGGAGGTGAGGTATTCGAGGAACTTCACCGCGTTCTCGCGGTTGGGCGCGGTCTTGACCACGCCCGCGCCCGAGATGTTGACGTGGGTTCCGGTGCCGGCCTGATCGGGGAAGATCACGCCCACGGCATCGAAGATCGCCTTCTCCTTGCCCTCGCCTGCAGCATAGCGCGCGAGGTAGTAGGTGTTGACGATCGAGATGCGGCACTCGCCCGCCGCGACCGCCTCGATCATCGCGGTGTCGTTGCCCTGCGGCGCCTGCTTGAAATTGGCGACCACGCCCTTGGCCCACTTTTCCGCCTCGGCCGCGCCCTTGTGGGCGATGATGCTGGAGAGCAGCGAGATGTTGTAGATGTTGGACGAGGAGCGCACGCAGATCTGACCCTTCCACTTCGGATCGGCGAGATCGGCATAATTGGCGAGGCCTTCGGGCACGCCTGCGGCCTTGTTGTAGATGATGATCCGCGCGCGGGTGGAGAGGCCGAACCACAGCCCGTCAGGGTGGCGCAGATGCGCGGGGATGCGCTCCTTCAGCACCGCCGAATCGACCCCAGCCAGCACGCCCGCTTCCTCGGCGCGCCACAGCCGCCCGGCATCGACCGTAACGAGGATGTCGGCCGGGCTGAATTCGCCTTCCGACTTGATCCGCTCGATCAGCGCGTCGGCATCGGCCTCGATGCGGTTGACCTTGATGCCGGTCTGCTTGGTGAAGTCCTCGTAGAGCGCCAGATCGGTGTCGTAGTGGCGCGAGGAATAGATGTTGACCTCGCCGGTGATCGGCACGGCGGCGCCCTCCCCCTCGCCCGTTTCCGAGCAGGCGGCAGTCAGGGCAAGGCCGGCGCAGGCAATAAGGCCGAGCATCAGTTTCTTCATGGTGGGGAGCTTTCCGGTTACAAGTTGCGAATGACTTGCAATATTATCTGATGCAGCGCAAGCGCTAATTCCGCCCGAACACCCTGAGCGTGCCCGCGCGCGGCATCACGCGGTAGCGCGCCGCGGGATCGACCGGCGCGGCGGTTTCGACCGTGATCTCGCTGCCGTCGGGCGCGACCAGCACCACCCGCGCGCCCCGCCCTTGGGCATGGCAATCGCGCACCCTGAGGCCCTCGGCATCCTCGATGAGATCGAGCGCATCGGCATGGACCAGCAGATCGAGCGCCGCCGCATCGGGCACTTTCCCCAGCGCACAGTCCGCAGGCCACAGCCCGAAGGCCGAGGCAAAGCCGCCCTCGGCCCGCGTTCCGGCCACCACCTGCGCGCCGCTGAACATCGCGCCCACCGCCGCGCTGGCGGGGGCATCGTGCAGTTCCTGGGGGGAGGCGAACTGGACGATCCGCCCGGCCTCCATCACCGCGATCCGGTCGGCAATGTCGAGCGCTTCGGCGGGATCATGGGTGACGAGCACCGTGGTCGCCCCCCTCTCGCGCAGGATGATGCGGCAATCGCGGCGAAGCTTGCGGCGCAAGACGATGTCGACGCTGGCGAAGGGCTCGTCCATCAGCAGCACCTGCGGCCCCGGCGCCATCGCCCGGGCGAGCGCGGCGCGCTGCTGCTGCCCGCCCGACAACTCGTGCGGATAGCGCGCGCCCAGTCCGGCCAGTCCGACCTGCGCCAGCCAGCCGTCGACCTCGCCGTGACGCGCGCGTGGCAGGCCGAAGGCGAGATTGGCGGCGATGGTCATGTGCGGAAACAGCGCGCCGTCCTGGAACACGAGGCCGACGGGCCGGTCTTCCGGCGGCGGGCAGGTGCGATCATCGGCCAGCACCGCGCCATCGAGCAGGATTGCGCCCTGTTGCAACCGCAGCATCCCCGCCGCGAGCGCCAGCAGAGTTGACTTCCCGCAACCCGACGCGCCAAGCAGACAGGTGATCTCGCCGGTCGGCGCGCTGAAGCTCACATCCTCCAGCGCCCGGACCTGGCCATAAGCATGGGCAATATGACGGAATTCGAGGCTCAAATGATGATCCTGCCCATGACAGCCGGGAATGTGCGGTGAGCCGCCTTAGGCAATTTGCAGGCCCGCAGGCAAGCGCGCGCGCGCAAGGCGGCGCGGGAGCGGGGACAGGCTGGAGCCTCGCCGCGCTGGCCGTCGCCGCGCTGGCAGGCCTACCGATTGCCGCAATCCTGTTCGCCGCGACGACGGGCGGGATCGAGGCGATCGCCCATCTCGCGCGCACGGTGCTGGGCGAATATCTCCGCAACACCGGCCTGTTGATGCTGCTGGCCGGGGGCTTTGCCGCGCTGGTCGGCACGGGCTGCGCATGGTTGGTGGCCGCCACCAGCTTTCCCGGCCGCCGCGTGCTCGGCTGGGCGCTGGTGCTGCCGCTCAGCGTTCCGGCCTATATCGCGGCCTATATCTACGCCGACCTGCTCGACTATGCCGGGCCGGTGCAAAGCGCGCTGCGCGGCGCGACGGGCTGGGGGCCGGAGGACTACGCCTTTCCGCAGATCCGCTCGCTGGGCGGCGCGGCGCTGGTGCTGGGGCTGGTGCTCTATCCCTATGTCTACCTCCTCGCCCGCACCGCCTTTGCGACCCAGAGCCTGACGCAGCTGCGCGCCGCGCGCAGCCTTGGCGCCGCGCCTGCGCGCGCCTTCTGGCGGGTGGCCCTGCCCGCCGCGCGCCCGGCCATCGCCGGGGGCCTCGCACTGGTGCTGATGGAGGTGCTCGCGGACTTCGGGGTCGCGGAATACTTCGCCATCCCCACCTTTTCGACCGGCATCTTCCGCAGCTGGCTGGCGATGGGCGACAAGGCGGCCGCGCTCAAGCTCGCCGCGGTGATGCTGGTGTTCGTGATCGCGCTGGTCGCGCTCGAAGCCGCAACGCGCGCCGGACGCAGCGACAGCCGCGACGGGCTGGCAGAGCGCGTGGAGGCCGAACCGCTGTTGGCGCTCTCGCGAACCGGCAAGGCGCTTGCCTTTCTCGCCTGCTTTGCGCCGGTGCTGCTCGGCTTTCTTGTCCCCGCAGGCGCGCTCGCCGCGATGGCGCTCACCGAAACGGCGCGCGCGGCCGCGGGCGATCTGGCAACCTATGCGCGCGGCAGTCTGTGGCTCGGCCTTGCCACCAGCGGGGTGTGCCTTGTCGCCGCGCTGCTGCTGGCCTTCGCCCGCGCCCGCTCGGCCTCGAAGCTGACGGCCGGCGCGATCCGGCTCGGCACGCTGGGCTATGCCCTGCCCGGCGCGCTGCTGGCGGTGGGCCTGCTGACACCGCTCGGCGCGCTCGACCAGAGCCTGACGCGCTTCGCCCGCGATTCGCTGGGATGGAGCGGCGGGCTGCTGCTGACCGGCACGGCGGCGATCCTGGTCTATGCGCTGTCGGTGCGGTTCCTGACGGTCGCCTACAACGCGGTCAGCGGGGGCCTCTCGCGCATTCCGCCCGGGCTCGATTCGGCGGCACGCTCGCTCGGAGCGGGCCCGATGCGGGTGCTGGCACGGATCTATGCCCCGCTGCTCGCCCCCAGCCTTGCGGGTGCCGCCGCGCTGGTGTTCATCGACACTGTGCGCGAACTGCCCGCGACGCTGATCCTGCGCCCCTTCAATCTCGAAACCCTCGCCACCCGCACCTATCGCCTCGCCAGCGACGAGCGGCTGGTCGAGGCTTCGATCCCGGCGCTGATCCTGCTCGCCGCAGGGCTGCTGCCGGTGCTGCTGCTCAACCGGCTGGGGAAAAGATAAGGGAGTGTAAAGCACGCTGGACGGGCAATCTGTCCAACTTGCTGCTTGTCCCGCCGCGAGGCCGCGTTACAACGCCAGACCTATGGCACGATTTCCGTTTTCCGCGATCGTCGGACAGGACGAGATGAAACAGGCGCTGCTGATTGCAGCGGTCGATCCTTCGGTGGGCGGGGTGATGGTGTTCGGCGATCGCGGGACGGGCAAGTCCACCGCCGCGCGCGCGCTCGCCAGCCTGCTGCCCCCGATCATGGCGGCCGAGGGCTGCCCCTATGGCGCCTCGAAAGAGGATCAGGCGCGCTATCCCGAGGTGTGCGGCACCGGCAAGATGGTGAAGCGCGCCGTGCCCTTCGTCGACATGCCGCTGGGCGCGACCGAGGACCGGGTGATCGGCAGCCTCGATCTCGAACGCGCGCTGCGCTCGGGCGAGAAGGCGTTCGAACCCGGCCTGCTGGCCAAGGCCCACCGGGGCTTTCTCTATATCGACGAGATCAACCTGCTCGAGGATCACCTCGTCGACCTGCTGCTCGATGTCGCCGCCTCGGGCGAGAACGTGGTCGAGCGCGAAGGCCTGTCGGTCCGCCACCCGGCCAAGTTCGTGCTGATCGGCAGCGGCAACCCGGAAGAGGGCGAACTGCGCCCGCAGCTGCTCGACCGGTTCGGCCTGTCGGTCGAGGTGCGCACGCCCAAGGACATCGAGGTGCGCATCGCGATCATGAAGCTGGTCGCCGAGAACGAGGCCGACCCGCAGGGCTTCGCCGCGCGCTGGGCGGAGGAGGATACCAAGATCCTCAATCGCATCGCCAAGGGCAAGGCCAAGCTGCCCAAGCTGGTCCCGTCCGAGGAGGTGCTGCGCGATGCCGCCAACCTGTGCCTTGCAGTGGGCGCGGATGGCCTGCGCGGCGAACTGACCCTGATGCGTGCCGCGCGCGCGCTGGCGGCGCTCGAAGGAGCAAGGGCGGTGACCCGCAAGCACCTGATCGCGATTGCCCCCTCGGCGCTGCGCCACCGGCTGCGGCGCGACGTGCTCGACGAGACCGGCTCGACGGTGCGCATCACCCGCGCGATCGAAGAGCTGTTCGGGTGATGTCGGCAGAAGGCGCCGCCGATCCGCTGGATGAAGCGGTGCAGGCGGCCCGCCTGTTCCTTCTCGCTCCCCGATTGTTCGGCGGGATGGTGCTGCGCGGCTCCAGCCCGGCGCGCGAGGCGCTGGTGGCGGCGCTGGGCGAGCATATCGCGCTCCGCCGGATGCCGGGCCATGTCGATGACGAGCGGCTGCTGGGCGGGATCGATCTCGCCGCCAGCCTCGCCGCCGGCGCGCCGGTGCGCCAGAGCGGGCTGATCGAGGAAGCGGCCGGCGGCGCGCTGATCGCCGGCATGGCCGAACGCATGGATGCCAGCATCGCCGGACGGCTGGCGCAGGCGCTCGATGATGGAAACGCCGCGCTGGTGCTGTGCGACGATGCGGTCGAGCCCGACGAAGGCCCGCCCGCGAGCCTGATGGAACGCCTCGCCTTTGCCTGCGATCTCAGCGCCTCGCGCCGCTGGCAGGGCGTCGAACTCGCCAAGCCCAAGGGCAGCCTTGCCGCCGTCGCGCCGCTCGACGAGGCAGCGATGAAGGCGTTGGCCGCCACCGCCGCAATGCTCGGGGTCGATTCCTTGCGTGCGCTGATCTTTGCCGGAGAGGCCGCGCGG
This sequence comes from uncultured Porphyrobacter sp., assembly GCA_964594845.1. GTDB lineage: Bacteria > Pseudomonadota > Alphaproteobacteria > Sphingomonadales > Sphingomonadaceae > Erythrobacter. The sequence goes on along the minus strand of CAZQOO010000045.1, from coordinate 8,255 downwards.
GCGCTCGCCGCGCTGGAGGGGCGCAGCGTGGTGGACGAAAGCGATCTCGCCGGCGCCGTGCGCCTCGTGCTCGCCCCGCGCGCCACCCGCCTCCCGCCCGAGGAGATCGAGCAGCCCCCCGAGGAGCAGAACGAACCGCCCCCGCCCCCCGATGGCGAGCGTGACAACCAGCAGGACAGCCAGCAGCAGCAGCAGGAACAGGACCTCTCCGACATCCTCGTCGAGGCGGCCAAGGCGGCGATCCCGGCCGATCTCCTCGCGCAATTGTCGCAAGGGAAAGCCCCGCGCCGGGGCAATACCAGCGGCACCGGTCAGAAGCGCAAGGCAGCGACCCGCGGCAAGCCGCTGGGCGCGCGTCCCGGCATGCCGCGCGGCGGGGCCAAGCTGGCGCTGATCGACTCGCTTCGCGCCGCCGTGCCCTGGCAACCGGTGCGGCGCCGCGAACAAGGTGCCGACGCCAGCGCGCCGATCATCATGCGCAAGGAAGACCTGCGGATCCGCCGCTTCGAGGAGCGCAGCCAACGCGTCACCATCTTCGCGGTCGATGCCAGCGGCTCGGCGGCGGCGGCGCGGCTGGCCGAGGCCAAGGGCGCGGTCGAGCTGATGCTGGCGCAGGCCTATGTCACCCGCTCGGAAGTGGCGCTGGTCGCCTTCCGGGGCGAGACCGCCGAACTGCTGCTGCCCCCCACCCGCTCGCTCACCCGCGCACGGCGCAGCCTGACCGAACTGCCCGGCGGCGGCGGCACCCCGCTCGCCATGGGCCTCAACGCCGCGCGCGAATGTGCGGAAGGCGTGATTGCGCGCGGTCGCAGCGCCGCCCTTGTCGTTCTCACCGATGGCAGAGCCAACATCGCCGCCGACGGCTCGCCCGGCCGCGCGCAGGCCAAAGAGGATGCCGAGGCCGCCGCCCACGCCATCCATGCGCGCGGGATCGATGCGCTGGTGGTCGACATCTCGGCCCGCCCCGGCCCCGAAGGCGCCGCGCTGGCCAATGCGATGGGCGGGCGCTTCCTCGCCCTGCCCCGCGCCGACGCGCGGACGTTGCAGGCGGCGATCAACGCCGTGCAGCCGCTCGGCAAGGCGGCATGAGCGGGCTCGACTGGAACCGCGAAGGGCTGATCTGGCCGCACCGCGAGGCGAGCGATTTTGTCGAAGTCGGCAAGGCGCGCTGGCATGTGCAGCGCATGGGTTCCGGCCCGCCCCTGCTGCTGCTCCACGGCACCGGGGCCTCGGTGCATTCGTGGCGCGGACTGATGCCGCTGCTGGCCCGCGACTATACCGTGATCGCGCCGGACTTGCCGCGCCATGCCTTCACCACCGGGCATGACGCCTATGCGATGAGCCTGCCCACCATGGCAGCCGAAGTTGCCGGGCTGCTGAAGGCGCTCGAAGTCGAGCCTGTGGCCATCGTGGGCCATTCGGCCGGCTCGGCGCTCGCGCTGCAACTGGCGCTGGCGCACGGCTACACGGGGCCGATCGTCGGGCTGTCGGCGGCGCTGCGCCCCTTCCCGGGGCCGCTGGCGCAGATCTATCCGGCGATTGCCAAGGCGTTGTTCGTCAATCCGCTGGTGCCGCGCCTGTTTTCCGGCACAATCGACTGGGCCGGCGGGGCCAGGCGGTTCCTTTGGAACTCGACCCGCTCGCGGATCGATCCTGCGGGGTTCGAATGCTACCGCACCCTGTTCAAGAACGCCCAGCACGCGGGCGGGGGCCTCGCGATGATGGCAAACTGGGACTTGCCCAGCTTGCGCGCGCGGATGGGCGAGGTGACCAATCCGGTGCTGCTTGTCCATGGTGCCAAGGATCCGGCGATCCCGCTTGACTGGGCGCGGGAAGCCGCTGGCTGGCTCGCGCAGGCGCGGCTTGAAGTGCTGCCCGGTCTCGGCCATCTTGCCCACGAGGAAGACCCCGGGAAAGCCGCGACTGCAATCGCCGCCTTCCTCGCGGAGCACGGCTAGGAGAGGCGCGATGGGCAATTTCGGCTGGATCGAGATCGCGCTGTTCTACGGCCTCGCGATCGGTTTTGGCGTGTGGCAGTTCTGGAAGATGGACCGGATGCTCAAGAAAACCCGCGCGGAAAAGGCGGCGAAGGAAGCCGCCGAACGCGATGCCCAGCCGCCTTCGGCATAGGCGTGCGGCGCTCGGTCTCAAGACTTCATTAAGGATAATTCGCTAGTCCTGAGCCTGCACTGGCAGGGCGCAGAGCCATGCGCGAGCAGGGGACGATGACCATGAACATGCAGTCTTCGGCGATGACCGACCTGCTGGCCGCGCAGAAAGCCGTTGAGGCCGCCAGCCCGCAGACCGATGCCCCCAAGCCGCGCCACCTGTTCGGCCCGGTGATCGATTTCCTCTGCCTCGGCGGAAGCTCGCTGCTGCTGCTGCCCTTCATCTTTCTGCTGCCCGAAGCCGAACTGAAGGCCCCGGTGGCGACCGCGATGATGCTGCTCACCAACCTTCTGAACCATCCGCACTTCGCCCACAGCTACCAGATCTTCTACCGCGGCTACGGCACGAAGGCCTTCAGCGGCGCGCTCGGACGCGAGATGCAGGTGCGCTATCTGGTCGCCGGGCTGGTGGTGCCGGTGCTGCTCGCCGCCTTCCTCGGCTATGGCGCGATCGCCGCCGATACCCAGCTGCTCGGCTACGGGGCGAACATCATGGCGCTGGCAGTGGGCTGGCACTACGCCAAGCAGGGCTACGGGATGCTGATGGTCGATGCGGCGCTGAAGCGGCGCTATCTCGACGACCGGACGAAGAAGATCCTGCTCGTGAACGGCTATGCCGTGTGGCTGGCGGCGTGGGTGGGCCTCAACCTCGCGGTGCGCGAGGAGAACCTCTGGGGCCTTGCCTATTACAGCTTCGCCGTGCCGCAGCCGCTGTTCTACCTCACCAGCCTTGCCACCTGCGTAACCACCGCGCTGTCGGTCTGGGCGCTGGCGATACACTGGAAGACCAGGGGATCGCTGCCGGTCACCGGCGTCGTCGCCTATGGCGTGAGCCTCTACCTGTGGCTGGCGTTCCTCAACGTCAATCTGCTGTGGGCGCTGGTTGTGCCGGCGCTCCATTCGCTGCAATATCTGACCGTGGTGTGGCGCTACCAGCTCAATTACGAAAAGGCGCAGCTCGGCAGTGCGGACTACCGCAAGGGCAGCGTCCTGCGGGCCGTGTTCGGCACCAATCCGGCGGGCCACATGGCGGCCTTCGTGCTGACCGGCGCGCTGCTCGGCTTCCTTGCCTTCTGGGCCATTCCGGTGCTGGCCGACAGCATCGTGCCCTATGACCGGCAGGCGATTGCAGGCTTCCTGTTCCTGTTCACCTTCTGGATCTTCATCAACGTGCACCACTACTTTCTCGACAGCGTGATGTGGCGCCGCGAGAACCCGGACACCCGGCTCTACCTGTTCGGCTGACGGTAGCCGTCGGTTCAGCGCGCCCTGCGCGGCATCCGGTAAGGCAGCATGAACTGCACTAGCGGCGAAGAGAAACGCCGCATGTCGAGGCTTTCCTGCACCGCCACCACCTCCTCGCCGAGGAAGCGCGAGGCGAGCTCCGAGCGGGCGTAGAAGGGCGTGTCCTCCCACGTCCGGCGCACCTCGGCGACGCCGATGTCGGAACGGGTGCGGCGCTCGACCCGCCACTTGCTGGCCGGCAGCTGCGCGATCGGGGGAAGCTCGACCGGCTCGGGCGCACCATCCGCCCCGAACCTGAGCGCGCTGGCAAACAGCGAACCGTCGCCGCGCTCGCCCTCGTAGCACACCAGCGCCCCTTCCTTGAGATGCGCGCGCGACCAGTGCCAGGTGTTGAAGCCCGCCTCCAGCGGCTCGGCCCCGCGGTTGTGATCGAGATAGGCCTTGCCGCTCCATGCAAGGCCGGGCGACGCCATCTCCACCTCGATCCGCGCGCGCGGGGCAAGGCAGTGCCAGATGTGGTTCTCCTGCCGGTCGAGCGCGAAGGCGGCGCGGTTCAGGGCCTCGGGATAGACGCGCACCTTGCCCGCCACCTTGCGCTGCCACGGCACGAACAGACGCGTGTCGCCTTCGTGGATGTCGATGGTGAGCGCGCCGTTCTCCCAGCGCACCGCGCTCGGCCCGATCACGAGGTTGCCGGCATCGCGCTCCACCGCGCCGCGTCCGCGCTCGGTCATCGCCCAGCGGGCATTGGGACCATAGAGCGCCACGTTGAGCGAGGAATGGTCGAGCGGATCGCCCCGCCCGCTGCGCTTGTAATAGGGCGAAAACACGCTCCCCAGAAAGGCAATGATCGTCAGCCCGTGCTGCCCGTCGTCGCTGATCGCGTCGACATACCACCAGGAATAGCCGCCAGCGGGGATGTCCTCGTCGAAGCGAGGTCCTTCGCGATCACCCTTGCGGCCAGCTGCCCGGACAAGGCTGCCATGGGCACCCCAGCCGCCGGGTGGGTCGCCCCGCCCGTGCAGTAGAGACCGGGCAGCCGGGTTCTGGGGCCCTGCCGCTGGAAGGAGGCCGCCCAGCCGTGTGACGCTCGCCCATAAAGCGCGCCCCCCGTGGCCGGGAACAGCCCCTCCCAGTCCTCGGGAGTCATGAGCTGGTACGGCAAGGGGTCCTCCAGCGTGAGGCCGCAACGCCGGAGCGTGGCCATCATGGCGTGGGTGCATCGCTCTCTCTCCTCGGGTGTGTAGATATGTGTGTCGCCATCGGCGGGCGCGTTGACGATGATCTGCAGGCGCTCGCGGCCCTGCGGCGGCGGGGCATCATCGCCCGCCCCCCGGTCGATCGCGCAGACATAGACAGTGGGTTCGGACGGGGTCGTCCCGGCGCCGATCTCGCGGAACTCAGCAGCGTAATCGCGCGAGAAGAACACGTTGTGATGGGTGAGCTCGAAGCCCTGTGTGCGGGTATGGGCATACCACACCAGCGCCGAGAGCGAGCGCTTGGCGGGCGGGATCGCCGGCACCGCGCGCCGCGCGTCCTCGCCGAGGCGGCCGGTAGCAAGCGCCGAAGGATCGCCGTTGCAGATCACGATCTCGGCCGGGATCACTTCTCCGCTGGCGAGCCTGACCCCGCTGGTGCGGCCGTTGGCGGTGAGCACCTCGACGACCGGGGCATTGGTGCGCACCCGTGCGCCCTGCCGTTCGGCAAGGCGAGCCACGGCCCTGGCCAGACCGTGGATGCCGCCCTCGATCAGCCACACCCCGCGCGCCTCGACATGGGCGATCAGCATCAGCGTGGCGGGCGCCGCGAAGGGCGAGGAGCCGCAATAGGTGGCATAGCGTCCGAACAATTGCTGGAGGCGCGGGTCCTTGAAGTGCCCGCCCAGCGCGTCCCACATCCGGTCGAAGGGGCGCATGGCGAGCATGTCGCCCATCTTCCACGGGCCGATGCGCCACATCATCGGGAAGGGCGTGGAGGCCTTCTCGCCGCGCAGGAAGGGATCCTCGAGCACGTCGAAGATGCGCGCCGCCTCGTGCGTGAAGCTTTGGTAGCCGCGCGCCGCCTCGGCGCCGGCGAAGGCGCCGACCGCCGCAGCGCTTCGTTCGGGATCGGCAAACAGATCGAGCGTACCGCTCTCGTCCCACGCATGGCGGGCAATGACATCGGCGCGGCGGGCAGTGACATGATCGTCGAGCCGCGCCCCGCAGGCGGCGAACACCTCGTCGAACACTTCGCGATAGGTGAACACGGTCGGCCCGCCGTCGATCTCGGCCCCGTCGACGACGACGCGCCGCGCCTTGCCGCCGACCCAGGCCTCCTTCTCCAGCACGGTGACGTCATGGCCGCGGGCCGCCAGCAGCGCGGCGCTGGTCAGCCCGCCCATGCCTGCTCCGATCACGGCGACTCGTACGCTCACCCGTCCTCCCGTCGATCCCAGTGACAATATCATTGACCTTGTCACTTCATCTGTCCAATTGTTTAGACATATGGTCTGCGAAATTTCCTGTCAGTGATCGATTGGACCGCCTTGCGGATCGGCTGGGTGTCCCGCCGCAACCGCGTGTTCGCCAACCCCAGCTTCCAGTACTGGGCCGCGCGCCTGCCGCTGATCCGCTGGATCGCCCGTTCCCGCGCCGATGCGGCCTTCGATCTGCTCGCCGGTTTTGCCTATTCGCAGGTGCTGCGCGCCTATGTCGAAGGCGGACTGTTCGACATCTTGCAGGACGGCCCGCTCGCCAGCGGGGACATCGCGCCGCGGATGGGCCTGAGCGAGCCAGCCGCGCTGACCCTGCTGCGCGCGGGCCGCGCGCTGATGCTGTCGGAGGAGGTAGCGCCCGACCGCTGGATGCTGGGCGAACAGGGCGCGGTGTTTGCCGCCAATGCCGGAGTGCAGGCGATGATTCGCCACCACCGCCTGCTTTATGCCGATCTCGCCGATCCGGTCGCCCTGCTGCGCGCCGACCGGCGCGAGCCGACCGGGCTTTCGCGCTTCTGGACCTATGCCGGCGCGCTCCAGGGCGTCACCGAGCGGGGCGAGCAAACCGCTGAATATTCGCAGCTTATGGCCGCATCCCAGCACTTCGTCGCCGACGAGGTGCTGGCCTCGGTGAGCTTTCGCGACGTGCAACGGCTGCTCGACGTGGGCGGCGGGCACGGCGCGTTCCTTAAGGCGATCGGCACCGCCTGGCCGCACCTTGAACTCGGCCTGTTCGACCTGCCGGAAGTTGTGGAAACCGGCCGGCAGGTGCTGGGCGAGGCAGTGGGGCCGACGCGCGTTTCCGCGCATCCGGGAAATTTCTTCAAGGATTCCATACCTGAAGGCTACGATATGGTGTCGCTGATCCGCATTCTGCACGATCACGACGACGAGCCCGCCCAGGCCCTGCTCGCCAATATCCGCGCCAGCCTCGCCCCGGGCGCACGCCTGCTGATCGCCGAGCCGATGGCGCGGATTCGCGGGGCCGAACCGATGGGGGAGGCCTTCTTCGGGCTCTACCTGTGGGCGATGGGATCAGGCCGCGCGCGCAGCCCGGCGGAAATCACCACCATGCTGAAAAAGGCCGGTTTTGCGCGCGCTCGGCTCGTCGCAACTGCGCAACCGGTCAACGCAAGCGTCATTATCGCTCGGGCTTGAGGGAAACTTGTCCATAAAAATTGACAGTGCGGAACGTAAAGCGTAGCAAACAATTGGGAGAACGTTTCAGCGGACTTTTCGAGTCGACGTTTTCGGCCTCGAGAAGCCCCGGGCGGAGAGCGAAAACAGATGAACACGCTGGCAGTCATTCTCGAAGCACCGGAGCGCCTGGCGCTGCGGTCGCTTGAGATGAAGCCGGTCGAAGCAGGCGACGTCGTGGTCGACATCGCTTGGAGCGGAATCAGCACCGGTACCGAAAAACTGTTGTGGACCGGCAAGATGCCGCCCTTCCCGGGGCTCGGCTATCCGCTGGTCCCGGGCTACGAATCGGTTGGCCGGATCGTCGATGCCGGGGCCGATGCACGCGGACGGATCAGTGACTGGGTGTTTGTCCCCGGCGCCAATTGCTACACTGATGCACGCGGCCTGTTCGGCGGCACCGCCCGCCGCGTCATCGTGCCTTCGGCCCGCGCTCTGCCGATCCCCGAACACCTCGGCGATGCCGGCGTGCTATGTGCCCTCGCCGCCACCGCGCTTCACGCCATCAAGGGCGGCTTCCATCACCGCGACGCGCTGCCCGATCTGATCATCGGCCATGGCGTGCTCGGCCGCCTGCTCGCGCGCCTGACCCTGGCGCTCGGCGGCAAGGCGCCAACCGTGTGGGAAACCAACCCCGCCCGCCGCGCCGGAGCGGTCGGCTATCAGGCGATCGACCCGTCCGAGGACGAGCGCCGCGACTACCATGCGATCTACGATGCCAGTGGCGATGCGAACCTCATCGACACGCTGGTGATGCGGCTCGCCAAGGGCGGCGAGATCGTTCTCGCCGGGTTCTATTCCGAACGGGTGAGTTTCGCTTTCCCGGCGGCATTCATGAAGGAGGCCCACTTCCGCGTCGCGGCTGAATGGCAGCCCGGCGACCTCGCCGAAACACGTGCGCTGATCGAATGCGGACGGCTCGACCTCAATGGTCTCGTCACCAACCGCCGCCCGGCGGCGGAGGCTACCGATGCTTATCCGCAGGCCTTCAGCGATCCCGACTGTCTGAAAATGGTTCTCGATTGGAGTGATTGCTAGATGTCGATACTCGAAACCCGAACCCTGGAAGATCAGGCCGCGCTGCTGCGCGACGAAGCTGCGCAGGAGCCTGATCCGGTCCATACCGGCGAGGTGACCAAGGAAACGCAGATCATCGCGATCTACGGCAA
>CAZQOO010000044.1:16831-18369 GCA_964594845.1 uncultured Porphyrobacter sp. | reverse complement strand
GCTCGCTTTCCATGGTGCGGCGCCGCGCGTTCATCCAGTTGACGTTGCCGCGCACGGTGTTGATCTCGCAATTGTGGGCGATGAACCGGAACGGGTGGGCAAGCCGCCAGCTGGGGAAGGTGTTGGTGCTGAAACGCTGGTGCACGAGACCCAGCGCCGAGACGCATTCGGGATCGCGCAGATCGTCGTAGAAGCTGCCCACTTGCGTCGCCAGCAGCAGGCCCTTGTAGACGAGCGTGCGGGTAGAGAAGCTCGGGATATAGGTCTCGGTCACGCCCGGCAGGCCGTGCTTTTCGGCCAGTTGCGCCAGCGGGTTCTGTACCTGCTTGCGGATGGTAAGGATCTTGCGCTCGAAGGCGTCCTGATCGGCGCAGTTCTCCCCGCGCGCGATCACCGCCATCTCGATCACCGGCATCGAGGCGATCACCGCCGCGCCAAGCCCGTCCTGCGTGGTCGGCACGGCGCGCCAGCCGATGAAGCGCTGGCCTTCCTTGGCGGTGAAGGTTTCCATCCGCGCCTTGACGAAGCTGCGCGCGGCTTCGTCCTGCGGCAGGAAGCACATCGCCACGGCATAGTCGCCCGGCTGCGGCAGATCGTGGCCTTCGCTTGTCGCCCAGCGGCGGATCAGCGGATCGGGGATCTGGATCAGGATGCCCGCCCCGTCGCCCAGCAGCGGATCCGCGCCGACCGCGCCGCGATGATCGAGCTTTTCGAGAATCTCCAGCGCCTGCGCGATGATCGCGTGGCTCTTGTCGCCCTTGATGTGCGCGACCATCCCGACGCCGCAGGCATCGTGTTCGTTACGGGGGTCATAAAGACCCTGGGAGACGGGGTATCCCATGGCAAAAGTCCGATCTGTCAGATGTCGTCAGGCGCGTTGTGGCGGCTTCGGGCCTAACGGGCGCATGGCGACGATTATTCCGGGCAAGGATCAGCGCAGGCGGCCTGCCTTCCCCGGGTTCGGGCCCCTCATGCCGACAGGAAGCGATTTTGGCAATGGCCTTGCGTGAAGTATTATTTCTCGCAGACCTATTCAGACTATCAATAGATTGCGCTTGCCGCATCAATTCGGCCAGCAGCTTGCAGGATTTGCGGGAATCGCCTGACGCGATGCGGGCGTTTCCACCCTACTGAAACAGCTTCTATGCGGCGCCGCGCAGTTCCTGCAGGCGGGTCAGCGCCGCGCGCAGCGGCTCGCCCTGGGCGGAGCTGCTCTGGTCCGGGCTGAAGGCGGCCAGCGCCTTGAGCGCTTCGGCGAGCGCGGCCTCGCGACCGGGCTGCGCGGAGCGGTGATGGCCGCGGCTCTGCGGGACAGTCTGGTGTTCGTGCAGCGCGGCGGCGAAGCGTTCGACCATCTGCACCAGGCTGAGTTCGCTGGTCGGGACGGCGCGCAGGTGCTCGATCGCGCTCGGGCCGGGCGGGCGCGGGGCGGGGGACACCGCCTGCAGCACCGGATCATGAGCGGGCTGGTCGGCTGGCGGGGCTTCGGCCATCACAGGCTCGGCCACCGGCGGGGTGACAGCTTCGGGGGCGTTGAC
>CAZQOO010000044.1:1816-16731 GCA_964594845.1 uncultured Porphyrobacter sp. | reverse complement strand
TCGAATTCGGGTTTGAGGCGGGCAAAGGGCATGGCCTCGATCGGATCATCGAGACTGAGGCTGCCCAGTTCGCTCGCCGGATCGATGGTCTGGACATGGCGCACGGCCATCATCGCCAGCGAGGGCGTGTCTTGCCGGCGGCGGGTTCTGGTTGCGGCCCGGGTGATCAGGCCGGCGATGGCCAGCATCGCCCCGCCCAGCACCAGCGCGGCAATCGCGGCCAGCACGAAAGGTGCGTTGGCACCGATCCCTGCCAGTCCGGCTCTGGCGGCCGCGCCCAGCACGAAATCGCGCGGCAGCACCAGTGTCACCAGACCGCCCAGCGCAGCGCCCCACAGGCCCAGCACGAAGCCGAACAGCGGATGCAACGCCAGCGGACGGCGCGGCGGCTTGTTGCCGCCTGTGTTCTTCGCCCGGTTGTATCGCCCGCGACCCATGCGCCTGTCATCCTGCCTTCAGTTGCTCTTTGCCGGCTAGCAAGAGATGGTAAACAGACAGATAATCACGCGCATTGGCGGCCCAGTCGTGACGGGTGCGGACATGGGTGACGGCGCGGTCCTTGATCGCTTCCCACTGCTCGCGCGCATCGATCAGCCGGGCGAGCGCGGCGGCGCAGGCGGCGGGATCGTCGGGCGCGAACAGTGTGCCGGTCTCGCCGTCGGTGATCAGTTCGCGGTGCCCGCCGACGCTGGAGGCGGCCACAAGCCGGCGCTGCGCCATGGCTTCGAGCGGCTTCAGCGGTGTCACCAGATCGGTCAGGCGCTGGGCTTTGCGTGGATAGGAGAGCACGTCGACCAGCGCATAGTAGCGCTCGACCTCGGTGTGCGGCACGCGGCCGGTGAAGATCACCGCCTCCGGCTCGGGCAGGGCGGCGGCCGCAGCGCGCCAGGCGGCGTCCATCGGCCCCGCGCCCACCAGCAGCAGCCGCGCGCCCGGGTGCGTTTTCCTCAGAAGCGGCATGGCGGCGATCAGATCGTCGACGCCTTCATAGGCGTAGAAGCTGCCGATGTAGCCGATCACTGGCGCGCCATGCACCAGGCCGAGGTCGCGCGCGAGGTTCTCGTCGCGGCTGACCGGCTCTCCGAACAGTTCCAGATCGACCCCGTTGGGCATGATCGCGATGCGATCGGCGGGGATCCCGCGCGCGACCAGATCGTCCTTGAGCCCGTGGCAGATGGTGAACACGGCATCGGCGTGGCGCACCACCCGCGTCTCGAGCGCGCGGGTCAGGCGGTATTTGAGGCTGCCTTCGGTGCCCGTCAGATTGCCGACCGCCGCGTCCTCCCAGAAGGCGCGGATCTCGTAGACGAAGGGGATGCCCAGCGCGCGGGCCGCGCGGCTGGCGGCGGCGCCGCACAGGGCGGGGGAATGGGCGTGGATGATGTCGGGCCGCCAGTCCTGCGCGAGCGCGTGGATCGCCGCGTCCAGCGCCTCGATCTCGCCCAGCTCGCGAAATGCGGGCGGGCCGGCGGGTGTGCCGGGCGTGCGGTGGAAGACGAGGCCGTCGGCCTGCTCGGGCGAGGGGCCGCCCGGTGCCGCTTCGAGATTGTGTCGCTGCCCGGTGATCCCGCGCACCTCAAGCCCGTGGCTCTCCTGCGCCTTCAGGATCGCGCGGGTGCGAAAGGTGTAGCCGGAGTGCAGCGGCAGCGAATGGTCGAGAACATGGAGCACGCGGGTCATGGGCCCGTGCCCTAGCGCGGGTGTGCTTAACGCGGCGTCAACTGGAGAGGCGTAAAGCTGCCTGACCGTCCACCCCGGAGCCGCATCCGATGATCGACTATTTCGCGCTCGCGCTCGGCCATGGCCTGATGGCCATCGCGCTGCTGCGGCTGGTGCTGCGCGCCGATCTCGATGCCGATCCGCTGATCGGGCAGCTCAGGAAGGACACCGCCGACAACCGCATGGCGGCGAGCACCGCCGGCCGCAATGCCGCCCGCCGCGCGCGCGGCACGGCGCCGGAGAGCAGCGGAGACGACACCCGCGCTCAAGTAGCAAAGCGGTAGCGCGCAAAAATGCTCGATTTGGTCTTCCTCGCCTTCATCGGCTACATCCTGCTGCTCGGGCTGAAGCGCCCGTTCCTGTGGGTGCTGCTCTATGTCTATATCGACATCCTCGCGCCCCAGCGGATCGGCTATTCGATCATCGCCAGCCTGCCGGTCTCGCTGATCGCCTTTGCGGCGGCTTTCGGCGGCTGGCTGGTGCTCGATCGCAAGGAGGGCGGGCGGTTCTCGGTCCGGCAGGGGCTGATGCTGGCCCTGCTGGTCTATTGCTGGTGGACCACCGGCCACGCCGACTTCCCGCTCTATGCCGAGACCAAGTGGGACTGGGTGTGGAAGGCGCTGCTGTTCGCGATTTTCCTCCCCTTCACTCTCACCACCCGCGCCCGGATCGAGGCGCTGGCGCTGATGCTGGTGCTGACCATCGCCACCATCGTGATCGGGACGGGGATGAAGACGATCCTCGGCGGCGGGGGCTACCAGAACCTCAAGTTCTTCGTGAACGACAATAGCGGGGTCTATGAAAGCTCGACGCTGGCGACGGTCGCGATCGGGCTCATTCCGATGATCTGGTGGTTCACCCGCCACGGCACGGTGTTCCGCCCGCACTGGCTGGTGACCGGTTTCGCCGTCGCGCTGACCTTTGCCTGCCTGCTGGTGCCGATCGGCACCGAGGCGCGCACCGGCCTTTTGTGCATCGCGGCCTTGGGCGTGCTGCTGCTGCGCTACACCAGGCGGCGGCTGCTGTTCATCGCCGGGGCGGGCGTGCTCGGCCTCTCGGCGCTGCCGTTCCTGCCCCAGTCCTATTACGAACGCATGGCGACGCTGGCCCAGCCGAGCGGCGACGAAAGCGCCTCGACCCGGGTGGCGGTGTGGCAATGGACGCTCGATTACGTCGCCGAAAAGCCCTTCGGCGGCGGGTTCGATGCCTATCGCTCCAACAGCTTCACCTATGTCATGCCGGTCAAGCAGGTCGACGGGAACACCACCACGGTCACCTACCAGCCGGTCGAGGACAAGGGCCGCGCCTTCCACTCCTCGTTCTTCGAGCTGCTGGGCGAGCAGGGCTGGCCGGGGCTGGCGATCTGGCTGGCGCTGCATGGGCTCGGCCTGTGGCAGATGGAGCGCATCTATCGGCGCTGGAAGGGGGCAGAGGCCGAGGATGAGGCGTGGATCGCGCCCTTCGCCGCCGCCTTGCAGATGGGCGCGCTGATCTACCTCGTGGGCGCGACCTTCCAGGGGATCGGCTACCAGCCGGTGATGCTGATGCTGGTGGGGCTTCAGATCGGGCTCAACACCTACTGCGCGCGGATCGATTCGGCGCGTGTCCTGCACCAGCGCAGCGAGCGGCGGCGCGCGGCGATCGACGACAAGCTCCGCGGTGCCGTAGCGGCATAGCGCGGGGCGTTGCGCTCCATCTGATGTTGCGCCATGAAGCCCCCGCAAAAAGGAGCGCGGCGGGCACGGGATCTCGCCGTCACAGCACGAGGAGGAGCCCCATGAATCCGCAAGAGATCGCCGCCAAGGTCGGTGAACATTTCGCCACCAGCGAATGGGTCGAGATGAGCCAGGAGCGCATCAACCAGTTCGCCGAGGCGACCGGTGACCACCAGTTCATCCACGTCAACGAAGAGATGGCCAAGATGACCCCGTTCGGCGGGACCATCGCCCACGGCTTCCTGACGCTCTCGATGATCCCCTACCTCTCGGCCAACAGCGACATGCCGCGCGTCGACGGGATCAAGATGGCCGTCAACTACGGCGGCAACAAGACCCGCTTCATCGCCCCCGTCCGCTCGGGCAAGCGCATCCGCGGCCACTGGAAGCTGCTCGAAATGGCCGAAAAGCGCCCCGGCCAGTGGCAGCAGACCGTCGAGATCACCATCGAGATCGAAGGCGAGGACAAGCCCGCCCTGATCTGCGAATGGATGACGATGTTCTTCGTCTGACCCTTGCGCCGTCGCGCGCCCCGGCGGCGGGCGGCGGCAAGACAACAATACAATCAAGGATACCCCCATCATGGCACGTGACGCCGTAATCGTCTCCACCGCCCGCACGCCGATCGGGCGCGCCTACAAGGGCGCTTTCAATGCCACCCCCGGTGCCACCCTCGGTGCGCTGAGCCTTGCCCCCGCGATCGAGCGCGCCGGGATCGAAGCCGGCCAGATCGACGACGTGGTGTGGGGCGCGGTGCTCACCCAGGGCACCCAGTCGGGCAATATCGGGCGCCAGGTCGCGCTGCGCGCCGGTTGCCCGGTGGGCGTCTCGGCCCAGACCATCGACCGCCAGTGCTCCTCGGGCCTGATGGCGATCGCCACCGCGGCCAAGCAGATCATCGTCGACAATATGGATATCGTCGTCGGCGGCGGTCAGGATTCGATCTCGATGGTGCAGACCCCCGAGATGCGCGTCTCGCCCGACCGCTCGCTGATCGCGATGCACAAGGACGTCTACATGCCGATGCTCGGCACGGCGGAAACCGTCGCCAAGCGCTACAATGTCAGCCGCGAGGCGCAGGACGAATACGCCTACCAGTCGCAGATGCGCACCGCCGCCGCGCAGGCTGCCGGCAAGTTCGATGACGAGATCGTTCCCGTCACCACCACCATGCAGGTGAAGGACAAGGCGACCGGCGAAGTCAGCGAAGTCGAGGTGACCCTCACCAAGGACGAAGGCAACCGCCCCGAAACCACGCTGGAAGGCCTGCAGGCGCTCCAGCCGGTGATGGGCCCGGGCATGAACATCACCGCCGGCAACGCCTCGCAGCTGTCGGACGGTTCTTCGGCGAGCGTGCTGATGGAAGCCAAGCTGGCCGAGAAGATGGGCCTCCAGCCGCTGGGCCGCTATGTCGGCATGGCGGTCGCCGGCACCGAGCCTGACGAGATGGGCATCGGCCCGGTCTTCGCGATTCCGAAGCTCTTGAAGCAGACCGGCCTCAAGATGGACGACATCGGCCTGTGGGAACTGAACGAGGCCTTCGCGGTGCAGGTGCTCTATTGCCGCGACACGCTGGGCATCCCCAACGACATCCTCAACGTCAACGGCGGCTCGATCTCGATCGGCCACCCCTACGGCATGACCGGCGCGCGCTGCACCGGCCACGCGCTGATCGAAGGCAAGCGCCGCGGGGCGAAGTATGTCGTCGTCACCATGTGCGTGGGCGGCGGCATGGGCGCTGCGGGCGTGTTCGAGGTGTTCTAAAGGGTCTTTTTTGGCCTACCGGTTCAACCTGCGGTTGTGCTGCGCAACCGCTACTTGAGGCCGGGGCGGGTAACGAAATCAGGCGGCGCGGGAGGGCAACTTCCCGCGCCGTTTTCGTATCGGGCAGGGCCGTCGCCCCGTGCTTGACACGGGGCTTGGCTTTCTTCGGTTCGAAGCCAGAAAAGCGAAGCCAAGCCCCGGATCAGGTCCGGGGCGACGATGAGGATAGACTGTCGCTTTCCTACCTCGCCGTGTCGCGGCACAGTGCGGGCATGATTGATCGGCGCTCCCGCCCCCTGAAAATCAGCCTGCCGGGCGGTGCTGCGGCAGGGCCGCGTCAGAGGCCGGTTTTTCGCTTCAGGACAGTGTCTCCTGTGTCTCCTACAGGCGTGAAGCTGAACGACGCGCCCCGCCTCGACGGACTCCTCGACGCACTGGGCAAGATGGCGTATTCTGGCTTCCGGATCGCAATCCTAAGGCTGGCCGCGCGCCATTTGCGAGGAAACGTCCGGTGAAACAGTCGCTCGTCAACCTGCTGCCGCCCGCCACGCTGGCCGCCGTGATCGCCTTCTGGGGCCTCGCGCCGCAGTCATGGGTCGAGGCGCCGTGGACCATCATCCTCGTCGGGCTGGGCGTGATCGCCTTCGTGCAGCTGCTCGAACTGGTGTTCGAGCGGCACGAGGGCTGGCGCATCAACCGGCGCGAGCTTGCCACCGACGTGTTCTACGTCGCTTTCGGCTACGGGGTGATCGGGTTCTTCTCGGATACGCTGATCCACGGCCCGCTCGGTGAGCTCAAGGACAGCCTCGGAATCGCCACCCCGTGGCTCGCCGCCAGTCCCTTCCTCGTGCAAGTGATGGTGGTGATGTTCCTGTTCGAGTTCGGGCAGTACTGGATGCACCGCGCGATGCATAACTGGTATCCGCTGTGGCTGACCCACGCGCCGCACCACCATGTGACGCAATTGAACGCGATGAAGGGCTTCATCGGCAATCCGATCGAGCTGTTCCTGATCAGCATCGGGGTCACCGCGCTGCTCGACGTCGATCTCAACGCGCTGTTCGCCGCGATCACGGCGGGCGGCGTGATCGCGACCTATGCCCATGCCAACGTCAAGGCCGATCCGCCGATCTGGTATGGCTACTTCTTCACCACCATCCGCAACCACAGCCTGCACCACACCGCATTGAGCTACGAGGACACGCGCTGCAACTACGGCAACTCGGTGATCTTCTGGGACCGCGTGTTCGGCACCTACAAGGAGGGCGAGAGCGAGGTGGTCGGGCAGGACGATCGCAAGCGCCTGTCGATCAGGGAACAGTGGCTGTTCCCGTTCATGCCGCTGATCGAACGCGCGAAGCGGTCGGTAAGCTAGGCGCGCGGCGGGCGCGGGAAGAGCACTGGAGTGCGGGTCACATAGGCCTGCCACGCCGGATCATCGCCCCAGCGCTTCTTCGCGATGGCATCGAGCAGGTTGATCCCGCTCACCCGGGTCAGCAACAGGGTGACGAAGATGGGCGAGAACAGCACCAGCCAGTTCAGGCCCGCAAGCTGCGGCAGGGCGATCACGAGGATCCCGGTCCACAGCGTGATCTCGCCGAAGTAGTTGGGATGCTGCGACCATGCCCAAAGGCCGGTAGTGATGAACTTGCCGTGGTTGGCGGGATCGGCGCGGAAGCGGCGCTTCTGCTCGTCGGCGATCACCTCGAAGGCGAAGCCGATGGCCCACAGTGCTGCCCCGGCCCAGAAGAAGGCGTCGAGCGGACGGGGTTCAGGCGAGGTGATGATCACCAGCGCCGCCGAGGCGGTGAAGATCACCCAGCACGCCTGCAAGGTCCAGGCGACCAGAAAGCGCGGCGGGTTCACCTTGATCTTCTCGAACCGCACATCGGTGCCGCCCGCAGCATGAATGCGGGTGAACAGGAAGGAGCCGAGGCGCACGGTCCAGACCGCCACCATCCCGGCGACCGCCAGCGAGCGCGCATCAAGCACCGGGGCCGCGGCGCAGGCCGCCGCGATCACCGACAGATAGGTGAGCGCCCCGGTCGTGTCGTAGAAGCGGTCCGACTGGAACGCCGCCGCCGGGATGAAGGCGAGCCAGTTGACCCCGAAGGCTATCGCCGCGCAGGCGAACACCGCCGGAAGGCCCGCCAGCGGCACCGAGCCGATGCCGGCGAACCATGCAAAGGCCAGCCCGAGGATGCTGGCCACCAGCACCACGGTCAGACTGCGTGCGGCATGCTGGAACGACATGCTGACCGCTCCCGAGCCCGCTTACGCCAGCGCGACGTGGCGCTTCATGTGATGATCGACGTTGCCGAACTCGGAATCGAAGATCGTGAGGCGCTTGAAGTAGTGGCCGATCGCATATTCGTCGGTCACGCCGTTGCCGCCGTGGATCTGCACCGCTTCCTGCCCGATCAGGCGGGCCGACTGGCCGACCCCGACCTTGGCCGCCGAGACCGCACGCTTGCGCTCGCGCTCGTCCGAGCCGAGGCGCAGGGTGGCGAGGTAGGTCAGCGAGACTGCAGTTTCGTACGCCGTGTACATGTCGACCATGCGGTGCTGGATCACCTGGAAGCTGCCGATCGGCACGCCGAACTGCTTGCGCTGGCGGCTGTATTCCACCGTCATCGCGTGGGCGACCTTCATCGCCCCGCAGGCCTCGGCGCAGGTCGCGGCGATGGCTTCGTCGGTGACGAGCTCGATCAGCGCAAGGCCTTCGCCCTCGGCACCGATCAGAGCGTCCGCGCCCACCGCGACGTTCTCGAAATAGACTTCCGAGGCGCGGCGGCCGTCGACCGTCACATAGTCGCGGGTGGTGACACCCGGCGTGTCCTTGGCCAGCACGAACACCGACACGCCGGAACGGTCACGCCGCTCGCCGCCGGTGCGCGCGGTGACGATCAGGTGGCTGGCCCAGGGTGCGCCGATCACGACCGCCTTGTGGCCGTTGATGACATAGCCCGCACCGTCCTTCTTCGCGGTGGTTTCGAGGTCGGCATATTCGAAGCGCCCGCGCGGCTCGGCATAGGCGAAGGCGAAGATCGCGCTGCCCGAGACGATTGCGCCGATATGTTCTTCCTTCTGCGCCGCGCTGCCGCCGTGCTTGAGGAAGCCGCCCGCGCAGACCACGGTCGGCACGAAAGGCTCGACCACCAGGCCCTTGCCGAATTCCTCCATGATCACCATCGCATCGACCGCGCCGCCGCCGAAACCGCCATCGGCTTCGGAAAAGGGCATGCCGAGGATGCCGAGCTCGGCCAGCTGCGCCCACACCTCGGGCCGCCAGCCGGCTGCGCTGGCGATCGCCTTGCGCCGGGTTTCCCAGTCGTACTGTTCGCGCACCAGCCGCGAGAGGCCGTCGCGCACCATGTCCTGTTCTTCGGTGAAGTTGAAGTCCACGTGTTCTCTCCCGTCCCGGCGGCTTAAAGGCCGAGGATCATCTTGGTGATGATGTTGCGCTGGATTTCGTTCGATCCGCCATAGATCGAGGTCTTGCGCATGTTGAAATAGGTCGCCGCGGCGTAGGTCGCATAGTCGGGGCCGACGGGGTGCTCGTTCGAGCCGTTGTCGTTCGCCCACGGGCCCGCCGCCCATGTAGGGCGCGCCGTAATTGCCGACCGCTTCCAGCGTCAGCTCGGTCAGGCGCTGCTGGATCTCGGTGCCCTTGATCTTGAGAATCGAGCTTTCCGGCCCCGGGCCCTTGCCCGCCTGCTCGCCGGCCAGCGTGCGCAGTTCGGTGATTTCGAGCGCGGCAAGATCGATTTCGAGCTGGCTCACCTTGCGGGCGAAATCGAAGTCCTTGATCAGCGGCTCGCCATAGGCGGTCTCGTTGGCGGCGATGGCGCGCAGCTACTCGATGCCGCGCTTGGAGCGGGCGACACCCGCTATGCCGCGGCGTTCATGGGCGAGCAGGAACTTGGCGTAGGTCCAGCCCTTGTTCTCCACGCCCACCAGGTTCTCGACCGGAACGCGCACGTCGGTCAGCCAGGTCTCGTTGACCTCGTAGCCGCCGTCGAGCAGCTTGATCGGCTTCACTTCCACACCCGGCGTCTTCATGTCGACGAGGATGAAGCTGATGCCTTCCTGCTGCTTGGCCGAAGGATCGGTGCGGCACAGGAAGAAGCCCCAGTCGGCGTGCTGGGCCAGCGTCGTCCAGGTCTTCTGGCCGTTGATGACGTAGTGATCGCCGTCACGCACGGCGGTGGTTTTCAGGCTCGCAAGGTCCGAACCTGCGCCGGGCTCGGAATAGCCCTGGCACCACCACACCTCGCCGCTGCGGATGCCGGGCAGGTGCTTGGCCTTCTGCTCTTCCGAACCGAAGGTGTAGATCACCGGGCCGACCATCGAAACGCCGAAGGGCAGCGGCATGAAGGTGTTGGCGCGGGCGTTTTCTTCCGACCAGATGTAGCGCTGGGTCGGGGTCCAGCCGGTGCCGCCATATTCCACGGGCCACGCCGGAACCGACCAGCCCTTCCGCCCGAGAATCTTGTGCCACGCGACCATTTCCTCGCGGGTCATGTCCTCGCGCATGCCGAAGTCGCCCAGTTCCTTGGGGTGGTTCTCGGCGATGAAGGCGCGGACTTCGTCGCGGAAGGCCTGCTCTTCGGGGCTGAATTCGAGGTTCATGGCGGTGCTCTCCTCTAAGGGCTCGTCTCTTGGCGAGCCTCTTGTCATGAGAAAAGCCCAAGCGGCAAGGGGCAATCTGCGCCCGCCTGCTTGCGAAATTTGCAGCGCGTGTACGCGCGCGGAAAGGTGCCGTTACGTCAGGCCAAGCGCGCCGTAGCGGCAAGCGCTAGCCTGCGTGCGCCGCAATCCATTCCTCGACGACCGGCGCGACCTTGGTGCGCCAGCGGCTGCCGTTGAAGATGCCGTAATGCCCCGCGCCTTCCGCCATGTAGTAGCGCTTCATCGTTTCAGGGAGATTCGGGGTCAGCTTCAGCGCCGCGCGGGTCTGGCCGAGACCGGAAATGTCGTCGCGCTCGCCCTCGATCGCCAGCAGCGCAGTGTCGGTGATCTGCGTGATGTCGACCAGTTCGCCCTTGTGGCGGAACTCGCCCTTGGGGATCGAGTGCTTCTGGAACACCTCCTCCACGGTCTGGAGGTAGAATTCCGCCGTCATATCGCACACCGCGCGATATTCGTCGTAGAAGGTCTTGGTCGCCTGCGCGCTCGCCTCGTCGCCGACGGTGAGGTGTTTGAACATCTCGTAATGGCTCATCATGTGGCTCGACAGGTTCATGCTCATGAACGCCGAAAGCTGCATGAAGCCCGGATAGACGCGGCGGCCGGCGCCCGGATACTTGCCCGGCACTGTCGCGATCACGGATTGGCGGAACCATTCGATCGGGCGCTGCATCGCCATGTTGTTGACGACCGTGGGGCATTCGCGGGTGTCGATCGGGCCGCCCATCATGGTGAGGGTGGCAGGCGTTGCGGGCGACTTGTGGAGGTTGAGCAGCGCGGTTGCGGCAAAGGCGGGAACGCTCGGCTGGCACACCGCCATCATGTGGATGCGCTGGCCGCCGGCTTCACCGTGCACGTGCTCGGCGAACTCCATCAGGTAGTCGATATAGTCGTCGAGATCGAACTTGCCCGCGTCGGCGGGGACCATCTTGGCGTCGGCCCAGTCGGTGATGAACACCTCGGCGGATTCGAGCATCCGCTCCACCGTGCCGCGCAGCAGGGTTGCGTAGTGGCCGCTCATCGGCGCGACGATCAGCAGGCGCGGGCGGTCGGCGGGGGTGCCTTCCACGCGGAAGCGGACGAGATCGCCGAAGGGGCGCTTCAGCACGGTCGATTGCACCACCGCGTGCGGCTGGCCGTCGATCTCTACCGAAGCGATGCCGAATTCGGGCTTGCCGTAATGGGCGGTGGCATGGGCGAAGACGTCGAGCGCACTCGCCGCGAGCGGCCCCATCCCGAAAGCCGCGAGCGGATTGGCCGGGTTGGACAGCACATTGGCGCTGATCGAAGCGAGCGCGCTGGCGCTGTTCATCCAGCTGCGCTGCAGCTCGTAGGCGTGGTAGAGCATCAATAAACCTCAGGCGACGAACGTTCCGGCACCTCATCCCGCGGGCGCCTTGCCCCTACAGATGCGCCTTCATGCAGGTTTGTGCAATGCACAATATTGCGCGCCGCGCCGCGATGCGGGTTGTCTGTTGCTTTTTGCACGTGAAATTCGCGCGGGCGGCGGCTAGAGCGGCGGCACGATGCACGGTGAAACTCCCGACAATACACGCGCGGCGCTGCCCGACGGCGAAGGCCCCGAACCCGCAGGCGCTGCGCCCGGGGCCCTCGCTCCGGTCGGCGAGGAGGCCGAGGCCGCGCCGAAATCGCGCTCGCTGGCGCCCTTGCGGATGGTGTTTGGCACCGCGCTGCAATACCCGCGCGAAATCGCGCTGGCGCTGGTCGCGCTGGTGATCACCTCGGCGGCTACACTGGCGATCCCCTATCGCTTCAAGGTCATCATCGACGAAGCTTTCACCGGCAATGCCTCCGAAACCGATATCGGCCACGCCTTCCAGTATCTGTTGATGATCGTGGTGATTCTCGGCATCGGCACCGCGCTCAGGTTCTATTTCGTGAGCTGGCTGGGCGAGCGCGTGGTGGCGGACATCCGTCTGAAAGTGCAGGAGAACCTCTTGCGCCTCTCGCCCGGTTTCTACGAGGTCAACAGCCCCAAGGAAATCTCCAGTCGCATGACCAGCGACACCGCGATCATCGAGAATGTGGTGGGGACGACGGTTTCGGTGGCGCTGCGCAACACGCTGACCGGCATCGGCGGGATCGGCTTTCTGGTCTATCTTGCGCCCTCGCTGACGCTGGGGCTGCTGGTCGGCATTCCGCTGGTGGTTGTCCCGATCGTCTATTTCGGACGCAAGATCCGCTCGGTCTCGCGCACCAGCCAGGACCGTATCGCGGATGTCGGCGCCTATGTCACCGAAGTGCTCTCGGCGATGAAGATCGTGCAGAGCTTCGGACAGGAGCGCCGCGAGGGCGAGCGCTTTGCCGGTGTGGTCGAGAGCACTTTCGACACCGCCCGCCGCCGCATCCTGTTGCGCGCCAGCATGACCACGGTGGTGATCCTGCTGGTGTTCGGCGGGGTGGTGCTGGTGATGTGGCGCGGCGCCCTGGCGGTGGCGGCGGGCGAGATCAGCGGCGGCACCATTGCCGCCTTCGTGCTTACCGGCGGCCTCGTCGCGGGCGCGCTGGGAGCGCTCACCGAGGTCTATGGCGATCTGCTGCGCGGCGCGGGGGCGGCGAGCCGGCTGGCGGAGCTGCTCGAAGCTCGGCCCGAGATCGCCGCGCCGGCCCGACCCGAACGCCTGCCCTTGCCCGCGCGCGGGAGCCTTTCGTTCCGCAACGTCACTTTCCGCTATCCGGCCCGGCCCGAAGTCGCGGCGCTCAGGGACTTCACGCTCGAGATCGAGCCGGGCGAAACCATCGCCATCGTCGGCCCATCGGGCGCGGGCAAGAGCACGATCTTCCAGCTGGTCGAACGCTTCTACGATCCGCAGGGCGGCACCATCCGCATGGACGGTGTGCCGCTGACCAGCGCCGACCCGGCCGACATCCGCGCGCGGCTGGCGCTGGTGCCGCAGGACGGGGTGCTGTTCAGCGCCAACGCCCGCGACAACCTGCGCTACGGCAAGTGGGACGCCACCGACGAACAGATCTGGCAGGCCGCGCGCGCCGCCAATGCCGAAAGCTTCCTGCGTGCGCTCCCCAACGGCCTCGACACCTACCTTGGCGAGGGCGGCACCCAGCTGTCCGGCGGACAGCAGCAGCGTGTCGCCATCGCCCGCGCACTGCTGCGCGACGCGCCGATCCTGCTGCTCGACGAGGCGACCAGCGCGCTCGATGCCGAAAGCGAGCAGCTCGTCCAGCAGGCGCTCGAAGGCCTGATGAAGGACCGCACCACGCTGGTGATCGCTCACCGCCTCGCCACGGTGCGTGCCGCCGACCGGATCGTGGTGCTCGACGAGGGCCGGATTGTCGAACAGGGCACCCATGACGCGCTGACCAAGGCCGGCGGGCTCTACGCGCGCCTCGCCCGACTGCAATTCGCCGCCGACGCGGCCTGACCCTGTTCGCTTTTCGACAAAGTGCGTGGCGCGGTGGACGAACCGCAACCCTTTGCCGCGCACGACGTTAGGGTGACGTACCGCAGATCATCTGCGACAGCTTTTCGGGGAAACCAGACATGATCACCAGAACCGCAGCCCTGCTCGGCGCCAGCCTGCTTGTGCTCGCCGCGCCGGCCTTCGCCAATGACGATGCCCACGCCCACGGGGACGACACCGAAGTGCTGCTGGCCGAGGGCGAGACGGAAGGCTCCGCCCTGCCGACCATGAGCTTCGGGACCTGGGGCTTCGATCCGGCGCTGCTGGCCACCGACATCAAGCCGGGCGACGACTTCAACGCCTTCGCCAACAAGCGCTGGATCGACGCCAATCCGCTGCCGCCCGAATTCAGCCGGATCGGTGCCTTCACCCTGCTGGGCGAGAAGAGCACCGCCGACGTCAAGGCGATCATGGACGATCTTGGAGCAAAGGACCCCGCGGCCCTCTCGCCCGACGAACAGCGCATCATCAGCGCTTACAAGGCCTATCTCGATACCGACGCGATCGAGGCTGCAGGGCTGGCTCCGGCGCAGCCGTGGCTTGACCGGATCAAGGCCGCCAAGACTCTCGAGGACCTTGCCGGACTGTGGGCCGAGCCGGGCTTTGCCAGCCCCGTTGGCGGCGGTGTGGGCATTGATGCCAAGCAGCCCGACCGTCACATCGCCCAGATCGGCTTCGGCGGACTCGGGATGCCCGACCGCGACTACTATCTCGACACCTCCGAAAAGGGCGCGGCGATCCAGGACGCCTACAAGTCCTATCTCGCCTTCCTGCTCAGCGAGGCGGGCTACGAGGACCCCGAGATGCAGGCCGCCGAGGTCTATGCCTTCGAGGACCAGATTGCCCGCACTGTCGCGTGGGACCGGGCCGTGCGCCGCAACCGCGACCTGACCTACAACCTGCTGACCGCCGACGAGCTGGTCGCGATCGGCGGGCGCGTGCCGGTGGCCGCGATGCTGGCGCAGATCGGCATTGCCGAGAGCCCGGGTTTCGTGGTCGCGCTGATGCCGCCCACGGCCGAGGAAATCGCCCAGCTCAAGCTCGACGAGGCGACCCTCGCCAAGATCGGCACGGGCCTTCCGGGCATGTTCGCGCTGCTGGAGCAGACCTCGGTCGAAACGCTCAAGGCGTGGATGATCAAGGAGTTCCTCTCGGGCAATGCGGCCGTGCTGCCCAAGCGGTTCGACGAGGCGAACTTCGCCTTCTACGGCAAGACCCTGCGCGGCACCCCCGAACAGCGCCCGCGCTGGAAGCGCGCGATCGGCGAGGCCGAGGGCCTGCTGGGCGAGCTGATCGGCAAGGAATATGTCGCGCGCTACTTCCCGCCCGAGAACAAGGCGGCGATGGACGAACTGGTCGCCAACCTGCGCCTCGCGCTGGCCGAATCGATCACCGAAATCAAGTGGATGGGCGAGGAAACCAAGGCCCAGGCGCGCGCCAAGCTGGCCAGCTTCGATCCCAAGATCGGCTACCGCCCCAACCTCGAGACCTATGAAGGCCTCGCCATGGCCGCCGGCGAACCGATCACCAACCGCATGGCTGCTGCTGCGTGGCAGCGGGCCGACAATGTCGCCAAGCTGGGCCAGCC
>CAZQOO010000044.1:0-1806 GCA_964594845.1 uncultured Porphyrobacter sp. | reverse complement strand
ATGGGGCATGCTGCCGCAGACGGTGAACGCCTATTACAACTCGGTGAAGAACGAGATCGTGTTCCCGGCGGGAATCCTCCAGCAGCCGTTCTTTGCGCTGACCAACGACATCGCGGTGAACTACGGCGCGATCGGCGGGGTGATCGGCCACGAGATCGGCCACGGTTTCGACGATCAGGGCTCCAAGTCCGACGCCACCGGGACCTTGCGCAACTGGTGGACCGATGCCGACCGTGCCGCCTTCGACGCGCTCGGTGATGCGCTGGTGGCGCAGTACAACGCCTTCTGCCCGCTCGACGAGGGCAAGACCTGCGTCAACGGCCGCCTCACCCTCGGCGAGAATATCGGCGATGTCGGCGGGCTCAGCATGGCTTACCGCGCCTACAAGCTCGCCACCAAGGGCAAGGATGTGCCGGTGATCGACGGGCTGACCGGCGACCAGCGCTTCTTCCTCGCCTGGGCGCAGGTGTGGCGTTCGACCCAGCGCGAGGCGAACTACCGCACCCGCCTGCGCACCGACAGCCACTCCCCCGAGGAATACCGCGTCAACGGCGTCGTGCGGAACCTCGACGAATGGTACGCGGCTTTCGGCGTGAAGCCGGGCGATGCGATGTACCTGCCGCCTGAAAAGCGCGTCCGGATCTGGTAAGCCGGTCCGAGGCCCGCTTCCCCGCTGAAGCGGGCCTTTTGGTTGACTTGGGCGGCCCGCTCGTCGAAGCGGTGCGCCCATGACCGACACCTTAGCCGCGATCCTGCTCGGCATCCTTGAAGGGCTGACCGAATTCCTGCCCGTGTCCTCGACCGGGCACCTGATCCTCGCCACCGAGTTTCTGGGCTTCGACCAGAGCGAGTGGGAGGTGTTCAACATCGCCATCCAGCCGGCGGCGATCCTGGCGATCGTGGTGCTTTACTGGCGCACCTTCTGGGAGGTGGCCAGGGGCCTGTTCGGGTTCGAAAAGGGTGCTATCGCCTTCGTGCGCAATCTGCTGGTGGCGTTCTTTCCGGCGGTGCTGCTCGGGCTTGCCTTCGGCGATGTGATCCAGGGCTTTCTTGGCAACGCGGTGCTGGTGTGCTGGTCGTTGGTGCTGGGCGGAGTGGCGATCCTCGGCATCGAGCGCTGGGCCAACCCGCCCGCCGAAGGACCGGGTGTCGCCGGTGTGCCGCTGCGCACCGCAGTGTTGATCGGCCTCGTCCAGTGCCTCGCGATGATCCCCGGGGTGAGCCGTTCGGGCGCGACGATCCTCGGGGCGATGGCCTTTGGCGTCGACCGCAAGACCGCGGCGGAGTTCAGCTTCTTCCTTGCCGTGCCGACTCTGACCGGAGCGACGGTCTATCAGATGGCGAAGCACGCCACCGTTCTGACCGCGCATGATCTGGAGTTGATCGCGATCGGCTCGGCAGTCGGCTTCGTGACCGCGCTGGTGGTGGTCAAGGGGTTCGTCGCGGTGGTCACGAAGATCGGGTTTGCGCCTTTCGCCTGGTATCGCATCGTGATCGGCCTGGCCGGCCTTGCGTGGCTCACCTTGCGATAGAGCGATTGGCTGGAACCAGCCACGCCCCCGCTGGTTTGAGAGTCGGACCGGCCCGAAACGAAGGGTGCCGGTGCTTCATGGAGATGACGGACAAAATGGCGTTGCTGGTGCTGATCGTGTTGGGGGCAACTCTGGGCTGGCTGGCCTCGATCCTCGCGCGGACCGAGGCGCCGGGCGCAATTCTGCGCCAGATCGCACTGGGTCTTGCCGTTTCGGTGGTGGCTGGCGAACTCGCCAATGGCGGGACGATGATCGGCAGCCTGTCGTTCCTCGG
>CAZQOO010000043.1:0-18609 GCA_964594845.1 uncultured Porphyrobacter sp. | reverse complement strand
TCCGCGCCACCGGCTGGTGACCACCAAATACAACCCCGCGCGCACCTGGACGCCGCCCAATGTGGTGGGGATCGGCGGAGCCTACATGTGCATCTACGGGATGGAAGGGCCGGGCGGCTACCAGCTGTTCGGGCGCACCATCCAGGTATGGAACACGCATCGGCAGGGCGGCGCCTTCACCGATGGCAAGCCGTGGCTGCTGCGCTTCTTCGACCAGATCCGTTTCCATCCCGTCAGCGCGGAGGCGCTGGCCGAATGGCGGCGCGATTTCCCCGCCGGCCGCCGCGCGATCCGGATCGAGGAGACGACCTTCCGGCTGGCCGACTACCGCGCTTTCCTTGCGCAAAACGCCGAGAGCATTGCCGCTTTCGAGGCGACCCGTCAGGCCGCCTTCGACGCCGAGCGCGCGGCTTGGCAGGCGAGCGGCGAGTTCGACCGCGTCACCGACCTGCTCACCGAGGACACCCCCGGCGAGGCCGCGACGATTGCGCTTCCCGAAGGCACCGAGTTGATCGAGGCACCCTTCGGCGGGAGCGTGTGGAAGCTGATGGTGGGCCCGGGCGATGAAGTTGCGGCCGGAGACGTGATTGCGGTGATCGAGGCGATGAAAATGGAATGTCCGCTCGAAAGTCCGGCCAGCGGCACCATCGCCGCGCTCTATATCGAAGAGCGCCAGTCGCTCCAGCCGGGCGCGCCGATGCTGGCCCTGCGGAGGGCATCGTGATGGCACCCACCCGCCTCTCCGCCGGAGCCATCGCCGCCGCCGTCAACGCGAGCGAGACCAGCGCCGTCGCGGTGATGGAAGCCACGCTCGCGCGCATTGCGGCCTATGATGCTATCCAGCCACAGGTGTGGATCAGCCGTGCGGCGACGGAGGATCTGCTCGCGCAGGCCCGCATCATCGATGCGCGCGTTGCGGCGGGCGAGCCCCTGCCGCTGGCGGGCGTGCCCTATGCGGCGAAGGACAATATCGACGTTGCCGGGTTCGAGACCACCGCCGCCTGCCCCGCCTTCGCCTATCGCCCCGAAGCCTCGGCAAGCGTGATCGCGCGGCTGGAGACGGCGGGGGCGATCTGCGTCGGCAAGACCAATCTCGATCAGTTCGCCACCGGGCTGGTCGGAACCCGCAGCCCCTATGGCATTCCGCGCAATGCCTCGAACCTTGCCTATGTCAGCGGGGGATCGTCCTCCGGCTCGGCGGTGGCGGTGGCGGCGGGGCTGGTCGCCTTCGCGCTGGGCACCGACACGGCGGGATCGGGACGGGTGCCGGCGGCGTTCAACCACCTCGTCGGGTTCAAGCCCACCAAGGGCCGGTGGAGTACGCAAGGCCTTATCCCCGCCTGCCGCTCGATCGACTGCATCACGGTGTTCACCGATGCGTTGGCGGATGCGGCGCTGGTCGATGCCGTGGTGGCGGGCTTCGACGCGGGCGATCCCTTCTCGCGCCCGCTCGCCGATGTGGCGATCACGGGCAAGCGCATCGGCGTGCCGCGCGCGGATCAGCGGGTGTTCTTCGGCGATGTGCAGGCGGAGGAACTCTACGACCGCGCGCTTGCGGTGCTGGGGACGCAAGGCGAGCTTGTCGAAATCGACATCGCCCCGCTGCTGGAGGCTGCGCAATTGCTCTATGGCGGGCCGTGGGTGGCCGAGCGCACAGCGTCGGTCGAAGGCCTGCTGCGCGACAACCCCGACGCGATCGACCCCACGGTGCGCAGCATTCTCGAACCCGGCCTTGCGATGAGCGCGGTCGAGACATGGAACGGCATCTACCGCCTCGCCGCCCTCGCCCGCCATGCCGAGGCGCTGTGGGGACGCGTCGATGCGCTCGCCTTTCCCACCACCGGCACAACCTATCGCGTGGCCGAGCTGGCGGCCGCGCCGGTGGCGCTTAACAGCAACCTCGGGCGCTACACGAATTTCGTCAATCTGTTGGACATGGCCGCGATTGCCGTCCCGGCGGGCGTCAAATCCAACAACACCGGCTTCGGGATCACCCTGATCGGGCCGGCCCACAGCGACAAGGCCCTGATCGCACTCGCGGATGCCTATCTGTCCCTAGCCGGCCTTCCGCCCCTCCCCCCGCTCGACACCGGAGACCACATGGACACCATCAAGCTCGCCGTCGTCGGCGCCCACCTCGAAGGCATGCCGCTGCACTGGCAGCTCACCAGCCGGAATGCCAGGTTCGTCGGCGCCTTCACCACCGCTCCGACCTACAAGCTCTATGCCATGGCCGAGAGCGTCCCGCCGAAGCCCGCGCTGGTGCACAGCAGCGATGGCGGGGCCGCGATCGCGCTCGAAGTCTACGAGCTGGGCTTTGCCGAATTCGGCAGCTTCGTCGCCGAGGTCCCGCCCCCGCTCGCGATCGGCACGGTCCAGCTGGCCGACGGCACCAGCGTCAAGGGCTTCGTCGCCGAACCGCGCGCACTCACCGGGGCCGAGGACATCACCCATCTGGGCGGCTGGCGGGCTTACATCGGGGGGCTGTAGTTGCCGCAAGCCGCTGCCCACACCCTGCTGGCCTGGCTGCAAGAGCAAGGCGAAAGCGAGCACGCCGCAACGCTTGCGGCGCTGCTCGACGAATACACAGCGCTGGCGCGCGCCAAGGAAGCCGCCGAAGCTGCAAACGAGGCCAAGACCCGGTTCCTCGCCAGCGTCAGCCACGAGATCCGCTCGCCACTGAACGCGATCTACGGCTATGCCCAGCTGCTCGAACGCGGTGACGGGCGGGACGGGGTGCAGGCCGGCAAGGTCATCCGCCGCAGCGCCGAGCATCTGTCCAATCTGGTCGAGGGCCTGCTCGATATCGCCCAGGTCGAAAGCGGTTCCTTGAAGCTGGCGCGCGACACGATCCGGTTTCCCGCCTTCCTCGAACAGGTGGCTGCGATGTTCGAGCCGCAGGCGGCGCTCAAGGGGCTGGTGCTGCGGCTCGATCTGCCGCCGACCCTGCCGGAATACGTCCGCACCGATCCCAAACGCCTGCGGCAGGTGCTGATCAATCTGCTCTCGAACGCGATCAAGTTCACCGATCACGGCGAGGTCGCGCTGAAGGTGCATTACCGCAACGAACTGGCGACCTTCGAGGTGGCCGATAGCGGCATCGGCATCGCGCTTGCCGATATCGAGCGCATCCTGCTGCCGTTCGAGCGCGGCGGGGCAGCGGCCGAGCGCGCCGGGATCGGCCTCGGCCTTGCGATCACCCAGGCGCTGGTTCACATCATGGGCGGCGATTTGCGGGTCGAAAGCGTGGCGGGCGAAGGCTCGCGCTTCATCGTCAGGCTGATGCTGTCGCAGCCGCTCTCCCCGCCCGCCGATCTGCCCGAAGGTGAAGGCGCGCGCTTCTATCTCGGGCGGACCCGCAGAGTGCTGCTGATCGATGATGATCCCGCCCACCGCGAGGCCCTGCGCGGGTTGCTCGAACCGCGTGGCTTCGAGGTGGAAAGCGCGGCCGCGGGAGAGGAAGGGCTGGCGCTCGCGGCGAGCGTACAGCCCGATCTTGTGCTGCTCGACGTGTCGATGCCGGGCATGAGCGGCTGGGAAATTGCCGCCATACTGCGCCAGCGCCATGGGCCGACGCTCAGGATCGTGATGCTTTCGGGCGAGGTGCCGGATTCGGATCCTCGTTCCCAAGCCAGCGCAGCGGCCGACGTGTTCGTCACCAAGCCCTTCGATTTCGATCGGCTGCTCGGCGTGATCAGCGCGCAGCTCGAACTCGAATGGCCTCGGATCATACCGCCTGCCAGCACGGTGGCGCCGCTGCCCGCGCCGGTTGCAGCCGGAGCCGAGCCCCATCTCGCCGAGATCGTCCGCCTGGTGCGGATCGGCCATGTGCGCGCGATCGAGGCCCGGATCGATGCGCTCGCCGCGCTCGGCCCGGACACGGCCGCGCTTGCCGGACGGCTGCGCACCTGTCTCGACGCGTTCGATCTCAAGGCGCTGGCGGCGCTGGCCAGTGCGGCGGCAGGCACGGGAGGTGCACCATGACGACGCGTGACTGCATCCTGGTGGTCGACGACAATCCGGATTCGCTGCGTTTCCTCGTCGATACCCTCGAGGCCGAGGGCATGGACGTGCTGATCGCGCGCAGCGGCGAGGCGACGCTCGAACTGCTGGCCGAGGCCGCGCCCGATCTCATCCTGATGGACGCGCTGATGCCAGGCATGAGCGGGCTGGAGACCACGCAGGCGATCAAGCGCAACCCGGCGACCGCGCATATCCCGGTGATCTTCATGACCGGCCTCACCGATCCCGAACACGTCGTCGCCGCGCTCCAGACCGGCGGGGTCGACTATGTCCGCAAGCCCGTTGTGGTGGACGAGCTGCTCGCCCGGATACGGGTGCATCTGGCCAACGCCCGCGCGTCCTATCGCTCGCGGCTGGCGCTCGGACGGGCAGGCCGCAGCCTGATGGCGGTGGATGGCGCGGGGACGCTGATCTGGTGCACACCGCAGGCCGAGAGCCTGTTCCAGCGCGTCGACCCCGCATGGGATCCCGCCAGCGCTGGCCTGCCTTCCGGCATCGCGCCGGCGCGGCTAATGGCGCTGGCCGATCCGGGCCATTCGGGCACCCTTACGCTGGCGCTCGCCGGGATCGAGCTGGAACTGGCACTGGCGACAGGCGATGAACGCTCGGGCGAGACCCTGTTCAGGATCACCGAGGTGGGCGAGGCCTCCAAGGTCGATCTGCTGCTGAAGCAGACCACCCTGACCCGGCGCGAGGCCGAAGTGCTGCTGTGGGTCAGCTACGGCAAGACCAATCGCACGGTGAGCGAGATTCTCGGCATCAGCCCGCGCACCGTGAACAAGCATCTGGAGCAGGTGTTTCGCAAGCTCGGCGTCGAAACCCGTGCCGCGGCCACCGCGCTCGCGGTGCGAATGATCTCGGATTAGAACGGCTTGGGACGAGGCGCCTGTGACGCGCCGCACCCACTACGTCATTTGGCCACTTACCCGGACGCCCCAGCTTGCCATGGAGGTGGGGACAGCATCGGGCGGGGATCATTGCCTCGGGCGGGCCAGACCACCGGCACTGGACGAGGCAGACGGGTTAACAGACGACGCTGAACGGAGTGCGCAATGGCCGGAGTGCAGGTAGGTAAGCGGATCATCGGTGCCGACGCGCCGGTGACGGTCGGCTGGGAAAACATCGGCAAGGTCGAAGGCGGGCCGATCAAGCAGTTTGTCTTCACGTATTTCCAGCCTGCCGTGCTCTTTGGCCTGATCGCCTTCTGGTATTATGCCCCCAACGAATGGGCGCTGGCCTCGATCGGCATCGCCATCGGCCTTGGTTTCAAGGTGCTGCTGCTCGGGCTCGAATGGGTCAATCCGCGCTACCGCAGCTGGCAGCTGACCTGGAAAGAGTTCGCGACGGACCTGTTCTATGTCGGCCTCGGCTACACGATCCTCAGGATGGTCGATGCCTATATCGGCGACGGCGTGATGATCGAGGCGGTGCAGAACGCCTTCGACTGGGAGAAGTTCAGCTGGTTCACCGGCCTGCCGCTGCTGCTGCAGGCGATCCTGATCTCGATGATCTTCGACTTCGGCCAGTACTGGATGCACAGGGGCATGCACAACTGGTACCCGCTGTGGCTCACCCACGCGCCGCACCACTACATCACCCAGCTCAACATCAACAAGGGCGCGGTCGGCAATCCGGTCGAACTGTTCCTGATCGGGCTGGGGATCGGCGGGTTCTTCGACTTCCTGCCGCGCGCCTTTTTGCTGGCGGGGGCGATCGGGATGGCCGTCTCGACTTACCAGCACATCAACGTGCGCTTCAACACGCCGCGCTGGTGGCGTTTCATCTTCAACACGGTGGAGCATCACTCGGTGCACCACTCGCAGGATTACGAGGCGACCCGCAGCAACTATTCGGGCACCTGGATCATCTGGGACCGGATCTTCGGCACCTGCGTCGATGGCGAGGCGGAACTGCTCGGCATGGAAGGCGGACGCCGGATGGATATTGCCGAGACCATGCATTACCCCTTCACCGAGGGCTACAAGACCTTCCGGGCATGGCTGAACCGGCGCTTCGCCCTTCCGGCTGGCGCAACGCAGCAACCGGAACCGGCGGAGTGAGCCGGACGCGGGCGACGGAGCGAGGGGCATGAGGCTTGCCCTGCCCTATATCGACCGGATCTGGCGCGCCGAAGGCGAAGTGCCGCTCGATGAGCCGCTGACCCCGGCCGAAGCCTTCGCCCGGCTCGATCCGCTGTTCCGCGCACCCGGCACGACCTACGCGGTCGAAGGCGACACGCTGACCTATGCCAAGCACAATCCGGCAGCGCAGGACAAGCTTGCCACCTTCACTCATGGCACCCTGCGGCTCGCGCAAGCGCCGGACGGCGCCTCGCGGCTGATGTTCAACGTGACGAGCAAGGCGCTGCTGCTGTGCTTTCTTGCGCCGCTGCTGTTCCTTGCCTTTGCCCAGCTGATGGTGACGGTCAACGGCTGGGAAAAGGCCGCGGCCGAGGCGGCACAGGCGGCCGGCAAGGATGCCGAGAAGGACAAGGATGAGGCCAGGCCGGTTCCCGAACTCCATCCCGTTGACCGGTTTCTCGGTGCGCCAGCGCCTGAGGACCCGGCCAAGAAAAAGAAAGACAAGGACAAGAAGGACAAGGAGAAGTTCGATCCCACCCCCGCCTATGTGCTCGCGGGGCTGTTCTTCGTGGTCTACCTTGTCGGCCGGATGCTCGAACCATGGTTGCTGAAGCGCACGCTGCGCGCCGCCCTTGCGTGCGCCGGCTCCGATTCGGAGCGTGCGGCGAGCGCAGCGGAGTTCTGTTCAGGCAGCACATGACGGGCCTGACCGCCCTCCACTCTGCAAGCACGATCAGACCAAGTCCTTGTAGAAAAGGCTAAATGGCATTCCAGTAATGCTCAATAAAGGTTTCATGACGATCCACTGACTATATAAGTCAAATGGCGCATGGTGTGCCTTTCTTTAAATCCACATCGTGTGATTATCGGACTGCACCTCAGGGGAAGTGTGCAAACGATTTGGGCGTATCCGTGCATCAGACGCGGACCGGCCAATTGCAGGGGAGGAACATTAAACCCAACCTCCGGGGGCCTTGATGAACATCTCCAAGAACAAACTGATCCGTCGCACCCTTCTTTCCACCACCCTGATGACCGGCCTGGCCACCTTCTCGCCCGCCGTGGCAGCGGCCGCCGACGATGTCGCTGCCGACGCCGAACCGGAAGTGCTGGCCGCCAGCGCCGCTGCTGCCGCCGAAGCCCCCGGCGAGGAGGCGATCGTCGTCACCGGTTCGCGCCTGCGCCGCGATTCCAACCTCGATTCCCCCTCCCCCGTCGTCAGCATCACCGCCGAGTCTTTCCGCGGGGAGCAGGAAGTGGCCGACGCGCTGCGCACCATTCCCTCGCTTTCCGCGTCAGTCACCTCGGCCCAGTCGATCGCGCCGAGCGAAACCGGTGGCGGCGGCGCAGTGGGGGCAGCGACCCTCAACCTGCGCGGGCTTGGCGCGCAGCGTACGCTGGTGCTGGTCAATGGCCGCCGCCATGTCGCGGGCGTGGCCGAAACCTCGGTGGTCGACATCAACTCGATCCCCTCCTCGCTGATCAAGCAGGTCGAAGTCCTCACCGGCGGCGCCTCGGCAGTCTATGGTGCGGACGCGGTGACGGGCGTCGTCAACTTCGTGCTCGACCGCGAATTCGACGGACTTGAGCTGGGCGCGACCGGCGGTCTTTCGACCGAAGGTGATGCCGGCAACTTTGATGGCTACATCAAGTTCGGCAAGAACTTTGCCGAAGGGCGCGGCAACATCACGCTGGTGGGCGACTACAGCTATGACAATGGCTTGCGCTTCGGCGACCGGGAGCAGTTCCGCAACGGCAACATTGCGACCAACGGCCCCAACCCGGCGCTGCGCTTCCAGCGCGGCGATCTCGGCGCAAGCACGCCGAACCTCAGCAACTTCTTCAGCACTGCGCGGGGCCGCTATCCCTACGGCTTCGCGATCCCGCTGCCCGGCACCGCGCGCTACAACCAGATCTTCCCGACCGGCACCACGCCGACCGCTGCCGAACAGGCGCTGATCGACCGCGCGCTCGGCGCCCCGACCCGTGCCATCGGTTCGCAATACGGTTTCCAGATCACCTCCGCCGGCGGCGTCATCATCCCGGCTGACTTCGCCGACCCCAATTCGGACATCGACGGTGACGGGCAAAGCGACTGCCTCGAAAGCTTCACCGGCTTCAACGGGTTGTTCGACTACCTGGGCTTCGGTGCGCTGGGCGGCTGCTACATCGCCACCGCCAACGGCATCGAAGTGCTTGACGAGGACGGACTGATTGCCGGCAACTTCAACGCCTTCGGCGGCGAGGGCAACATCTTTGACAACGGCGGCTACCTGATCCCCAAGACCGAACGCTACGGGATCAACGTGCTCGCCGATTACGACATCTCGGACAGCGTGAACGTCTATTTCGAGGGCAAGTATTTCCGCCAGGAAACCACCTTCGGCACCAACCAGAACTCGTTCTACGACCTTCTGACCATTGCGCCCGACAACCCCTTCATCCCGGACGTGCTGCGCCCGATCTCGGATGCCGCGGGGGGCCTGTTCATCACCCGCGACCCGACCGATCTCGGCCCCAACATCGACACCAACATCTCCGAGACCTTCCGCTTCGTCGGCGGGTTCAAGGGCAACCTGTCGGACGAGATCAGCTTCGATGTCTCGGGCAACTGGGGCCGGTATGATCTCAAGGCGATCAACCGCAACAACGTGCTGTATGACCGCTTCCTTGCCGCCATCGACGTGACCAGCGATGCCCGCGGCAACCCGGTGTGCCGCAGCGAATTGAACCCCGCGGTGCGCTCGCCTGCCACCGTGTTCGGCATCCCGACCGGCGAGTTCGGCTACCTCACCTTCGTCCCCGGACAGGGCGAATGCCGTCCGGCCAACCTGTTCGGGGTCGGCTCGATCAGCCAGGAGGCGGTGGACTTCATCACCACCACCACCATCAACACCTTCCGCACCGAACTGCTCGAGTTCCACGCCCTCGTGAACGGCGACACCTCGGCCTTCTTCAACCTTCCCTATGACAGCATCCAATTCGCCGTGGGCGCGGAGTATCGCGAGGAAAAGAGCTTCTCGACCTTCGATCCGCTGGTGCGCGGCATCCTGCCGGTGACCACGGTCGACGGCACCGCCGGCCAGTTCGTCGGCGATGCGCCGGGCTTCAACGGACAGGGCTTCTCGCAGACCTCGCTCGCCACCCCGCCCGACGGGTTCTTCCAGAACTCGGGCGGCAAGTACGATGTGGTCGAACTGTTTGCCGAACTCGGCACCACGCTTATCGAGGATGTGCCCTTCATCCAGGAACTGCGGCTGGAACTGGCCGGGCGCTTCTCCAACTACAGCACGGCGGGCACGGTCTACACTTACGCGATCAACGGCTTCTGGTCGCCGATCGAGGACATCCGCGTGCGCGGCACCTATTCGCGCGCGGTGCGGGCGCCGAACATCTCCGAGCTGTTCGCCCCGGCGCAGGCCGCCTTCTTCCGCCCCTTCGATCCCTGCGATCAGGCGGAAATCGACGCGCTGGTGGCTGCGGGCGATCCCAACGTCCAGAACCGCATCACCAACTGCCGCGCGGACGGCATTCCGGCAGGCTACGTCGATCCGCTCAGCGCACGCTTCGCCGGGACGATTTCGGGCAATCCCAATCTGCGCGAGGAAACTGCCGATACCTACACCGTCGGCGTGGTGCTGCAGCCACGCTTCATCCCCGGCCTCGCGATCACGGCGGACTACTACAACATCAGGATCGACGATGCCATCGATACGATTCCGGCGCAGGACGTGGTCGACAACTGCTACGACAGCAGCACCTTCCCCAATGATTTCTGCGCCACCTTCACCCGCAACCGCGATCCTTCCTCGGCACAGTTCCTCGGCTTCACCTCGCTGAACCTGACCACCATCAACTTTGCCCGGATCGAGACCGCCGGGGTCGATGCCTCGATCTCCTACAACACCAGCATCGGCGAGCACCGTCTCGGCCTTGCGGCGACCGCTTCGTGGGTCGACAAGATCGACTTCTTTTTCGACCCCACCGATTTCGGCAACTTCGACCCGGAACTGGGCGAACTCCAGCGCCCCGAATGGTCGGGCAGGGCCACGGCAAGCTACGGCTACGGCGATTTCAACCTCGACTACACCGTCACCTACCTTGGCGAGATGGCGCTGCGCGGGGTCGAGATCGACACGGTCGAAGCGCAGTTCGGCCCGGCCGGCATCACCGGCGAGACCTGGACCCACAATGTCACGGCTTCGTACAACTTCACCGATTACGGGATGGAGGTGTTCGGCGGGATCAACAACATCTCGAACGTGAGGCCCTTCATCACCGAACGCGCCTATCCGACCAGCCCGGTTGGCCGGTCGGTGTTTCTCGGACTGCGCTGGACGATGTAAGCCGCCGTTCGAATGGCTTGGCAGGGGCCGGGGAGCGTCAGCGCGCTTCCCGGCTTTTTGCTGCCACCCGCCGCAGGGCATTGATGTAAACCTCGGGCGCCTGTGCGCCGGGGATCATGAAGCGGTTGTTGACGATCATCGCAGGAACCCCGGTGATGTTGAGATCCCAGGCCTGCTGTTCCTCGGCGATCACGCGGGCTTCGAGTTCGGGATCATCAAGCGCCACCTTGGCGGCTTCGCGGTGCAGGCCGATCCCGGCGACGATATCGAGCAGCACGGTGCGGTCCGACAGGTTGCGGCGCTGGTTGAAGTGGGCGGCGAACAACGCGAGCTTCAGCTGCGTCTGCACGGCAGGGCCGGCCTGTTCGAGCGCGAAAGCAAGCAGCTTGTGGCACTCCCGCGTGTTCCACATCATCGCCGGCGGAGCCTCGCCCTCCCCTCCATAGGAAAGCGACACCCCTGCCCCTTCGGCAATCGTCTTCATCTGTCCGCGGATACGTGCGCCTTCTTCCGCCGGGCGGCGATACTTGCGCTGGAGATGCGCCTCCTGCTCCTCGCCTTCGGGCGGCATGTCGGGGTTAAGCTCGAACGGCCGCCAGCGGATCTCGGCCGCGATCTCGCCGTCGAGTTCCTTCAGCGCCTTGGTCAGCTGGCCATAGCCGATCAGGCACCATGGGCACATGACATCGGAATAGATGTCGATGGTGAGCGTGTCGGTCATCTGTCGAGCCACCATGCAATCAGGTGATGCGCGATGGCGAAAGGGCGCGGAAAGTAGAGCAGTTCGGTCCCCGCTTCGCCCGCCGCGCGCGCTTCCTCCAGCTCGGCGCGGGTGAACCAGCGAGCGTCATCGAGTTCGGTGGTATCGATGGTGAGCGTCGGATCGTCCGCGACCGAAGTGCAGCCGATCATCAGCTGGCTCGGGAAAGGCCAGGGCTGGCTGGCGATATACCGGACATCGCGCACGCGCACACCCGCTTCCTCGTGGATCTCGCGCGCGACGGCTTCCTCGATCGTCTCGCCCGGTTCGACGAAGCCGGCGAGCGCGGAATACATCCTGGGCGGAAAACGCGGCTGGCGGCCGAGCAGCAGGCGGTCTTCATGCTCGACCAGCATGATCGTGACCGGATCGGTGCGCGGGAAGTGATCGGTGCCGCAGGCGTCGCAATGCCGCTGCCAACCGCCCTTGACCAGCTTGGTGGGCGCCCCGCAATTGGCACAGAAGCGGTGGCGCGCGTGCCAGTCGATCAGGCTGCGCGCCCCGCCATAGATCGCCAGATCCTCCGGCTGGAGCATCTGCATCACCTGCCACGCGCGCGGCATCGCCGGGCCGCCCGAGCCCTCGGCAGGGACCGGGGCAAAGTGCGCCTTCTCGTCGAGCATCCCGAGGAACACCAGTTCGGCATCCGGCGCGACATCGGCGATGGTGTGCCACAGCAGATGCCCGTTCTCGTCGAACTCGGGCAGCAGGCCATCGAGGTTCATCACCCGCGCCCGCCAGTTCATCAGGTTGCCGAGCGCTGCCGGATCGACGCGGATATGATCGGCCCGGTCGATCGGCGAGCCGGCAAAGGCCATCGGCAGCGGGCCAGACATGCGGTGATGCATCACGCTGCCTTCTGCGCGCGCTTGGCCGCCATGTCGGCCTCCATCGCGGCGAGGAATTCGTCGCGGATCGGATAGGCATCGGACGGCATGTACTGGGTGAACAGGGTCGAACGCAGGCCCAGCCCGAAATCGACCGCGGCGAGCGTGCCCGCCGCCCCGCCCCAGCCGAAGGTCTGGCCGACCGAGCGCCCGCCCGCGCCGTGGCCCTGCCCTTCCATCCAGCTGCCCTTGGTGTCGACCGTCTTGGGCAGCAGATCGGAGGTGCCGACCCGCACCGCCGCCTCGCTCATCACCCGCACCCCGTCGAGCATCCCGTAGCCGAGCAGCATCCTGAGGAAGCGGTCATAGTCCTTGGGGCTCGACACCAGGCCCCCGCCACCCGCGGGCACTTCGGGCGGATCGAGATAGACCGAAGCCTGCCCCGGATCGAGCGGGAAGGCATTGCCGCCGAGGACCCCGTAATTGTCGGTGAGGCGGTAGGCTTCGCTCTGCGGCACCTGCATCCACGTGCTGTTCATGCCGCAGGGCTCGAAGATCCGCGCCTTCAGGAAGGCCTCGAACTCCATCCCGCTGGCCACCTCGACCACCCGTCCCAGCAGATCGATGCTGCACGAATAGCTCCACTTGGTGGCCGGCTGATACATCAGCGGCAGGCCGGCGAGGCGATCGGCCCATGCCTCCAGTCCTGGCGCAGGCGTGACAGCGGGAAAGCCCGGGATCGGCATCCGGCTGACCCGCCCGCCGACCAGCCCGAGATCGTTGTAGGCCTTGAGCAGCGGCCCCTTGCTGATGATCTGGTAACCCAACCCGGCCGTGTGCGTGAGCAGCTGGCGGATGGTGATCGGCCGTTCGGCGGGCACGGTGTTTTCCAGCGGGCCTTCGGGATCGACCAGCACGCGCATGTCGCGGAAGGCAGGCAGCACCTCGTGCAGCGGCATGTCGAGCGCCAGCTTGCCCTCGTCGATCAGCATCATGATCGCCATGCCGGTGATCGGCTTCGACATCGAATAGATGCGATAGAGCGAATTCGTATCGACCGGCGTGGGCTTGGCGAGCGAGAGCGTGCCGCCGCCGACCGTATGGGCGTGATCCTCCTGCCCCCAGCCGAAGGTTACCAGCAGGTTGGCAACCTTGCGGCCCGAGACATACTTGTCGGCCAGCGCCGAAACATTGGGCCAGTTTTCGGCGACATCATGCGCGAGCAACGCCCGCCCGAAAGGCAGGCCCGACAGCGCGGCGCCCCCGGCCAGCAGGGCGCCATGGCGAAACAGCGAGCGACGGGAGAGCGAAGGCAGATCAAGGGCGCGGGTCGACATGGGGCAGAATCTCCGAAGGCTTGCGCGATCGTGTCTGCGGCACGCGGGCGCGAGGGTCAATCGCCACAAGGCGCATGGGACTTGCAAAACGAAGGTGTCCTATTCATATAAGACACATGCTCAACGCTCTTGCCTATCTGTTCGGCCTCGTCAGCCTCGTGATCGTCATTCCGGCGCAGTTGCCCCTGCTTGGAGCGGCCAACTGGATCGCCCTGCCGGTGATCGTGATCGGCGTGATCCTCGGCGCGCTGTCATCAAAGGACGGCGGGCGCAATTTCTGCCTGATCGTGCTGCTGATCGCGGCGGTGCGTCTCAGCCTTGGCGGCGGGATCCTCTAGGCGAGCGCCAGTGCCGCGGCCTTGGCGAACAGGGTCGCAAGCCCCGCTTCCGCAATCCGGCTGACCGGCCACCACTGGCCCTCGCCCGGCACCGCCACGGCGGTTTCCAGCGCCTTCACCTCCAGCGTAAGCTGGGCATGGGTGAACCCGTGCCGCACCGCGCCAAGGCTGCGCCATGCGCCTT
Source organism: uncultured Porphyrobacter sp. (assembly GCA_964594845.1). Taxonomy (GTDB): domain Bacteria; phylum Pseudomonadota; class Alphaproteobacteria; order Sphingomonadales; family Sphingomonadaceae; genus Erythrobacter. The sequence goes on along the minus strand of CAZQOO010000043.1, from coordinate 4,713 downwards.
CTATCGGCTCCGCTCCCGAGCCATGCTCTTGCGCGCTCCAGCCGTCATCGGGCAGCGCGCGCATTCCGCCGAGCATCCCTTTGGCCGGGCGGGTGACCAGCCACACCTCGGCCCCGTTGCCGCGCGTGATCCAGAAGGCAGTGCCGTGCCGCTCGGGCACGGCCTTTTTGGCGGGCTTGACCGGCAATCGCTCGGGATCGCCCATCGCCCGCGCGCGGCAATCCTCGCGCAAGGGGCACAGCAGGCAGCGCGGATTGCGGGTGGTGCAGGTCTGCGCGCCGAGGTCCATCATGGCCTGCGCGAAATCGCCGGCCCGGGTCTGCGGCGTGATCGCGGCGGCGGCGGCACGGATCGCCTTCCTCGCCCCCGGCAGCGGCGCATCGATCGCGAACAGGCGGGCCACCACCCGCTCGACATTGGCATCCACCACTACCGCGCGCTGGCCGAAGGCGATCGCGGCGACGGCGGCGGCGGTGTAGTCGCCCAGGCCTGGCAAGCCGCGCAGTTCGGCCTCGGTGGCAGGAAAGCCGCCAAGTTCGGCCACGGCGCGCGCCGCTTTGATGAGATTGCGCGCGCGGGAATAATAGCCGAGCCCCGCCCAGGCCGCCATCACCGCCTCCTCGCTCGCATCCGCCAGCGCCTCGACCGTCGGCCAGAGCGTCGTGAACTTCGCGAAATAGGGCTTCACCGCCGCCACGGTGGTCTGCTGGAGCATCACCTCGGACAGCCACACGCGGTAGGGCCACGCGGGATCATCCGGCAGCGCGCTGCCCGGTGGCAGGCGCCAAGGCAGGTCGCGTGCATGGACGTCGTACCATGCGAGCAACTGGTCGGAGATTTTGGCGGAGATACTGGCAGTCACCCCGCGCCTATGGCATGGCGGATGGACACATGGGAAGCGACAAGAAACCCTCCGACAACAAGGGCAAGATCAAGCCCTACACACGCCCGCGCGGGCAGGGCGTGCGCCCGATCGGCGATCTCATGCCCGAGATCGGCCGCACCGCGTTTCGCCGCTTCGGCTTTGTGCAAAGCTCGGTCGTCACCCGCTGGCCCGAGATCGTCGGCCCGCAGCATGCCCGCATATGCAGCCCCGAGGCGATCCGCTTTCCCCCGGGCGAGAAGGCCGAGGGCATTCTGCAACTGGTGGTCGTGCCCGCCCACGCGCCGCTGATCAGCCAGGTGATCCCGGAAATCATCGAACGGGTGAACCGCTTCTTCGGCTACAAGGCGGTGGCGCGGGTGAAGCTGCGGCAGGGCGCGGTCACGCCTGCGCAGGCAGACCGGCCCGCCAAGCCCCCGCCATCGCTCAAGCCGATCCCGCTTGAACTGGGCGACAGCTTGCGCGACATCGGCGACCCCGAACTGCGCACTGTGCTCGAATCCCTCGCCCGCTCGCTCGGCGACAAAGAAACCCCGCAAACCTGACAGGACCCGCCATGCCCTTGCGTCCGCTCTTCCTTTTCGGTGCCGCGCTCGCGGCTCTCGCCGCGCCGCTGGGCGCGCAGCAGGATCTCGGCAGTCCGGGCAGCGCCTTCAAGGGCGTCGATCCTCAGGGCAACTGGAGCGCGGCGGTCGAGCGCACCGAGCGCGGCCACCTGGTCGGCAATCCCAAGGCCGAAACCCGGCTGATCGAATTCGTCAGCTATACCTGCGGCCACTGCGCCAGTTTCACCATGCAGGGCGAGCCGGCGATGGACATGACGCTGCTGTTGCCCGGCAAGATGGCGGTGGAGGTGCGTCCGGTGATCCGCAACGCGCTCGACCTTACCATCTCGCTGCTGGTGCAATGCGGCGATCCGGCCGGGTTCAAGGAGCGCCATCGCGCCTTCATGTATGGCCAGCGCCAGTGGATGGCCAAGGCGCAGAACGCTCCGCAAAGTCAGCAACAGATCTGGGCGCGCGCCGACAAGGCGAGCCGCATGAACGCCGCCAGCGCGCTCGGGTGGACCGACATGATGGTGCAGCGCGGCCAGTCGATCACCGAAGTCAATGCCTGCATCATGAACGATGCCGCAGCCAAGAAGCTGATCGACAACGGCGAGGCGGATTTCACCGATTTCGGGGTCAATTCGACCCCCAGCTTCGCGCTCGATGGCAAGCTGCTGGACGAGGTGCACAGCTGGGAGACGCTCTACCCGGTGCTCTCGGCACGCTTCGCTGCCGCCGCGGACGGCGCACCGGCCAAGCCCTGACGCGGATTTGTTCACAACCCTCGCCCACGCCACTTGCTGCACCGGCAGGCAGGCGGCTATCCTTTGCAATCGACTTTTCCCTGAGGATTCCCTGACGATGAAACTCACCCGTCTGTTCGCGCTCGGCCTGCTCGCCGCTGCCCCGCTGGCGCTCGCTGCTTGCGGCGATGATGCCGCCCCCGGCGAGGTTGCCGAAGGCGAGGCCCTGCCCGCTGTCACCGCGCCGCCGGGGTCGAGCTGGACCGAGACCGTCACTGTCACCCCCGAAGGCGGGTTCCTGCTCGGCAATCCCGACGCGCCGCTCAAGCTCGTCGAATTCGCCTCGCACACCTGCGGCCACTGCGCGACCTTCTCGGTCACCGGCAAGCAGCCGCTCAAGAGCAAATATGTCGCCAGCGGCGTCGTCAGCTTCGAACAGCGCGAGATCTTCCTCAATCCCTTCGACATCGTGATTGCGACCATGGCGCAATGCGGCGCCAAGGAGCAGATGCAGCCGCTCTCGGACGAGGTGTGGCAGAACCTCGAGCAGGTCTTCACCGGTCTGCAGGGCAACCCGGAAGCGGTTCAGGCGGCGGCCAATCTCCCGCCCGCACAGCGGTTCGCCAAGGTCGCCGAAGTCACCGGCCTGCTCGACTTCTTCGCCGCCCGCGGCCTCAGCGCCGATCAGGCGCGCACCTGCCTGACCGACACCGCCAAGATCGACGCGATGGTCAAGGCCTCCGAAGCCCAGGCGCAGGAAGTCGGTGTCACCGGGACGCCGACCTTCGTGCTCAACGGCAAGAAGCTCGACGTCAACACCTGGGAAATGCTCGAACCCATCCTCCAGCGCGCCGGCGCGCGCTGACGGGCGGCGCGGCGAGGCACCGGCCCGATGCAGTTCCACCGGCTCAAGCTCAGCGGATTCAAGAGCTTCGTCGAGCCGGCTGAACTGCGCATCGAACCGGGGCTGACGGGGGTCGTGGGCCCCAATGGCTGCGGCAAGTCCAACCTGCTCGAAGCGATCCGCTGGGTCATGGGGGAAACCTCGGCCAAGTCGCTGCGCTCTGGCGGGATGGAGGACGTGATCTTCGCGGGCACCTCCACAAGGCCACCCCGCGACTTTGCCGAAGTGGTGCTCCATGCCGAGGATGACGGCGGCGAGGAGCTGGTCGTCACGCGCCGGATCGAGCGCGGGGCAGGCAGTGCCTACCGCGTCAACGGCCGCGACGTGCGCGCCAAGGATGTGGCGCTGACCTTCGCCGATGCCGCCACCGGCGCGCATTCGCCCGCGCTCGTCAGCCAGGGCAAGATCGCCGCGGTGATCGCCGCACGGCCCGCCGAACGCCGCGCAATGCTCGAGGAAGCCGCCGGGATCGCCGGTCTGCACGTCCGCCGCAAGGATGCCGAAAGCAAGCTGCGCGGCGCGGAAGCCAATCTCGCCCGGCTCGAAGACCTGATGGCCGGGCTCGACGCGCAGATCGCCTCGCTGAAGCGGCAGGCCAAGCAGGCCGAGCGCTATACCGAGCTCACCCACAAGATCCAGAGCGCCGAGGCTCGCCTGCTGTTCGCGCGCTGGCGGGAGGCCGCCTTTGCCGCCAAGGAAGCGCGGGCTGCGGCCGAAAGCGCCAATGCCGCAGTCGCAGAGGCGCAGGCCCGGGTCGCCGAGGCGCAGAAGGCGCAGGCGGACGCGGCACAGGCGCTCACCGAAGCGCGCGACGAACTGGCCGACCGGCGCGACGATGCCAGCGCCCACGGCCACCGCATGGCCGCGCTCGCCGAAAAGCTCGAAGCCGCCGAAACCCGCCTCGCCGATCTCACCCGCCAGCAGACCCGGCTGGAGGAGGATCGCGCCGATGCCGACCGGCTGACCAGCAGTGCGGTCGAAGCGCTGGCGCGGCTCGATGCCGAAGTCGCCGCCAGCCGTAACGCGGTTACCGAGGCCGAGGCCGCCCGCCCCGCCCTCGCCAACCGCGCCGAGGATGCCGAACGCGCCAGCCGCGCCGCCGAACTCGCACTGGCAAAAGCGACCGCCGATCACGCCGGGGTCGAGGCCGAATGGCGCGTCGCCGAAGCGGCGGTCGAACAGGCAGGCGCGCGCCTCGCGCGGGTCGAGGCGGAGATGGCGCGGCTCACCCGCACCCGCGCCGAACTTGCCGCCAGCGGCGATGCCGAAGCCGAAGTCGCCGCCGCGAAGCAGGCTGCCGAGGCCGCAGTCACCGAAGTCGCTGCCTTGCGCGAAAGGCTCGCCGCCGATCAGGCGCGCAAGGGCGAATTGCAGACCGCGCGCGACGAGGCCTCGGCCCGGCTCGCAACCGCGCGCGCCGAACTCGCCGGGATCGAGCGCGAGCACACCGCGCTCACCCGTGACCGTGAAGCCCGCGCCAAACGCGAGGCCGGGCGGCAGGGGTTGGCGACCGCGCTCGACAAGGTCAGCGTCGCGCCGGGCTATGAAAGGGCGCTCGCCGCGGTGCTCGGGCGGGATGGCAAATCCCCGCTCGGCGCGCCCGCCAGCGCGCAGGACGGGCGCTTCTGGACCGGC
>CAZQOO010000042.1:0-18757 GCA_964594845.1 uncultured Porphyrobacter sp. | reverse complement strand
CGTGAATCGACTGGTCGGGAAGGGGGCCGAACTCGCTGCGCAGCGCGGCGACCATCCAACCCGAAAGGTAGAGGTAGCGACGCTTGGTCGAACCGAAGTGCTTCTTGATCGCGATCAGCTTCTGCTGGGCGATGAAGCCGTGCCAGCAGCCGAGCGACTGGGTGTACTGGGCCGGATCGGCGTCATAGGCGGCCATGTCGGCGCGCATGATCTTGGCGGTGTACTTGGCGATGTCGAGGCCGGTGGCGAAGCGGTTCTGGATCGCCATGCGCGCGGCGCTTTCGGGATCGATCGCGGCCCAGCTCGGCCCGTTGGCGGTGATCACTTCGCGCATCCGGGCGATGGTGTTCTGGTAGGTCATGTGCTTCTCCTGTCCGTCCTGGGGAGGGGTGCGCGTCCATAGGAGAGACTCGCACCGGTGCTGGGCAGGCTTTGGCGTGTTGCGGCGCAGCATGACAGAAAAACTTACAAGAAATCTTGTCGCTATGCCGACATTATCCCGAAAACTTGTGTAAATCGGTAAATTAATTTACAAATGCGGCATGGTTGACTCGAATCTTCTCGCCGGACCGGCGCTGCGCCGTCTGCGCAAGCGCGAGGGACTGACGCAGGCGGCAATGGCGGCGGTGCTGGGCATCTCGCCTTCCTATCTCAACCTCATCGAGCGCAACCAGCGCCCGCTGTCCGCCCGCGTGCTGGTGCAGGTGATCGAGCGCTTCGACTTCGACCCGCGCAGCTTGCGCGAGGATGACGCAATCGGCGGGCTCGACGGGCTGGTCCGGCGCATGGCTGACAAGCGTTTCGCCGATCTCGGTATCGACCGCGAGGAGGTGCAGGAATTCCTCGCTGCCGCGCCGCAGATCGCGGCCGCCTTCGCGCGGCTCTATGATAAAGGTGGCGGCGAGCGCATCGTGGTCGAGGACACGGCTGCCGCCGCCCGCCGCGCGATCGAGCGCTGGCAGAACCACTTTGCCGACCTCGATCACGCGGCCGAGGACCTCGCCGACGAATTGCGCCTCTCGCGCGGGGAGATCAGCGCGGCGTTGGGCGAGCGGCTGCGCGAGAAGCACCGCATGACGGTGCGCATCCTGCCGGCCGAAGTCATGCCGGGGCAAGTCCATCGGCTCGATCTTCATGCGCGACAGTTGCAGCTCTCCGAGATGCTGCCCGGAGCCGCGCGGCGCTTCCAGATCGCGCGGCAGGTCGGCGCGCTCGAGATGCGCGAGGGGATCGAGACGCTGGTTGCCGGTGCTAACCTCGCCTCGGCAGAGGCGCGCGAGCATCTGCGCGAACACATCACCGATTACCTCGCGGGCGCGCTGCTGCTGCCTTACCGTCGCTTTCTGCGGGCCTGCGAGCAGACCGGCTATGATCTTGCCGTTCTGCAGCGCCGTTTTGCCGTCAGCTTCGATCAGGCGGCACAGCGCCTCACGACACTCGGCCGCGTGGGCGAGCGCGGCCTGCCCTTCTTCATGGCCACCATCGACCGCGCCGGACGGCTTGAGAGCTTCACGGCCGGCGGATCAGGCGCGCTCTATCCGCTCGAAGGCGCACGCTGGCCGGCGTGGATCCCCTATGGTGCCTTCGAGCGGCCCGGCACGGTGCTGACTCAGGCGGTCACCTTCAGCGAGGGCGAGGCGACCCCGCGGCACTGGCTCACCATCACCCGCACGGTCGATGGCGACGGGGTGATGTGTTCCGCTCGCCGCGCGGTGGTGCTGGGGATCGAAGCGCGTTTTGCCGGAGAGCTGGCCTATGCCCGCGGGGTCTCGCTCGATCCGGCCGATGCCGTGCCTCTGGGCACACCCTGCCTGCGCTGTGGCAAGGCGGAGTGCCTCACCCCCGCGCCGGCGCGGATGGCGAGCGCATTGCCGCGGCCGCGGGTGGGAGTCTGAGGGCTACGTTAACCGTCGCAAACCGCAGAAACCCGCGGCTGAAGGGCGGTGTAAAGTTTACCGACACTTAAGGTCTCGCCGCTAGAACCGGGCCTCGCATGCAGCCGAGGCCCGCCCCGTCATGATCCGCCTGTTCAAGCACTATATCCCGCACGCCGTGCTGCTGCTCGGCCTGCTCGATCTGGGCTTGCTGGTGCTGGCGAGCGAGCTGGCATGGCAACTCCGCGCCAACCAGATCGGCATGGCGATCGAAGGTTTCGGGGACCGCTGGCTTCCGCTCACCGGCACCGCGATGATCATCTGGTTGGCTATGATCGCGGTAGGGGTCTACGGCCCCTATGCCCTGCGCTCGCTGCGGTTTGCGGGCGCGCGGCTGCTGGTGGCGATCAGCCTCGGCATCATTGCCCTGGCGGTGATCGACTTCATCGTGCCGAGCGACTTCTTCTGGCGCTCGACGTTGCTCTACACCATGGGTCTCGCGATCCTCGTGCTGGTGGCCGACCGCTTGCTGCTGACCAGCTTTCTCGGCTCCTCGGCCTTCCGCCGGCGGGTGATGGTGCTGGGCGCGGGCGACCGGGCGCAGCGCCTGCGCGAACTGGGCGAAAAGCCCGAAACCGGCTTTGCGATCGTCGCCTATATCGCGATGAGCGACAACCAGCGCGTCGTCGAGGAAGCGATCCCGCGCGCAGCGATCCACGATCTTGGCCGCTTTGTCGAAAACCTCGGTGTCTCCGAGGTGGTGCTGGCCTTGCAGGAGCGCCGCAACGCGCTGCCGCTGAAAGACCTCTTGCGGATCAAGACCAAGGGCGTCCACGTCAACGATTTCTCCAGCTTCATCGAGCGCGAGACGGGGCGGGTGGATCTCGATACCGTCAATCCCAGCTGGCTGATCTTTTCCGACGGCTTTTCCAGCTCGCGGATGTTCTCGAGCGCGGTCAAGCGCATCTTCGACATCACCGCGAGTTCGATCCTGCTGGTGCTGTCCCTGCCGGTGATCGCCCTGTTCGCTTGCCTCGTGAAGCTCGACAGCAAGGGGCCGGCGTTCTTCCGCCAGACCCGTGTCGGCCTTTATGGCGAACCCTTCACGCTGATCAAGCTTCGCTCGATGCGCATCGATGCCGAGAAGGATGGAGCGAAGTGGGCCGAGCAGGACGACCCGCGCATCACCCGGCTGGGGCGTTTCATCCGCAAGGTCAGGATCGACGAACTCCCCCAGACGTGGAGCGTGCTCAAGGGCCAGATGAGTTTCGTCGGTCCGCGTCCTGAAGTGCCCTCCTTCGTCGAGAGCCTCGAGGAGGAGATTCCCTTCTATGGCGAGCGGCACATGGTGAAGCCGGGCATCACCGGGTGGGCGCAGATCAATTACCCCTACGGCGCCTCGGTCGAGGACAGCCGGCGCAAGCTCGAATATGATCTCTACTATGCCAAGAACTATACGCCGTTCCTCGATCTGGTGATCCTGCTCCAGACGGTGCGGGTGATCCTGTGGCCGGAGGGCGCGCGGTGAGCGGGCTGCCCGAAGGCATGGCGTTGCTGGCGTGGCTGGCATGGGTCGCTGGCGCGGCGCTGGGCGCGGGTTCGTTGGTGTGGATCTGGAACTGCGGTGATCCGGGGCGGCCCGATCGCCTGCCGCTGGCCTTTGCCAGCGCGCTGGCCTGCGCGGCCTGTGCCGTCGGGGCGGCCTTCGGGCCTGATCATGCCGCAGGTCAGCTGGCGATCATGGCGCGCAACCTTGCGCTGATGGCGGCGATTTTCGGCATGTTTTCCGCCGACGGGCGCGCGGCCAGCCTCAAGCCGATCCGCCCGGTCATCATCGCGCTGGTACTGGTGCAACTGTGCCAGCCGCTGGTGCTGGGACTGCAAGTGCGCGGGGCGGAGTTTCCGGCGATTGCCGAGGCGGCCTTCGATGTCAGGATGCTGACCGACATGCTGGTGGCGATCGGCGCGCTGATGCTGCTCCACAACCTCTACGCTGGCGCCGCGGACGGATCACGCATTCTTCTGCGCTGGTCGGTGATCGCGCTGTCGGGCATCTTTGCCTATGATCTGAACCTCGCCACGATCGCTTACCTCGGCGGCGAATATCCCGCGCTGCTGCGTGATCTGCGCGGGCTGTTTGCCGGGGTGATGGGCGTGCTGTTCGCGCTCGGGATGAGCCCGGCGGGGCCGCGGGTGCAGTTCAGTCCATCGCGTGCGGTGACGTTTCGCACGCTCTCGCTGCTGCTGATCGGCAGCTATCTGGCGTTGATGGTGCTGGTGGCCAAGTCGCTGCCGCTGGTGGGGGGCGACTTCGCCCGCACGGCGCAGGTCTTGTTTCTCGCCCTGGCCGCCGCGGCCGCGATTGCGGCGCTCCCTTCGCCGCGGCTGCGCGGCTGGCTGCGCGTGACGGCGACCAAGCACCTGTTCCAGCACCGCTACGACTACCGCGAGGAATGGCTGCGCTTCACCCGCACCATCGGCCGCGCCGGCAAGGGCAGTGCGAGCCTTGAGGAACGCGCGGTCCAGGCGCTGGCCGACATCACCGAAAGCCCCGCGGGCCTGCTGCTCATGCCCAACGAGGAAGCCCAGCTGGAACTCACCGCGCGCTGGAACTGGCCGACCATTGCCGTCCCCGCTGTGGCGGGCGAGCATCTGCTGGCGGGCCTGCTTGAACAGCACAACCTGATCGTCGCGCTCGACGAGGCGCGCTGCGGGATATCGCATCACGGCGAGATCGCGCAGCTGCCGGGCTGGCTGATCGAGGCCGAGGACGCTTGGGCACTGGTGCCGCTGATCCATTTCGACCGGCTGGTTGGCGTGGTCGTACTCGCCCGACCGCGCGCCCCTCGGCGGCTCGACTGGGAGGATTTCGACCTGCTGCGCGTGGTCGGGCAGCAGTTGGCCAGTTATCTGTCCGAACAGGCCGGGCAGCAGGCGCTGATGGATGCCAGCCGGTTCGATGATTTCAACCGCCGCATGGCCTTTGTGATGCACGACATCAAGAACCTTGCCAGCCAGCTTTCGCTGCTTGCCGCCAATGCACAGAAGCATGCGGACAACCCTGACTTCCGTGCCGATATGCTGCTCACCTTGCGCAATTCGGCCGACAAGCTGACCGCACTGCTGGCGCGGCTCGGGCGCTATGGCGCGAACCCGGTCAACCACCTGTCCGCCATCGATTTGGCCGATCTGGCACGCACGGTGGCCGGGCGCCTCGGCGCGGTGCATCCGGTGGCGCTGACCCGCGAGGACAGCGTGCAGGTGATGGGCAATCCAGAAGCGCTCGAACAGGTGCTGGTGCATCTGGTGCAAAACGCGATCGACGCGAGCGAGCCGGGAATGCCGGTGTGTCTCGATGTCACTGCCGATGGCCTACATGGCACGCTTGAAGTGATCGATACCGGCTGCGGCATGAGCCCCGAATTCGTGCGCACCGGCCTGTTCAAGCCGTTCGTCTCGTCCAAGCCCGGCGGCTTCGGCATCGGCGCTTTCGAAGCGCGCGAACTGGTCAAGGCGATGGGCGGCCGGGTGGCGGTCGAATCGCGTGAAGGATTGGGCACCCGCTTCAGCGTGGTGCTGCCGCTGGCCGATGCGGTGCGACTGCTCGGCGGGAGCGCGGCGGGTGACGGACAGGAACCGATTTCGCGGGAGGTGGCGTGATGGCCGACAGGAAACCCCCTTTGCTGGTGATCGAGGACGATCCCGGCCTGCAGGCGCAGCTCAAGTGGTCCTATGACGACTTCGAGGTGATTATCGCGGGCGACCGCGATTCCGCGCTCGCTGCGCTGCGGGCGGAAATGCCCGCGGTGGTGACGCTCGACCTTGGCCTGCCGCCCGATCCCGATGGCACCAGCGAAGGCTTTGCCGTGCTCGATGCGATCATGACGCTCAAGCCCGATACCAAGGTGATCGTCGCATCGGGCCACGGCGCGCGCGAGAGCACGCTGCAGGCGATCGAGCGCGGGGCCTACGACTTCTACCAGAAGCCGCTCGACATCGATGCGCTCGGACTGATCGTGCGACGGGCCTTCAACCTTCACCGGATCGAGCAGGAGAACCGCCGGCTGGTGGCGAGTGCCAGCCATGACAAGACCGTGCTTGGCCGGCTGATCACCGGCGCACCGGAGATGATCAAGGTCGCGCGCACCATAGAGCGGGTCGCCAAGACCAGCGTCTCGGTGATGTTGCTGGGCGCGAGCGGGACGGGCAAGGAACTGCTGGCCAGGGGTCTGCATGATGCGAGTGACCGCGCGGACGGTCCGTTTGTCGCGATCAACTGTGCCGCGATCCCCGAGAGCCTGCTCGAAAGCGAACTGTTCGGGCACGAGAAGGGCGCCTTCACTGGCGCGGTCAAGACCACCGAGGGCAAGATCGAAAGCGCCCACGGAGGCACGCTGTTCCTCGACGAGGTGGGCGACATTCCGCTGCCGCTGCAGGTCAAGCTGCTGCGCTTCCTGCAGGAGCGCACGATCGAGCGGGTCGGGGGTCGGCGGGCGATCGCGGTCAACACCCGGATCGTGTGCGCTACCCATCAGGATCTCGAAGGCATGATCACGGCAGGCGCGTTCCGCGAGGACCTGTTCTATCGTCTGGCCGAGATCGTGGTGCGGATTCCCGGCCTTGCCGAAAGACATGGCGATCCGGTGCTGCTGGCCAAGGTGTTCCTCAAGCGCTTCGCCGCCGAGATGAACCCGGCCGTCACCGGCTTTGCCGCCGATGCACTGGCCGCGATCGATGCGCATGACTGGCCGGGCAACGTCCGCGAGCTGGAGAACCGGGTGAAGCGCGCGGTGATCATGGCTGACGGCAAGCTTGTCCATGCCGACGATCTCGATCTCGGCGAGCCGGTCGAGGACAGCGCCGACGTGCTCAACCTCAAGGCCGCCCGCGAAGCGGCCGACCGCCGGGTGATCCGCCACGCGCTTGCCCGCAGCGAGGGCAATATCTCCAGCACCGCCAAGCTGCTCGGGATCAGCCGCCCGACGCTTTATGACCTGATCAAGCAGTATGATCTGCAGACCTGACATTCTGGCGGGCCTGCTGGCCTGCACGGTGCTGCTGTCGGGTTGCGACGGCAGTCGCACCGCCAGCAATGGTGCGCCAACGGGCGCGGCCGAATTCGTGCGTCTGCTGCGCGAGGCCGATGGTGCGATGGCTGCCGGAGCCCTGCCGCAGGCGGGGCAGCTGCTCGACAGGGCGTTGGCGCTGGAGCCTGACAATCCCGATGTGTGGGTCGCCATTGCCCGCCTGCGTTTTCGCGGCGGCGAGCATCTGACCGCGCTGGAGGCAGCTGACCGGGCGCTGGAACTCGGCCCCGATCATGCGCCGGCGCTGCGCATGCGGGCGTTGATGGTGCGTGACGCGCATGGCTTTGCCGATGCCCTGCCGTGGTTCGAGGCGGCGCTGGTGGCCGACGACGGCTATGTCGATGCCTGGGCCGAATATGCTGCGACGCTCGGCGATCTCGGGCGCAACCGCGAGATGCTCGCGGCGGTGCGCGAGCTGGCGGACATCGCGCCGGACGAGCCGCGCTTGTTCTATCTTCAGGCGGTGCTTGCCCAGCGTGGCGGCAAGCCGGTGCTGGCGCGCAGCCTGCTTGAGCGCAGCGGCATGGCGGAACGCGGGGTTCCTGCGGCAGTGCTGCTCGACGCGCTGATCAGTCTTGATCAGGGCAATCATGCGAGCGCCGCCGCGCAGCTCGAAAGCCTCGCCGCGCGCCAGCCCGCCAATCGCCGGGTGCGCGGGCTACTGGCGCGGGCGCTGCTGCTTGGCGGACGCGAGGCCGAGGTCATCACCCGCTTTGACGCCGAGGCGCGCGAGGCCGAAGCCTCGCCCTATCTCGTCATGCTGGTGGCGCGGGCCCATGAACGGCTTGGCGACCGCGTCAGCGCGGCGCCGCTGCTGGCGCGGGCCTATGCCACGCCATCGGGTGCTCCTGTCGTTCTTGCGGAGCGCGCCGGACTGCCGCAGCCGACCGCCGATCTGCGCCGCACCGCGACTGCCGGCAATGCAGCGCAGGCGCGGACCACCGCGCAGGGCCTGCGCGCGCGCTTTCCGGCTTCCGCCGATATTGCGCAACTGGCCGGTGACGCCGCGCTGGCGAACGGCGATGCCCGCGGCGCGCTCGAAAACTATGCGCTGGCCGCAAGGGTGCGCCGCCCCTGGCCACTGACCCGCAAGGCGGTTTTCGCCTATCGCCGCGCAGGCGATGACCTCGCCGCCGATACGCTGCTGGCGCGACATGTGGCGGGCGAGCCCGACAATCCCGCAGCGCTGGTGATGCTGGCGCAGACCCTCGGCGCGCGCGGCGATTGGGAGCGGGCGGCGCTGCTGCTCGATCACGCGATTGCCCTCGGGGCAGGGCATGATCCGGCGCTGCTGGCACTGCGGGCCAGGGCGGCCCGCGAACTCGGGCAGAGCGAGGCTGCGGTGCGCTTTGCGGCGGTGCGCGCCGATCTGCGTCCGCCGCCTTTGGCCGCGCGCTAGAACACAGCCGCTCGACAATTGCCGCAAGACGGGGCAGGGCGCGCCCGCCATGCTGCTGCGCCGCCTGCCTCTGCTGACCGATCCGATGATTGCGGTGCTGCTGGCAATGACTGCGCTGGCCTTCGTGCTGCCGGCCACCGGCGAGGGCCGCGAGATCGCGCGGCACATCTCCAATGGCGGCATCTTCCTGCTGTTTCTTGTCAACGGCATGCGCATCCGTCGCAGCGAGATCGCGCGCGGGGTCGCCAACTGGCGCTTTTTCGGACCGCTGATGCTGTTCGTGTTCGGTGGCATGGCGCTGGCTGGGCTTGGCTTTGCGACGCTTGCCGCAGGCGTGCTGCCGCCGCTCGTCGCGCTAGGCTTCGTCTATCTCGGCTGCTTGCCTTCGACGATCCAGTCGGCGACTTCCTACACCAGTCTTGCGCAGGGCAACGTCGCGCTGGCGGTGGTGGGCGCGGCGCTCGTCAACATCGCGGGCGTCTTCGTCAGCGCCCCGTTGTTTGCCCTGCTCGGCGGCGGCGCAGCAGGCGAGATCGGCAGCGAGGCGGTGATCCGCATCGGCCTTATCCTCGTGCTCCCTTTCGTGATCGGACAGGTGGTGCAGGACCGGGTGATCGAGCGGGTGGCGGCGCAGCGTGCGCGGATCGCCTGGCTCGACCGGGCGGTGATCGGCCTTGCGGTTTATGTCGCCTTCTCGGGCGCGGTCGAGCAAGGGTTGGGAAGCCAGTTCGCGCCCGCCGACTGGGCGGTGCTTGTGGCGCTGGTGCTGGTGCTGCTGGCGCTGGCGCTGGGGGCCGCTTGGGGCGTCAGCGGGCTGCTCGGCCTGCCGCGGCCCGACCGCATCACCTTTCTGTTCGCAGGCTCGCAGAAAAGCGTCGCCATCGGCGCGCCGCTTGCCGCGATCCTGTTTCCGGCCTCGGCAGCGGGGTTCGTGATTGCCCCGCTGCTGCTTTACCACCTTGCCCAGCTGGTGCTGGCCGCCCCGCTGGCGACGCGTCTGGCGCGGGATTAGGCGCTGGCGCGTTCCGCCTTCTGGTGGCGCACCGACCACCAGAACGACAAGCCGATCAGGATCGCGCCGATCAGGCCGGTGATCGTCTCGGGGATGTGGAACACCGCCGAAACCAGCATGATCGCACCCAGCACCACGATCGCCCAGAAGGCGCCATGTTCGAGGTAGCGATACTCGGCCAGCGTCCCCTGCTTGACGAGGTGCACCGTCATCGAGCGCACGAACATCGCGCCGATCGAGAGGCCCAGCGCAATCACGATCATGTTGTTCGACAGCGCGAAGGCCCCGATCACCCCGTCGAAGCTGAAGCTTGCATCGAGGATGTTGAGATAGAGGAACCCGCCAAAGCCGCTCCTCACCACCGCACCGGCCAGCCTTGCGGCTTCCTCGCGCATTTCGAGCCAGTGGCTCACGGCCTCGACTGCGATGAAGGTGACGAGGCCGAGCATCCCGGCAACGAGGAAGGTGTGCGCGTCCTCCACCGGCAGCATGGTCGAGATGCCCCACATGCCCAGCAGCAGCAGCGCGATCTCGATCGCGGGCAGGTTCGACACCTTCGACAAGGCGCGCTCGATGCTGCCGATCCAGTGCACCTCCTTGTCGGCATCGAAGAAGAACTTCATCCCCACCATCGCCAGAAACGCGCCGCCAAAACCGGCAATGCCGATATGGGCAGAGCTGACAAGTTCCTCGTATTTCGCGGGATCGTTGAGCGAGAGGTTCAGCGCCTCCATCGGGCCGATATTGGCCGCAATCGCCACAATCGCCAGCGGGAAGACGATCCGCATCCCGAACACCGCAAAGGCGATCCCCCAGGTGAGGAAGCGCTTCTGCCACACCTCGTCCATCTCCTTGAGCACCGAGGCGTTGACCACGGCGTTGTCGAAGCTGAGCGAGACTTCCAGCACCGAGAGGATCACCACGATCCACAAGACCTGCGCCATGCCGACCAGCGTGCCGGTGCTGGCGATGCCGTACCATCCGGCAAGGCCAAGACAGACCGCGGTGAAGATCAGCGAGAAGGTGTAATAGCGAAACAGCGTCTGCATGGCAGGGGCCTGAAACCTTGAATGTGGGGGAGGGAAAGGAAAATTCAGCCCTTGGGCTGGTAGGTCTGGTCGGCGCCGGGGAAGGCGCGGTTGCGCACTTCCTCGGCATAGCGCGCCACGGTGCGGTCGATCACCCCGGCAATGTCCTCGTAGCGCTTCACGAAGCGCGGCACGCGTTCGAACATGCCGAGCATGTCCTCGGTGACCAGCACCTGCCCGTCGCACTGGGCCGAGGCGCCGATGCCGATGGTGGGGCAGGACACGGCCTTGGTCGCGGCGATGGCGATGGGTTCGACCACGCCTTCGACCACGATGGCGAAGGCGCCCGCCTCGTCCAGCGCCTTCGCATCCGAGACGATCTTTTCGGCTTCCGCCTCGGAACGCCCGCGCGCGCCATAGCCGCCGAGCACATTGACCGCCTGCGGGGTGAGCCCGACATGGCCCATCACCGGAATGCCGCGCTGGCTGAGGAAGGCGACCGTCGGCGCCATTGCCGCCCCGCCTTCGAGCTTCACGGCCGCAGCACCGGTCTGCTTGAGCAGGAAGGCCGCGCTTTGAAAGGCCTGTTCGGGCGAGGCCTCATAGGAGCCGAACGGCATGTCGATGACCACCACCGAATGATACGACCCGCGTACAACCGCTGCCCCATGGTTCGCCATCATTTCCAGCGTCACCGGCACGGTTGAGGGCAGGCCGTAGATCACCTGTCCGAGCGAATCCCCCACCAGCAGCAGATCGCAATGCGCATCAAGCAGCTGCGCCTGCCGGGCGGTATAGGCGGTGAGCATCACCAGCGGCTCGCCGGTCACGCCGCCCGCCTTGCGGGCGCGGATGGCGGGCACGGTGAGCCGCTTCATCGGCGCCGGGGTCGGATTGGCGCGACTGGTCGAGGTGTCGAGCTGGAAGGTCGTGGACATGGACAAGCGTCTAGCCGCTGTCGGCTGCGGGGGAAAGAGCGCGCTTTACGGCTTGTGTTGCGGGCGTGTTGCGCTAGCGTTGCCGCCTGACGATCGCGCGGGGGATCTGCCTGCGGTCAATGGGAGACCTAATCCAGATGTTTCTTGACAGGATCAAGCCGCTCGATGCGATCCTCGCAACGGCGGAAAAGAAGTCGCTGCATCGCTCGCTTGGCGCGGTGCAGCTGACACTGTTCGGCATCGGTTGCATTATCGGCACCGGTATCTTCGTGCTGACATCGGCAGGAGCGCAGAAGGCCGGTCCGGGCCTCATGCTGGCCTTTATCATCGCCGGGCTTGTCTGTATCGTTGCTGCGCTGTGTTACGCCGAGATTGCCGCGATGGTGCCGGTTGCAGGTTCGGCCTATACCTACACCTACGCCACCATGGGCGAATTGCTGGCATGGACGGTCGGCTGGGCTCTGGTGCTGGAGTATGCGATCGCCGCATCGGCAGTGTCGGTCGGTTGGTCCGGCTATTTCACGGGCACGATTCTCAATGAATTCTTCGGGTTCAGTTTGCCCGCCTGGCTCAGTGCCGGACCATTGGTGCTGGGCGGATCCGAAGGCGGGTTCATCAACTTGCCGGCGCTGGTTATCGCGCTGCTGGTGACCTGGCTGCTGATGGTCGGGACCACCGAGAGCGCGCGCGTCAATGCGGTGCTGGTGGCGATCAAGATCACCGCGCTGACGGCTTTCATCGGCCTTACCCTGACCAGCGCCTATTTCGATCCCGACAAGTTCAATCCGTTCCTGCCGGCCGGCATCTTCGGCGGCTTCGGGAGCGGGGTTGGCGCAGTCGGCGCGGCGGCGACGATCTTCTTCGCCTATGTCGGTTTCGATGCGGTTTCGACAGCGGCTGAGGAAACCAAGAACCCGCAGCGCAACGTGCCGATCGGCCTGGTCGGTTCGCTGCTGATCTGCACTGTCTTCTACATCCTCGTCGCAGCGGGCGCGATCGGCACCATCGGCGGTCAGCCGATCATGGGGCCGAACGGCGTGCCGTTCCCGGCAGGGTCCGAAGAGCTCGCCCGGCAATGCCTGATGCCCGAACATGCCGAGGCGCTGGTGTGTTCGAACGAGGCGCTGGCCCATGTGCTGCGCCAGATCGGCTTTTCGGGTATCGGCAACGTGCTGGGCATCGCGGCCTTTCTCGCGTTGCCTTCCGTTATCCTGATCCTGCTGTTTGGTCAGACCCGCATCTTCTTCGTCATGGCCCGCGACGGCCTGTTTCCTGAGAAGCTGGCCGAAGTTCACCCCAAGTGGAAGACGCCCTATATCGTCACCGGCCTCACCGGCCTGCTGGTGGCGGTGGCAGCGGCGTTTCTGCCGGTGGGCCAGCTGGCCGACATCGCGAATGCGGGCACGCTCTACGCCTTCTTCATGGTGGCGATTGCGGTGATGCTGCTGCGCAAGCAGGCGCCGGACCGTGAGCGCCCGTTCACGGTTCCCGCTCTGTGGCTGATCGGGCCGCTGACGATTGCGGGTTGCCTGTTCCTGTTCCTCAACCTGCCGTTCGAGGCGATGCTGGTTCTGCCTGTCTGGACCGCGCTCGGCTTCATCGTCTATTTTGCCTATAGTCGTGGGAACAGCCATCTTGGGCGCGGGGTTGTCGTCGTTGTCGACGATGTGGCGGGCGAGGAGACGATGGTGCCGATCCACCCGTCGGAAAAATGATCTTTTCTCACCGTTGAAATTTCCGGGGGCCGCCTGTCTGGGTGGCCCCCTTTTGCATCGTGGCGGTACGAGCGATTGCACTTGCGCCAATGTTGGAACATAATGCGAACATATGAGTCGTTCGCCCATGCTCCCGCAAGTCTCGCCCGCCCGTGTGCTGTCCCGCGCGCGCACTGATGCGCGCTGGCGGCCGGGGCTTGCCGCGCAGCCGTTCCACTCCGAAATCTTTGCCCCTGCCACCGAGGCGAGCGGGGCGGGGCTGGCGCTGGCGCTGGCGCGTGATGCGCTCGCGGCATCGGGACAGGGCGAGGATGCCCGCCCGGTATTGTGGGTGCAGGACAGGAAGGCGATCCGGCTCGGTGGACGGCCCTTTCTTCATGGCCTGCCGCCTGCGTGGCGCGACCGACTGATCCATGTTGCCGCCAGTACGCCCGAGGATGCGCTGTTCGCGCTGGAGGAGGGGCTCAAGTGCCGTGAGCTTGCCTGCGTGATCGGCGAGATCGCGGGCAATCCCCGCGCGCTCTCCTTCACCGCCTCGCGCCGGCTCAGCCTGACGGCGGAAAAGCACGGGGTCAGGCTGTGGCTGGTGCGATTGGATGCCGTGCCCGATCTCTCCTCGGCGCGGATGCGCTGGAAGGCCCGCGCGGCCCCGTCGCCGCGCCCGCGCTGGAACCCGGCCGCACCCGGCAGCGCCACCTGGCACGCCGAACTGTTCCGCGCCCGGGGCCATGTGCCGGGCGAATGGATGTTGAACGATGACAACTCAGCCCTGCGCCTCTGCCCCGATCCCGCCGCCGAACCCGCCAGCGCGCCGCATCCTTGCCATCTGGTTCGCCCGACTGTCGGTCGATCGCTGGCGGCGCGCGCTCGCGCCTGACGCGCGCGCGGCGGCCGAGGCGCTCCCCACCGCACTGATCACCGAGACCGCGCATGGCCCGCGCATTGCCGCGGCCAATGATGCGGGGCTCGCGGCGGGTGCGCGTCCCGGAATGCTGCTGGCCGACGCGCGCGCGCTGTGCCCCGATCTGGTGACGGCCGCGGCCGATCCTGCGGGCGATCTCGCGGCGCTGGAGAAGCTCGCCCTGTGGGCGCAGCGCTGGGGCCCGTGGAGCGCGATGGATCCGCCCGACGGCGTGCTGGTCGATGTCACCGGCGCTGCGCATCTGCTGGGTGGGGAGGCGGCGCTGCTGGTGGATGTCATCGGGACTTGTGCTGCACAGTCTCTCGGCGTGCGCGCTGCGCTGGCCCCCACCGCCGGGGCGGCCTGGGCGCTCGCCCATTACGGCCCGCCTGCCGCCATTCTCGCGCCCGGCGATGATCCGCTGCGCCTGCTCGGCGATCTGCCGGTCGCGGCGCTGCGGCTTGATGATGATGTGCTGACGGTGCTGCGCCGGCTCGGGATCAAGCGGCTTGGCGAGCTCGCCGGTGTCACCGGCGCGGGGGGCGATGATCCGCAGGCCGAGGCGGCCTCGCGCGATGCGCTCCAGCGCCGCTTCCGCAACCGCCGCGCGCCTGCCGCCAATCCGCTGCTGCGGCTCGACCAGCTGCTGGGCCGCGTGCCCGAGCCGCTCCTGCCGGTGATCGCGCGTGCCATGCCGATGGTCCAGCGCCGGCTGATGGAACCGCTGCGCCACCGCGATTTGCTCGACCGGGTGGTGGGCGATCTCGCGCAGGACATGGTGCGCGCGCTCGAAGCCCGGGGCGAGGGTGCGCGGCGGCTCGAACTGGCGCTGTGGCGGGTCGATGGCGAGGTGCTGCTGCGCCGCATCGAACTCGCCGCCGCCACCCGCGAGGCGGAGCATATGCTGCGGCTGTTCGCGCGGCGGCTAGACGATATCGACGCCGGCTTCGGGATCGAGCTGGTGCAATTGCGTGCCAGCTGGAGCGAACCGCTCGGCCTGTCGCAGGCCGATCTTGATGCCGCCGCCGAAAACCACGGCACCGCGCTCGCCGCCTGCATCGACCGGCTGAGCGTGCGACTGGGGGCGCAGGCGGTCACTCGTCCCGTGGCGCGGGCCAGCCACATTCCCGAACGCGCGCAGGCCTGGCAGCCGCCGCTTGAGCCTGTGCCTGCGATGCAGGGCGCGCTTCGCGCTCACGCCCGCCCGCTCAAGCTGCTCGACCGGCCCGAGCCGATCGCGGTGCTCTATGCCTCGCCTGACGGCGTGCCGCAGCGCTTCCGCTGGCGCGGCGCGGTGCGCGAGGTGGTGCGGGTGGAGGGGCCGGAGCGGATCGCGCCCGAATGGTGGCGCGAACGCTCGACCGCGCGCCTGCGCGACTACTACCGCATCGAGGACGAGGGCGGGCGGCGTTACTGGATCTATCGGCAGGGGATCGCAGGCGACGGGCGCGGGGGCGTGCCCGACTGGTTCCTGCAAGGGCTGTTCGGGTGAAATTGTCCCGGGCGCGCTCAGATTTCCTTTACCCGTTTGTGCGATTCGCTGCCGTATGAATCTGCACACGATCCCCCGTGCTTCGGAACGTCGTCCGCTCAACCTGATGGTGAAGGGCAGGGTGCGTTCGCGCGAGGTTTTCGTGGACCTGATCGACATTTCGGAGGGCGGGTGCAAGATCCGCGGCAAATCCGGCTTTGCCACCATCGGTGACCGGGTGACGATGAAGGTCGCGGGCGTCAATGCCCCGCTGGGGACGATCGCATGGGTCGAAGGGCCGTTTGCCGGTGTTGCCTTCGAGGGAATGATGCACCCGGCCGTGCTTGATCACCTGTGCAGCGAAGGTGTCATCGTTCGCGACGGCAGCCGCTTTCATCGCACAGCCTGAAGCCGCTCCGGCGCGCTTGCAAGCTTTGCATTTGGCAAGGGAGCTATCGGAACATATAAGGAACATTGAAAGGTGTTCCTCAAGGTTCCCATGGTCCAGCAGTCACTTCGCCAACGTCTCGAAATCCTCGCCGATGCGGCGAAATATGATGCTTCATGTGCGTCATCCGGCACGGCGAAGAAGAATTCGCTGGGCGGGAAGGGTGTCGGCTCGACCGAGGGGATGGGCATCTGCCACGCCTATGCGCCGGACGGGCGGTGCATCTCGCTGCTGAAGATCCTGCTGACCAACCACTGCATCTTCGATTGCCACTACTGCATCAACCGCAAGAGCGCGAACACGCCGCGCGCGCGCTTCACCCCGCAGGAGGTGGTCGACCTGACGCTCAATTTCTACCGCCGCAATTACATCGAAGGCCTGTTCCTGTCCTCCGGGATCGTGAAGAGCGCCAACCACACGATGGAGCAGCTGGTCGAAGTCGCCCGAGCCTTGCGCGAGGAGCACGACTTTCGCGGCTACATCCACCTCAAGACCATCCCCGAGGCGGATGCGGAGATCATTCATCAGGCGGGCCTCTATGCCGACCGGGTCTCGATCAATGTCGAACTGCCGACCGACAGCGGGCTGATGCGGCTCGCCCCCGACAAGAACGCCCGCCAGATCGAAGGAGCGATGGGCCGGACGAAGGCGCGGATCATCGAGGCGAAGGACGAGCGCAAACGCTTCCGCCACGCGCCCCGGTTCGCGCCCGCGGGGCAATCGACCCAGATGATCGTCGGTGCCGACGATGCCAATGACGCCGCGATCATCGGCAAGGCAAGCCGGCTTTATGGCACCTTCGGCCTGAGGCGCGTCTATTACAGCGCTTTCTCGCCGATCCCCGATGCCTCGGCGGTGCTGCCGCTCAAGCGCCCGCCGCTGCTGCGCGAACACCGTCTCTACCAGTCCGACTGGCTGATGCGCTTCTACGGCTTTGCCCCGCAGGAAGTGGCCGATGCCGCCGGGGCGGATGGCAATCTGCCGCTCGACATTGATCCCAAACTGGCCTGGGCGCTGAAGTTCCGCGAAAGCTTCCCGGTCGATGTCAACCGTGCGCCCAAGGAGCTGCTGCTGCGCGTGCCGGGGTTGGGCACCACGGCGGTGGCGCGGATCCTCGCTTCGCGGCGGCACCGCAAGCTGCGCCTCGACGACGTGGCGCGGCTGACGGCTTCGGTTGCCAAGGTGCGGCCCTTCATCTGCACCATCGACTGGCGCCCGACGCTGCTGATCGATCGCGCCGACCTGCGGGGGTTGCTGGTGCGCAAGTCCGAGCAGCTGGAGCTGTTCTGATGACCGCGATGCAGCATGTCAGCCTCGGCGCGCACTACGCCGTCCACCTGCCCGCGCCTGACGATTTCGCCTTCTGGCGCGAGCGGGCGCGGGGGCTCATCCAGTGCGATGTGCCGCCTGACCGGGTGAGCTGGATCGAGCCGGGCGGAACCGGCGATCTGTTCGCCGAAGGCCCCTCCCGCAGCGAGAAGCGCCTGCCGGTGCCGCCCGCCGAGGCGCACCCCATCCGCGCCAGCCAGCGGTTCCTGACGCTTGCCCGCAGCGCCGCGCTGCATTCCGAGCGCACGCGCTTCGGCCTGCTTTACCGGGTGCTCTGGCGACTCCAGCGCAACCCGCGCCTGATGGAGGATAAGGCAGACCCGGACGTGCGCCGTCTTGAGCAACTCGCCAAGGCGGTGCGGCGCGATGCGCACAAGATGCACGCCTTCGTCCGCTTCCGCGAAGTGCAGGAGGAGGACGGCACGGCGCACTTCGTCGCGTGGTTCGAGCCCGATCACCATATCGTCCGTGCCGAAGCCGCTTTCTTCATGCGCCGCTTTGCCAATATGCGCTGGTCGATCCTGACCCCGCGCGGGAGCGTCCACTGGGATGGCGAGACCATGCGCGAAGGCCCGCCTGCACGGCGCGAGGATGCACCCGGCGGAGATCCGGTCGAGGCGCTGTGGCGCTCCTACTATGCTGCAATCTTCAATCCGGCGCGGCTGAAGGTGGGGGCGATGCTGTCCGAGATGCCGAAGAAATACTGGAAGAATCTGCCCGAGGCCGAGCTCATCCCGCAGCTGATCGCCGGCGCACAGGCGCGCGAGGCGGCGATGGTGGCGGCAGGTGCACGGGAAGAGCGGGCGCCCCCCGGTTCGCTCGCCGAAGTGGTGCAGGGGATCGCCGCCTGCCGCGACTGCCCGATTGCGGACTGCGGCACCCGCGCGGTGGCAGGGGAGGGGCCTGAGGCTGCGCTGCTGATGATCGTCGGCGAACAGCCCGGCGATCAGGAAGATGTGGCCGGGCGCCCCTTCGTCGGCCCGGCGGGGGAATTGCTCGACGACTATCTGATCCGCGCCGGGATCGACCGTGCGGGCGCCTATGTCACCAATACGGTCAAGCACTTCAAGTTCGCATGGAAAGGCAGGCAGCGCCTCCATCAGTCGCCTACGCCCAAGGAAATCGATACCTGCCGCTGGTGGCTTGAAGCCGAGCGCGCGGCTGTGCGCCCCCGCATCGTGCTGGCGCTGGGAGCGAGCGCGGCGCGCGG
Source organism: uncultured Porphyrobacter sp. (assembly GCA_964594845.1). GTDB lineage: Bacteria > Pseudomonadota > Alphaproteobacteria > Sphingomonadales > Sphingomonadaceae > Erythrobacter. The sequence continues at coordinate 345 of CAZQOO010000042.1, read as the reverse complement.
ATTGCTCGGCCGCACGGTCAGCGTCAGTCGCGAACGGGGGAGGGCGATCCCGCTTGATGACGGGGCGGAGCTGTGGGTGACGGTGCATCCGTCCTATCTGCTGCGGCTTGAGGGCGAGGCTCGTGAAGCACAGGCGGCGCTGTTTGCGCAGGATCTGGCGGCGGTGCGGGAGCGGTTGGGGGAGGTGTGAGTGCCCGACGCCCCGTTGACCCCTGACAAGCGCAGGCTGGCGATCGATCCGGCGGATATCGTCCCGCCCGAACGCGCGCCTTTCGTCGAACTCGGCCTTGTCAGCTGCTTCAGCTTCCTTCGCGGCGCTTCGGATGCGGTCGATCTGGTGCTGGC
>CAZQOO010000041.1:0-19012 GCA_964594845.1 uncultured Porphyrobacter sp. | reverse complement strand
CGCCGCGGCGTGGCGCGAGGGCCCGGCTCTGTGCGCGTCGACGACGGGGTCTATGAAGGCGGCGAGGTTTCGCGCTTCTACGACCCGATGATCGCCAAGCTGATCACCTGGGCCCCGACCCGCGACGAGGCAGCGGATTTGCAGATCGAGGCGCTCGATCATTTCCGCATCAAGGGCCTCGGCCACAATGTCGATTTCCTCTCCGCCATCATGCAGCACCCGCGCTTCCGTTCGGGCGAACTCACCACGGGCTTCATCGCCGAGGAATATCCCGAAGGCTTCCACGGCGCGGCGACCAGCGATGATGTGAAGCGCATGCTTGCCGCCGTGTGCGCGGGCAACGAGTTCAGCCTCCAGAGCCGCGCGCGCCGGATCACGGGCCAGCTGGACGGGCCGCTGCCGGTGACATCCGAATGGATGGTGAAGCTGGGCGATGAACGTTTCGAAGTGACCCTTGGCGAAGGCCATGCGATGGTGGACGGCGTGCGGGTCGAGGGCACCTGCAACTGGCTGCCCGGCATGGTGCAGGCCGAAGCCACCGGCGCGGTGGCAGGCGGCGCCGAGCACCGGCTCGGCCTGATCGTCGAACGCGTGGGGAACCAGTGGAAGGTCACCACCCGCGGCGCGGCCCACACCGCGCTGGTGCTGCCGCTGCGTCTGGCGCGGCACGAGAGCCTGATGCTGGAAAAGGTGCCGCCCGATCTTTCGCGCCTGCTGATCTGTCCGATGCCGGGGATGCTGGTGAAGCTGCACGTGGCCGAGGGCGAAACTGTGCAGCCCGGCCAGCCGCTTGCCACGGTCGAGGCGATGAAGATGGAGAACATCCTGCGCGCCGAGAAGGAAGGCGTGATCGCGAAAATCAACGCCGCCGAGGGCGAAAGTCTGGCGGTCGATGCGGTGATCCTCGAGCTGGAATAGGGCGCAGGCACCGTGCTGATGGCCACTTGACCGGCATCGCGTCGGGCGCGGCTTTGCGTCAAAGCACAATCTTGCTGCAGTGCGGCGAAACAATCTTGCCGCACCTGTTGTAGAATTGCGCCAAACGGTTGATAGTTCGCGCCAGTCCGCTGCCAGTGTTTGGCTAACGACCCCGAATCAGGCGACTATGCCCTTGCCGAGTCGCGGTATTCCCCGTGCTCGCAGATTGAATCTCGGTGGGAGGATTTGATCATGGCACATACCGGAACCGGGTTTTTCGACCGGAAGGGCAACTTCTTCAAGACGGCGCGCGATGCGACTGTGAGCGATATTGCCGGTCTGCTCGGCCAGATCGGCGAGGGCGAGAGCCTTGCGCCCGGCATCGCCTACATGCTGCTCGAACGCCGCGCCGAGATCGAGCGGCTGTTCGCCGAGCATGACAAGATGCTGGAAGAGGAAGCCGCGATGAAGGCCGCACGGCAAGGCGACACCGGCGACAATATCGCCAAGCTGCCGAGCCGTCCGGTCGCCTGAGATCGGGTTCAGTCCAGGGCCAGATGCAGGCACTGGTTGAAGTCGGTGAGCGTGTAGCCGCCGAAAGCCTCGCCATTCACGAAGCCGCGCTTGCGATAGAGCGCCAGCGCCGGTTCGAAGCCCGGGCCGCTGCCGGTTTCGAGACTGAGCACCGACAGGCCTTGCGCCTCTGCATGATCGATGATCGTCTCCAGCAGCGCCGCCGCCAGACCCCTCCGCAGGAAATCGGGATGGGTGCGCATCGACTTCACCTCGCCGCGCGTGGCATCGAGCCGCTTCATCGCACCGATCGCCGCCACCCGGTCGCCGCTATACGCTGCCCATACGGTGACATCGTCGGCCTGCAATCCGCTGAGATCGAGTGCGAAGCTGTGTCCGGGCGGCGAGCCTTCGACCATGCTGCGCTGGTGGTAGGCGATCAATGCCTGCACCTCGCGGTCGTCGAGATCGGCCAGCGCGATCCGCATGCCTATTCCTCGACGATCGCCACCGCGCGGATCCAGCCTGCGCTGGCGCGTTCGATCTTCACCGGAAAGCAGCTCACCATGAAGCCGTGCGGGGGCAGGGCGGCGAGATTGGCGAGCTTCTCGATCTGGTAATAGGGCCGGATGCGCCCGGCCTTGTGGCCTTCCCAGATGATCGCCGGATCGCGGGTCTCGGCCCAGCGCCGCGCGGTGTGGCTGAAGGGCGCGTCCCAGCTCCAGGCGTCGGTGCCGACCACCTCGACGCCCCTTTCGGTCAGCCACAGCGTCGCCTCCGCGCCGAGCCCGACGCCCTGATCGGTGAAATTGTCGGTGCCATAGACCGCACCCGACTGCACCAGCACGATATCGAGCGGTTCGAGCCGGTAGCCGATCCGCGCGAGCTCTGCCTCGACCTCGGCGGCGCTGACGACATGGCCGTGGGGCAGGTGGCTGAAATCGAGCTTCACGCCGGGGCGGAAGAAGCGGTCGAGCGGGGCCTCGTCGATGCTGGGCGCGGGGCGCGCGCCCGCATCCGTGGTCGAATGGAAGTGCCACGGCGCGTCCATGTGGGTGCCGTTGTGCGTCGAGAGTTCGACGAATTCCACCGCCCAGCCTTCGCCGTCGGGCAGGTCTTCGCGGCGAAGTCCGGGGAAGAACATCGCGATCTGCTCCCACGTGCTCTCGTGGGTCATGTAAGTGACCCTGGGGCGCATCACCTCGGGATCGGAGATCACGTCATTGGTGATCGGGATCGAGAGATCGACGAAACGGGTCATGCGGCAAGCTCCGCGTCAAGGAAGGCGGCAATGTCGGCGAGATCGACGTCGCGCGCGACATAGGCTTCGCCCAGTGCGCGCAGCAGCAGGAAGGGCAGGGTGGTGCCTTCGGCCTTCTTGTCGTGGCGCATATGCTCGACAAGGGCCGCGCCGTCGCAGGCGAGGTCCAGCGCGGCAAGACTGGCGGGCAGGCCGGCAGCGGCAATCGCAGTCGTCGCCCGCCCGGCATCCGCTTGCGAAATCTCCCCGCGCCGCGCCGAATACTTCGCCGCCAGCACCATGCCGAGCGCGACCGCCTCGCCGTGCAGCAACCTGTCGGAAAAGCCGGTCTCCGCCTCCAGCGCATGGCCGAAAGTGTGGCCGAGATTGAGCAGCGCGCGCAGGTCCAGCGTCTCGCGTTCATCCTCGGCGACAATCCGGGCCTTCATCGCGATACTGGTGGCAATCGCCTGTTCGAGCGGTTGCCCGTCGCGGGCCAGCACCTTGTCTCCATTGGCTTCCAGCCACGCGAAGAAGGCGGCATCGCCGAGCAACCCGTATTTGAGCACTTCGGCGTAGCCTGCGCGCATCTCGCGGTCGGGCAGGGTGGCGAGCACCAGCGGGTCGATCAGCACCAGCGCAGGCTGGTGGAAGGCGCCGATCAGGTTTTTCCCTGCGCGCGTGTTGATCGCGGTCTTGCCGCCGACCGAGGAATCGACCTGCGCCAGCAGCGTCGTCGGCATCTGCACGAAGCCGCAGCCGCGCTTCAGCACCGCGCAGGCAAAGCCGACAAGGTCGCCCACCACCCCGCCGCCCAGCGCGACCACGTGATCCTTGCGGGTGATGCCGAGGGCCAGCAGCCAGTCGCACAATTCTTCGAGCACCGCCCAGCTTTTCGCGCCCTCGCCCGGTTCGACCACGAACCAGTCGGCGGCATGTCCATCGGCGGCAAGGTTGCTGTCGAGCGCGGCACGGTAGAGCCGATGGGTGTTGGTATCAGCCACCACCGGCACCTTGCGCGCGCTGCCATAGCTCTTGAGGAAGGGCGCAGCCGCTTCGGCGAAGCGCCCCAGCAGGCCTTCCTCGATCACCACGTCATAGGCGCGCCCGGCCAGCGCCACTTCGATCACAGCCATTGGTCAATCGCCTCGATGATGGCGCGGGCGGTGTCGGCATGGGGGCCGTTCTCGCTCACCACGCGGATGGGGGCCTCGGCATAGAAGGGCGCGCGTGTCGCGGCCAGCCGGGTGAGGATTTCGCGGGGGTTGCCGTTCTTGAGCAGCGGCCGCGTGTTGCGCCGCGCGGTGCGCTCCACCAGCGTGTCGATATCGGCATCGATCCACACCGCGATCGCGCGTTCGAGGATCAGCGCGCGGGTCGAGGGATCGACAAAGGCTCCGCCGCCGGTCGCGATCACGCCGTGGCCTTCCTCGATCAGGCGGGCGATCACCCGCCGCTCGCCGTCGCGGAAATAGGGCTCGCCGAACTGTTCGAAGATTTCCGGGATGGAAAGCTGCGCGGCCTCGACGATGGCCTCGTCGGCATCGACGAAATCGCGCCTGAGCAGGCTGGCGAGCTTGCGCCCGACGGTGGACTTGCCGACCCCCATCAACCCCACCAGCACCACCGGGCAGGTGATGCGCGCCGAGATGGCCGCCAGATCGGCAGGTGCGGGATCGGTTGATGCAGGCTCGGCGGACATTGCCGCACGGCCTATAGATGGGCTAGGGCGCGTGCAATATGGCAAACCTCTCCCGACCCTCGCCGGCCCGGCAGATTCTCTCGCGCGAACCTTCGCGGCCCGTGCGTTTGCCAGCGCGGCGGGTGGTGATCGGGTTGATGGTGGCGCTTGCGCTCGCGGGCCTCGCGTGGTTCGACGGCGGCGAGGAAGCGCTGCATCCGATCGCGCAGGAGATCGTTCTGCCCGGAGCATCGCAATGATGCGCGCCCGCACCCGTCTGACGCTGGGGCTGAGCGTGCTGGCACTGGGCCTTGGCGGTGCCATCGGCGGAGCGGGTCTGGCTGGCCTCGCCAGCGCGCAGGGCAAGCCCGAATCGATCCTGCCGCCCGGTTTCGATGACCCCGCGCCAGCGCCCACCCCTGCGCCGCGCCCTGCGCCCGCGCCGAGCGGTGCGCCCGCGACGCAGGCCCGTCCGGCCGCGCCCGCCACGGTTCCGGCCCCCGGCACTGTCCTGCCCGGCACCGGCCCGGCCGCCATGCCCGCCGATGCCCCGGTGCTCCCCTCTATCACCCGCGACGAGCTGGCCCGCCTGCCGAGCCTTGAAGAGCTGGAAAACATGTCGACCGAGGAGCTCGACCAGCTGCTCGGGCTCAAGCCCAAGTCCGACATCCCTCCCGGTGCCCGCCGCGCGCTGACCCGTATCGGCGTGATGGCAAGCGAGGAGGGCGGCCTGCCGCCGCGCGCGCTTGCCAACCAGCCGGACAAGCTGGTGCGCGCAGCGCTTAATGGCATGCGCGGGCCGATGGTCTCGCGCTGGGGCCATATCCTCGTGCGCCGCGCGCTGGCGAGCCGCCTGGCCGCGCCGCTCGGCATGGACCCGGTCGAATTCGCGGCCCTGCGCGTCGGCGTGCTCAACCGGATCGGCGAATTCGCCGTGGCGCGCGCGGTGGTGCAGGATATCGACACCGTCAACTGGTCGCCCGCGCTCACCGCCGAGGCGCTGACCGCCTATCTCGGCGCTGGCGACATCACCGGCGCCTGCCCGGCGGTGCGGCTGCAGGGTTCGGCCCGCGATGATGGCGAATGGCAGCTGATGCAGGCGATCTGCAACGCCTATGCGGGCGAGAGCGCACTGGCTGCCTCGCAGCTCGACCGCGCCCTGTTCCGCGGTGCTGCCCCGCGCATCGACGTGCTGCTGGCGCGGCGCTTTGCCGGGGCTGCAGGACGCGGCCAGCGGGCGGTGCAGATCGAATGGGAGCCGGTCGAGCAGCTCACCGCGTGGCGCTTCAGCCTCGCGACTGCCCTCGGCGAGCCGGTGCCCGAGAAGCTGCTGGAGTCGGCGCTTGGCGGGGCGGACAGCGGCTATTACGCCCGGTCCGGCGCGGTGCTGCCGATGCTTCCCGCGATCCAGCGCGCGCCCTTTGCCGGACGCGCCGCGCGCGAGGGGATCCTCTCCTCGCAGGCGCTGATCGACCTTTACAGTGCGGTCTATGCCGACAGCACCGCCGAGAGCGAGGCGCGGACCCACGCCGCTTCGCTGCGCGAGGCCTATGTCGCCGCCGACCCGGCCACGCGCATCGCCGCGATGCAGCGCCTGTGGGAGGCGGGCAATGCCATCGGCGGGGGTGACGGTTACGGCGCGCGAGTGCTCACCGCCTATGCCGCCGCGCGCATTCCGGCCGATGCCGCCCATGCCGATGCCGCCGGCGCGCTGATTTCCTCGATGCTCGCGGCCGGGCTCGATCGCGATGCGCTCGCCTGGCGCGAGGTGGTGGACGAAGGCTCGCTCGGCTGGGCGCTGATCGTGCTCTCCGCGCCGCGCAGCAATGGCGTGGGGCAGGGCGCGGTCGAAAGCTTCATCAGCGATGACGACAGTGCCGAGAGCCGCAAGTCGGCCTTCCTCGTCGCCGGTCTTGCCGGGCTCGGCCGGCTCGACGAGGGCGATACGGCCGCGCTGGCCGACGATCTCGGCGTCGATCTCGCCCGCCAGACCCGCTGGAGCCGCGCCATTGCGCGCGCCGCCGCCGTCAACAACCCGACGCTGGTGGCGCTGCTGGCAGGGCTTGGGATGCAGGGGACGAGCTGGGAGCAGATGACCCCGCTGCACCTTTACCACATCACCGCCGCGCTGACCCGCGTGGGGCTGGAGGCCGAGGCCCGGATGATCGCCGCCGAGGCGGTCGCGCGCGGCTGAGGCTGGCGGGCCGGTGTCCGCCGCGACCGAGGCGTTTCTCGCCATGCTCGCCGCCGAGCGCGGGGCTGCCGCCAACACGCTCGCCGCCTACCGCCGCGATCTCGCAGGGGCCGAGGAGGCGATCGGCGATCTCGCTGCGGCCGACCGCGATGCGGTCGCCAGCCTCGCGCAGGAATGGGCCGCGCTCGCGCCCGCCAGCGTGGCCCGCAAGGCCTCGGCGCTCAGGCAGTTCTTCGGCTTTGCCATCGACGAGGGCTGGCGCTCCGATGATCCCTCGGGCGCGCTCCCGGCCCCGCGCACCCGTCGTCCGCTGCCCAAGGTGCTCGGACACGCCGACATCGCCGCATTGTTCGCCCGCGCCGAGCTGGAAGCGGCGGGCGAGGAGCCGCAGGCGGTGCGCACCCTCGCGCTGATCGAGCTGCTTTACGGATCGGGCCTGCGCGCCTCGGAACTGGCGGAGCTGCCGCTGGTCGCGGTGCCGCGCGATGCGCCGTTCCTGACCGTCACCGGCAAGGGGGGCACGACCCGGCTGGTGCCGGTGGGTGCCCGCGCGCTGGAGGCGCTGTCACGCTGGCTGGCGCTGCGCCCGGGCGAGCCGGCCTCGCGCTACCTGTTCCCCTCGAACAAAGGCAAGCCGCTTACCCGCGTGCGGTTGTTCCAGCTCCTGAAGGCACTGGCGGCGCGCGCCGGGCTCGATCCTGCGCGCATCAGCCCGCATGTGCTGCGCCATGCCTTTGCCACCCACCTGCTCGAAGGCGGAGCGGATCTGCGGAGCTTGCAGACTTTGCTCGGCCATGCCGACATTTCCACCACCCAGATCTACACCCATGTCGATGCGGCACGGCTGGTTGCCCTCGTCAATTCGCGACACCCTCTGGCGCAGGCGCTTGCCACACGCGCCGCATCGGACTAGCGCGGCGCAATGATTTCCTATCTCGATTTCGAGAAGCCGGTCGCCCAGCTGGAAGAACGCATCGCCCAGCTGCGCAGCGTCAACGCGCTGCATGATGTCGACGTCGCGCAAGAGATTGCGCGGCTCGAAGCCAAGAGCACCGAGCTGCTTGGCCGCACCTCTGCCTAGCGCACCCCGTGGCAGACAACCCAGGTCGCGCGCCATCCGCAGCGGCCGCATTTCCGCGACTATGTGGCGCACGCTTTCAGCGACTTCATGCCCTTGGGCGGGGACCGGCTCTATGCCGACGATCTTGCGATCATGGGCGGGTTCGCCACGCTGAACGGGCGGCGGGTGATGCTGATCGGGCACGAAAAGGGGCACGACACCCAAAGCCGCATCCGCCACAATTTCGGCATGGGCAAGCCCGAAGGCTACCGCAAGGCGATCCGCCTGATGGAACTCGCGGGCCGATTCGGGCTTCCGGTGGTGACGCTGGTGGATACCTCGGGCGCCTTCCCGGGGATCGAGGCGGAAGAGCGCGGTCAGGCCGAAGCCATCGCCCGTGCGACCGAGGCCTGCCTTGCCCTGCCGGTGCCGATGGTCGCCGCGATCGTGGGCGAGGGCGGATCGGGCGGCGCGGTGGCGCTCGCCAGCGCCAACCGGGTGCTGATGATGGAACACGCGGTCTATTCGGTGATCAGCCCGGAAGGCTGCGCCTCGATCCTGTGGCGCACCTCGGAAAGAGCCGCCGAGGCCGCACAGGCGATGAAGGTCACCGCCCAGCATTTGAAGCGCGACAACGTGATCGACCGCATCGTCAAGGAGCCGGTGGGCGGGGCGCAGCGCGATCCTGTAGCGGCTGCAAGGTTGCTCGGCGCGGCGCTGACCGAAGAGCTTGACCAGCTTGCCGGCAAGGACGGCGCAGGCCTGATCGCCGGGCGCGAAGAGCGCTTTCTCGCCATCGGCGGTTAATCTTTCGCTTGCCAAACCCTTGCCGTGGGCGGGTTTCCGGATAGGCTAGGGCCTGACCGGAAAGCGCCGCAGGATGAGGGACTGATCATGGCACGATTCTCACGCAAGCAGCTCGCGCTTGGCGCGGCCGCGCTCGCGCTGGCGGGTGCGGTGGGCGGCAGCGGAGCGGCACAGACCCCGCGGCCCGGGAGCGCCATCACGCCGCAGGAAGCGCAGATGGGGGCGCAGTATCACCCGCAGTTCCTCGCCGAATTCGGCGGGGCGATGAGCGGGCCGCACGCCGCCTATGTCGAGCAGGTGGGCAAGACCATCGCGGTGCAATCGGGCCTCGGCAATGCGCGCGAGAGCTTCACTGTCAGCCTGCTGAATTCACCGGTGCACAACGCCTTCGCGGTGCCGGGCGGCTATATCTACACCACCCGTCAGCTCGTCACGCTGATGAACAACGAGGCCGAACTGGCGGCCGTGCTCGGTCACGAGGTCGGTCATGTCGCCGCGCGCCATTCGCAGCGGCGGCAGAAGGCTGCGCAGCGCAATTCGATCCTTGGCGTTCTCGGCGCGATCGGCTCCTCGATCCTGCTGGGCGATTCGCAGATCGGCAGCACCCTGTCGCGCACCTTCATGGAAGGCTCGCAGCTGCTCACCTTGCGGTTCTCGCGCAAGCAGGAGCTGCAGGCGGACGATCTGGGCATCCAGTATCTCGGTCGTGCCGGTTACGATCGCCGTGCCATGGCGACCGTGCTGGCCAGCCTTGCCGCGCAGAACGCGCTCGATGCGCGGCTGGCGGGGCGCAATGCGAGCGTGCCCGAATGGGCCTCGACCCACCCCGATCCGGCGAGCCGGGTGCAGACCGCGCTGTCAAAGGCCGGCGGCGCCACCGGCGGTGTTCTCAACCGCGACAGTTTCCTGACCCGGATCGACGGGCTGCTCTATGGCGATGATCCGGCGCAGGGTCTGATCGAGGGCAGCACCTTCATCCATCCCGAGCTACGGCTGGCCTTCACCGCGCCGCAGGGCTTCATCATGGTCAACGGCACCCGCGCGGTGAGCATTCAGGGGCAGGGCGGGCAGGCGCAGATGACGCTGGCGGCCTATAACGGCAATCTCGACACCTATGTCCGCCAGCAGTTCACCGCGCTGGGCGGGCAGAACCGCAATCTGGCGCCCGCGCAGATGGAGCGCACAACGGTCAACGGCCTGCCGGCGGCCTATGGGGTAGCGCGGGTCAACAATGGCAACTCGCAGGTCGATGTGGTGGTGTTCGCCTATGAATTCGCGCGCGACCGGGCCTATCACTTCACCGCGATCGCGCCTGCCGGCCGCGCGGGCACCTTCAATGCGATGTTCCAGTCGATGCGGCGCATAACCCCGGCCGAGGCCGGTTCGGTGGTGCCGAAGAAGCTGCAGGTGGTGACCGTGGCGCGCGGCGATACGGTCGCGAGCCTCGCGCGGCGCATGGCCTATCCTAGCGCGCAGGAGGAACGCTTCCTCGTGCTCAACGCCCTGCGGCCCGGCGAGGCGCTGGTCCCGGGCCAGAAGGTCAAGATCGTGGTGCGGGCGCGTTAATGCTTCGCGGGTTCGCTGACGCGAACCGCAGACCCCCCGTTCCGCCTCCCCACCCGACCACCAATGATACCATCAGGCTATGGTGGCCGGGTGGGGAGGCGGGGCGGGGGGTCTGCATCGCGCGCAAGCGCGATTTGCAAACGAAAAGCGGCGGAGGTTTCCCTCCGCCGCTTCCGTTTCCAGTCCCTGGAGCGATTACGCAGCCGGGGTGGTGTTGTTGGCGTCGAGTTCGGCGCTCACGTTGTTGAAGGTGGTGTCGAGGCTGTCGCCCAGAGCCTGCATGCCGACGATGGCGGCCACGGCGATGAGAGCGGCGATCAGGCCGTATTCGATGGCGGTCGCGCCAGCTTCGTCACGGAAAAGCTTGTTGATGAAGGTCATTAGTCGTCTCCTGGTTTCGGTCTTCGGTACCCATACCGTTCCGCTTGGCCCGGCCCGGTGTGTTTCTGCTTAACTGCAAGCTATTGAGAAATTCCTAACTGCCGATTGTTTTTCGGCTACGTCAGGCCCCCATGGCCTCCAGCGATTTGTCTTCAACGTGACCCCACATTTCGAGGGTTTCGGTGGCAACGAGTTGCATCGAAACCAGCATGGCGAGCACGATGAGGGCAACGATCAGGCCGTATTCGACGGCGGTGGCGCCAGACGTGTCGTCCTTCATGGTCCTGAGAAAGGTCGTCATCATCTTGGGAGCACCTGTCTTTTTGCGTCCTGACAGGCCTGAAAATCGGTTCCCCGGGTTAAGAAAAGGTTATTGTGCAGCCCATGATTGGAAAAAAAACCGACGCAGCATCGGGCTGGATCGCAGTGGTGGCAGGCGCGCTGCAACGGGCCGACGGGCGCTGGCTGATGCATCAGCGCCCACCGGGCAAGCATCATGCAGGGCTCTGGGAGTTCCCGGGCGGCAAGGTCGAACCTCATGAAATTCCATCACAATCCTTGATCCGCGAGCTGCACGAGGAGCTCGGCATCACATGCGATCCGATAACGCTGGCGCCGGCCGGATTTGCCGAAAGCAGCACACCCGAGGCGGGATGGCGGATTGTCATCCTGCTTTACACCGTCAGCGGCTGGAGCGGCGAGCCGGCGGCGCTCGAAGGCGGCGCGGTGGGCTGGTTCACGCCCGCCGAGGCGCGCGCTCTGCCGATGCCGCCGCTCGACATCATGCTTGCAGGGCAGCTGTTCCAAAATCGCTGACGGGTCGCAAATGCCCCTTGCCAAGCCCGTTCGACCCCCCTAGATGGCCCCCCTCAGCGCGCACCCGTAGCTCAGCTGGATAGAGCACCAGACTACGAATCTGGGGGTCAGAGGTTCGAATCCTTTCGGGTGCGCCAACAACGCCCGCTCCTCAGCCGAGGGGCGGGCGTTGTTGGTTCTACCATGACAGATGTGAACGCATTCGGAGTCGGGGCCGCGCAGCGCCGGAGACGGCGAGCGAACGCAGTGAGCGAGGCAATCCTTTCGGGTGCCGGGCCGCCGGGCGCGGCCTCGCCCGTCACTAATCCCCCACGCTTGCCTCAAGTGCGTCCATGTCTTCGTCGGACAGGCCGAAATGATGGCCGGCCTCGTGGATCACCACATGGCGCACCAGTTCGGCAAAGCCGACTCCGGTTTCCTCCATCTCGGCCAGCAGCGGCTGGCGGAACAGGCTGATCATCGGCGGCATCCGCTCGTGATCCCATTGCGACTGTTCGGGCAAGGCGATGCCTTCGTACAGGCCGGTCAGCTCGTAGGGATCGTTCATGCCGACCGCGGCGAGTTGCTCGGCACTGGCGAATTCGGCGATTCGCAGCACCACATCGTCGAGATGGTCGCGGAACGGGGGCGGCAGGCCGCGCAGCACCTTGCGCGCCTGCTGTTCGAATTCGGCGGCGCTGTGGCTGGGCAAGGGGCGTGTCCTTTTTTCCGGCGCCGAAGGGATGAATTGCGCCTTTTGCGGCCTACATAGCGTAATATGGTCCATGGCGCTGCCGGTGCAACCGGCGCGTCGTCCGGCAAAACCTGCGGAACGTCAGGCGGGTTGGACGGTTAACGTGTCGCGGGATTGACGGTTGAGGGGGCGCAGGGCCGAAGCGGCTCGGTGCCGATATGCTAAGAAAGACCACACAGAATGAATTACGTTTGCGCGCATGATGACGAGTTCGATCCGGACAATCCGCTCGGCAAGCCCGATGTGCCGGCCCACGTCCAGGACGCGATCCGCACGCTGATCGAATGGGCGGGCGATGATCCGTCGCGCGAAGGCCTGCTCGACACGCCCAAGCGGGTCGGGCGCGCGTGGCTCGAATATTGCGAGGGCTACAAGGAAGACCCGGCGATCCACCTTTCGCGCCAGTTCGAGGAAGTGGGCGGCTATGACGAGATCGTGCTGCTCAAGGACATTCCGTTCCAGTCGCATTGCGAACACCATATGGCCCCGATCACCGGCAAGGCCGCGATCGCCTATCTGCCCAACAAGAAGGTGGTCGGGATTTCCAAGCTCGCCCGCGTGCTGCACGGCTTTGCCCACCGCTTGCAGATCCAGGAGCGTCTGACGGCCGAGGTTGCGCAGTGTATCTGGGACAATCTCGAACCGCATGGCGTGGCCGTGGTGATCGAGGCGCAGCATGGCTGCATGACCGGGCGCGGCGTGAAGACGCACGGGGTGGAGATGGTGACCAGCCGGATTCTCGGCTGTTTTCTCGACGATCACCGCAGCCGCAAGGAAGTCATGAGCCTGATGGGCTACTGATCGCCCCTGTCTGCCAATCACGATAGATATGCAGTGTCAATTTTCTGCTTGCGTGTGATGAAATAGCATCACTTCCGCTTGGAATCGGCTGGCTTCGCTGCTAGTCTTCTGTGGTCAACGGCCGGAACAAAGGGCCGGGATAATGCAGGAGACTGATGATGAAGAAGCTTGCTTTCGCAGGCGCGATGGCCGCGGGTATCCTTGCCTCGCCGGCGCTCGCTCTTGAGCATGAAGTGGTGATCGATCACGCTGCCGGCCCGATTGCGGCCGATTACAAGGGCGCGGTGTCGATCGAGACCACCCAGGTCGGTGCGGCCGGTGTGGCCGGTCGTCCCAGCACGCTCGCCTGCCAGTGGACGGCCTCGCTCACTCTCGAACGTGTGGCCCGCGTCGGCGAGGCGCTCCAGTCGCGCCGTTCGCTGCGCAGCGAGGACGTGGCCAGTGGCTCGCGTCCGGGCTGGTGCGAAACAAATGAAAAGGCGATCGCCAAGCTGGTCGACACCCGCAGCGACAGCTTCCGCAGCGCCATGCTCGCGCTGGTCGATAGCGATCGTGCCGTCATTCTCGCCGAGGCCGAAAGCGCCAACAAGAGCCGCGGCGGCTGATCCGCCCGTCAGGGTCGCAAGGATCAGGGGCGTCTCCTCTACGGGGGCGCCCCTTTTTCGTGTGATATTGGGGTTTGCATGCGCTCCCAAAGCGGCATAGCTTGCCGGGCGGGATCGGCCCGAAGGCCTCAATCAGGAGCACTGCCGCAATGGTTCGCACGCACACCTCTCGCCTTGTCCTCACCTTTGCGCTGGCTGCCGCGCTGGCGGCCTGTTCGGGCGAGGCCCCGGCCGACAAGCCCGCCGATGCGCCGGCCGATGCCGCTGCCTCGGCTGAAGGCGCGCCGGTCGATGTCGCCGCGGTGCTGAAGGAGCGCGAAGAAAATTTCGAAGCGATCGGCGATGCCTTCAAGGCGGTGCGCGGGGAGCTGGAAAAGGACGCGCCCGATTTTGCGCTGATCGCCACCAACGCGACCGACATCAACACCCGCGCCAAGCTGATCGAAACCCATTTTCCCGCCGGCACCAGCGTGGATGACGGCGTCAAGACCGAGGCGCTGGCGACGATCTGGCAGAAGCCCGAGGAATTCAAGGCCGCCGGCCAGAAGCTGATCGACGAAAGCGCCAAGCTGGCCGAGCTGGCCAAGGGCGGCGACAAGGCTGCTGTCGCTGCGCAGGCGATGGCGATGGGCGGCGCGTGCAAGGGCTGCCACGACCAGTTCCGGCTCGACGACAAGAAGTAGGCGATCATGAGCGAGGCTGCCGCCCCGCGTCCTGCCACCGCGCCCGACGTCAGGGTGTGGGACGGGCTGCTCAGACTGGCCCACTGGAGTTTTCCGCTGCTCATCGCGATGATGTGGTGGACGGCGGAAAACGACAAGTGGGCGCTGCATCGCCGGACCGGGCTGGTGCTGCTCGGCATCCTCGTCTTCCGGGTGGTGTGGGGCTTCATCGGCCCGGAAACCGCCCGCTTTGCCCAGTTCGTGAAGGGGCCGGGCGCGGTGCTCGCCTATCTGCGCGGGGACAAGGGTGCGGGCCCGGCCATCGGCCATTCACCGCTTGGCGGGTGGAGCACGCTTGCCCTGATCGGGGCTATGCTGCTGCAGGTCGGCATGGGGCTGTTCGCGGGCGATCCCTATGACGGGATGACCGGGCCGCTCAATCCGCTGGTGGGGGTGATGACAGCGGACACGATCACCGAGCTGCACGAAACCTTCTTCAACGTGCTGCTCGGCCTGATCGTGCTGCATCTGGCCGCGATCACCTGGTATGCGGTGAAGGGCGATGATCTGCTGAGCCCGATGGTGGGCGGGGATCGTCCGCCGATGGAGGGGGTGGAAGGGATCGGCCCCATGCCGTGGCTGCGCGCGCTGCTGGCGGCGGCGCTGGCGGCAGGGCTGGCGCTGTGGGTCGCCTATGGGGCGCCGCCGCTGACCTGACCGGCGGGCCTCGGCCATGAAAAAGGGGCGCTTTCCGCAGTGGGAAGCGCCCCTTTTCCATTCAGCCGGTTAGAAGCCGTTGCTCAGAGCTGGCCGAGCATATGCTCCGCGCTCGAAACCTTGAAATCGCCCGGTTCCTCGACGTTGATCTGCTCGACCACGCCGTCGTTGATCACCATCGAGAAACGCTGGCCGCGCTTGCCCATGCCGAAGCCCGAGCCGTCCATGGTGAGGCCCAGCGCCTCGACGAATTCGGCATTGCCGTCGGCCAGCATGGTGATGTCGTCGCTGCCGGCGGCCTTGTTCCAGGCGCCCATCACGAACGCATCGTTGACGGCGGTGCCGACGATCTCGTCGACGCCCTTCGCCTTGAGGTCGGCGGCCTTCTCGACAAAGCCCGGCAGGTGCTTGGCCGAGCAGGTCGGGGTGAAGGCACCCGGCACCGAAAACAGCGCCACCTTCTTGCCGGCGAAGTATTCGGACGCCTTCACGGCCTGCGGGCCTTCGGCCGTGGCCTTGACCAGCGTGACATCGGGGAGCTTGTCGCCAACGGAAATCGTCATGTGTGTCGTCCTTCCTGACAGGGGGGAATCCGTGTCCCCCTATAACTCCCGCCGCGGCGCGTGCAACAAATAGACATATAATGATAAGTTTATATTTGCCTCTCGCGGGGCTTGCGGCTAGGGGCGTGAAACCGAACATCCCGCCCCGATACGCGCGCTTTCGCGCAGGAGAAACGAGCATGGCCACCCTCGCTGCCGCCCCGACCCACGAATATGTCATCAAGGACATCGCGCTCGCCGAATTCGGCCGCGACGAGATCCGCATCGCCGAAACCGAAATGCCCGGCCTGATGGCGCTGCGCGAGGAATTCGGCGCGGCCCAGCCGCTGAAGGGCGCGCGCATCACCGGCTCGCTCCACATGACGATCCAGACCGCCGTTCTGATCGAGACCCTCGTGGCGCTGGGCGCGGAAGTGCGCTGGGCGACCTGCAACATCTTCTCGACCCAGGATCACGCCGCCGCCGCGATCGCCGCGCGCGGAATTCCGGTGTTCGCGATCAAGGGCGAGACGCTGGCCGATTACTGGGACTATGTCGGCCGCATCTTCGACTGGGCCTCGGAAGCCGATCCCGATCTCACCGCCAACATGATCCTCGACGATGGCGGCGATGCCACCATGTTCGCGCTGTGGGGCGCGCGCCTTGAAGCGGGCGAGGAAATGGGCGAACCCACCAATGCCGAGGAAATCGAATTCCAGCGCGCACTCAAGGCCTTCGTCGCCGCCAAGCCGGGCTACCTCACCAAGACGGTGAAGACGATCAAGGGCGTCTCGGAAGAGACCACCACCGGCGTGATGCGCCTCTACCAGATCGCCAAGCAGGGCAAGCTGCCGTTCCCGGCGATCAACGTGAACGACTCGGTCACCAAGTCGAAGTTCGACAACCTCTACGGCTGCAAGGAATCGCTGGTCGACGCGATCCGCCGCGCGACCGACGTGATGCTGGCTGGCAAGGTCGCCTGCGTTGCCGGTTACGGCGATGTCGGCAAGGGCTCGGCCGCGAGCCTGCGTGACGGCGGCGCGCGCGTGATGGTGACCGAGATCGATCCGATTTGCGCGCTTCAGGCAGCGATGGACGGCTTCGAGGTCGTCACCATGGAGGACGCGGTCAAGCGTGCCGACATCTTCGTGACCGCCACCGGCAACGAGGACGTGATCACCGCCGAGCACATGATGAACATGAAGCCGATGGCGATCGTCTGCAACATCGGCCACTTCGACAGCGAGATCCAGATTTCCGCGCTTTCCAACTACGAGTGGAAGGAAATCAAGGAAGGCACCGATCTTGTCACCTTCCCCGATGGCAAGTCGATCATCATCCTCGCCAAGGGCCGCTTGGTGAACCTTGGCTGCGCCACCGGCCACCCGAGCTTCGTGATGAGCGCCAGCTTCACCAACCAGACCCTTGCCCAGATCGAGCTGTTCACCAAGGCCGAGGAATACGACAACGATGTCTACGTCCTGCCCAAGCATCTCGACGAGAAGGTCGCCGCGCTGCACCTCGAAAAGCTCGGCGTGAAACTGACCCAGCTTTCGCAGAAGCAGGCGAGCTACATCGGCGTGCCGCAGGCCGGCCCGTTCAAGCCGGATCATTATCGCTACTGATTGGCGCTCCTGAGCCGTTCCATCCCCCCGTTCCCCCGCCTTTTTTCACCGCGTTGGGGGCGGGGGGCGGGAAGCCCGTTGCACTGGCGCGGTGACGCGCATAGCGGTTGAGCGATGGACACCTCGCCGCTTTCGCTTGTGCTGATCGCGCTGCTGCTGGCCGCCTGGGCGGTCGGCGCGGGGCTGGTCGTGCTGCGCGCCAGCCGCTCGATGAAGCGCGCCCGCGCGCTCAAGACCAGCCTCAAACGCATGTCGACCCTGCTCGACGTCGCCCCGGCGGTGCCGCTGCTGGTGCGCGTCGACGGACGGATCGAGGGGCCGGACAAGCTGGCGCGGTTGCTCGGCTTGCCGGCCATGCCCAAATACCTGAGCGAGCTTGCCAGCGCCGGCGGCACCAAGAGCGGGGGGCTCACGCAGGAACAGCTCGATCAGCTCTGGGCCAAGGTGCAGACCACCCAGAAAAGCGCAGCGCCCTTCCGCATGGCGCTCAATCCGTCCGGCTCGCAGCGCTCCCTTGCGCTCTATGGCACGCTCGCTGATCCGCAGGTCTCGCCCGGCGGCGCGGCGCTGGTGTGGGTGTTCGACTTTACCGAAAGCCATGCCGAGATGGCCCGTCTGCGCGCGGCGGCGGCGCGGGCGACGGGGGATTTCGCCGCGCTGGTCGGCCTGATCGAGGCCGCGCCGATGCCGATGTGGTTCCGCAGCGCCGACCTTTCGCTCCAGCTTGTCAACCAGGCCTATGTCGATGCCGTGGGCGCGACCAGCGCGGCCGAGGTGGTGCAGGGCCAGATCGAGCTGCTTGAACCCGAGGATGGCCGCACCCCGGCCGAGATCGCGCGCGAGACGCTGCGCCGTCAGGACAAGTCGGAACGGGTCGTCGCGGCCACGATCCACGGCGCGCGCCGCAGCTTGCGCGTTTCCGATCTGCCGCTCGGACAGGAGGGGGTGGCAGGCTACGCCATCGACATCGAGGAACAGCAGCAGGTCGCCCGCAATTTCCGCGCCTTCCGCGAAGCCCAGCGCGCGCTGCTCGATCAGCTTTCGGTCGGCGTGGCGCAGTTCGATGCCGAGGAGCGGCTGACCTTTGCCAACCGCCCCTTCCGCCGCCAGTTCAGCCTCACCGACGAGGCGGTCGAGGCGCGCTCCCCGTTCGAGCGCTTCCTTGCCGAGGCGCGCGAGCGCGGGCGCACCCCCGAAGTGCGCGACTTTCCCGAATGGCGGCGCGAGCGGGCGGGCTGGTTTGGGATGCAGGAAACGCTGGAGGAGGCCTGGCCGTTGCCGGGCGGGACGCACCTGCGCATCATCGCCCAGCCTTTGCCCGACGGCGGGCTCGTTCTGATCGCCGAGGACCGCACCGAACAGCTGGCCCTTTCCGCCGTGCGGGACACCCTGCTGCGCACCCGCACCGCGACGCTCGACAGCCTGTTCGAAGCGCTGGCGATCTTCGCGCCCGATGGTTCTGTTCAGCTGTGGAACCGCAGCTTTGCGGGTACCTGGGGCCTCACCCCCGAACTGCTCGACGCCCATCCCAGCGCCGATGAACTGCTCGGCGCGATCGGGCGCAATCTGGTGCGCCCCGAGGAAGCCGCGCTGATCGGCGCGGTGGTGCGTGCAGCCACGCTCGACCGGCGCGAGAAAGGCGGGCAGGTCGATCTCGCCGACGGGCGCACGCTGCGCTTTGCCGGAGTGCCGCTGCCCGACGGCAACGGGCTGCTCACCGTGCTCGACATCACCGCCTCGCAGAAGGCCGAACAGGCCCTGCGCGAACGCGCCGAGGCGCTGGACGAGGCCAATGCGGTCAAGGCCAGGTTCCTCGCCAACATGTCTTACGAATTCCGCACGCCGCTCACCACCATCGGCGGCTATGCCGAACTGCTCAAGGCGGGCGTGGCGAGCGATCCGAAGGCGGCGGGCGAATATGTCGATGCGATCCTCGCCGCGGTCGAGCGCCTGACCGAACAGGTCGAAAACGTGCTCGACCTGTCGCAGAGCGAGGCCGTGCTGCTGCCGATCCGCAAGGAACGGCTCGATCTGCTCGAATTCCTCACCACGCTGGTGCGCGAGCGTGAAGCGGCGATCATCGCGGCTGGCCTCAGCCTTGATCTGAAAGGCCGGCGCGGACGGGTGATCGAAGGCGATCCGCGCCAGCTG
>CAZQOO010000040.1:0-20088 GCA_964594845.1 uncultured Porphyrobacter sp. | reverse complement strand
CTGGAGCGAGACTTCCTGCCCGGTCAGCTGGGCATAGGCGATCAGCTTGTTGAGGCCGCCCACCAGCTCGCGCACGTTGCGGGTGATGGTGCGGGCGAGGAAATCGACCACGTCCTCCGGCACGGCCAGCGGCGCGAAGCGGGCGAGCTTGGAGACGAGGATCTTCTTGCGCAGCTCGATATCGGCCGGCTGGATGTCGGCCACGAGGCCCATCGACAGACGCGACAGGAGGCGCGGTTCGACCCCGTCCAGCGCCTGCGGGGCGCGGTCGGCGGCGAACACGAGCCGCTTGCCCTCGGCCAGCAGCGCGTCGATCGTGTAGAGCAGTTCCTCCTGCGCGCTCGCCTTGCCGATGATGAACTGGATGTCGTCCACCAGCAGCAGATCGAAGCTGCGCAGGCGCGCCTTGAACTCGATCGTCTGGCTCGCCTTCAGCGCCTGCACGAATTCGACCATGAAGCGTTCGGCCGAGCAGTAGAAGATCCGCGCGCGCGGGTGGGCCTGGAGATAGCCGTGGCCGATCGCGTGCAGCAGGTGGGTCTTGCCCTGGCCGGTCGCCGCCTTGAGGTAGAGTGGCGAGAACTGCGGCTGTTCGAGCGCGGCCATGCGCTGCGCCGCGTTGCAGGCGAGGATGTTGGCCTCGCCGGTGACGAAGGCGGCGAAGGTCAGCGACGGGTCGAGACCCACCGAGGAGGTGAAGCTCGCATCCGACATGGTGCCGGCGGCCACCGCAATCGCGCTCGCGCCGTCATTGGCGGGGCGGCGGCCATCGTCGAGGCGCAGGTCGGGCAGCTGGCGGCGTCCCGGGTGCACCATGATGTTGACCTGGCGCACTTCGCTGCGGGCGATCTTCCAGGCCAGCTGAAGCCGGTCGTGGAAGCGGTCGCGCACCCAGTTGGCCGAGAATTCGGTGGGGAGATAAAGATCGAGCGTGCCGGTGTCGCGGTTGAGGCTGCCCAACTGGATCGGCTTGATCCACTGGCTGTGCAGCTGATGGCCCAGATCCTTGCGCAGGCCCTGACTGATGTCCGACCAGTCAGCGGCCAGATTCACGGCTTCGGCATCTTCCATCAAATCATCATCCGCAGGGCGGCGCGTGTTCCGCGCCTTGTCGATCCTGTGCACAAGCTCATCCCCAATATGCTCGGCCCCTGCGGAGAAAGGATCCCCAGGTGCGCCCTTGTTTTTGCGACAGGCAAAGACCGTCCCATCTCCAGGAATCGGATTCCCGGAGAGCCCCCCTATCGACCGGTTTGTAAGAACCCGGGCTGTCCCGCCCCGGGTGAGAAGCGAATAAAGAACGCTGCGGCGGTTTGCGCAAGCATTCAGATTTAAAAAAAGTGAAATAATCCTGTTGACTCGCCTCTACCCCGCAGACTTGCGTTGATATGTCTGTTTTTAAAGGAAAACAGGGGTTCAGGTGACGCGAATCGCGGGGAATCCTGACATTTGCCGCGGCTGCACAGGTCGCAATTGTCGCAAACGAAAGAGGCCGCGCTGATACAGCGCGGCCTCTTTGCG
The DNA here is from genome assembly GCA_964594845.1 of uncultured Porphyrobacter sp. Classification (GTDB taxonomy): domain Bacteria; phylum Pseudomonadota; class Alphaproteobacteria; order Sphingomonadales; family Sphingomonadaceae; genus Erythrobacter. The sequence goes on along the minus strand of CAZQOO010000040.1, from coordinate 18,567 downwards.
ATTCTCAGGACGTCGCAACCCGTAAACGCCCGTTAGGCGGTCCTACGGATCGGGCGAAAAACGAATCAGAGCGTGGCGACTCGGCGGGTCAGGCGCGAGAGCTTGCGGGCCACGGTGTTCTTGTGGAGCACGCCGCGGGCCACGCCGCGGGCCATTTCCGGCTGGGCCGCCTTGAGCGCGGCAGCCGCGGCTTCCTTGTCGCCGGCTTCACAGGCCGATTCGACCTTCTTGATGAAGCTGCGGATGCGGCTGATGCGCGCACCGTTGATTTCGGCGCGGGCGGTGTTGCGACGGATGCGCTTCTTGGCTTGCGGCGTATTGGCCATAATTCGTGTCTGTCTCGCGTTTGGTTCAGGCCGCCATTTGCGGCTGAAAGGAAATCCGTGGGTGTGCTCGAAAAGGGCGAGCAGACTCATGGTCCGACCGCCGGAAAGCGGCGCACATAGTCGGACATGCGTGGAAGGTCAACGATTCTCGCCTACTTCTGGCAGACGGGACAGAACCAGGTGCTGCGCCCGCCCTGCGCGATCCGCTGGATCACGCCGCCGTCGTCCCTGCGGCACGCCTCGCCCTCGCGCCCGTAGACGTCGAAGGAGCTGGCGAAATAGCCCAGTTCCCCGTCAGGCCGGGCATAATCGCGCAGGGTGGAGCCGCCGTCGCGGATCGAGGCTTCGAGCACGGCGACGATCGCCGGCACCAGCCGGGCCAGTTGCGGGCCTGTGGCCTTGCCTGCAGGCTTGGTCGGGCGGATGCCCGCGCGCCACAATGCCTCGCAGACATAGATATTGCCGAGACCGGCCACGATCCGCTGATCGAGCAAGCACAGCTTGATCGACTGGGTCTTGCCCCTCAGCGCGGCCTTGAGATGCGCCGCGCTCAGCCCTGGCCCAAGCGGCTCGGGGCCAAGGGCGGCGAATTGCGGCCAGACATCGAGCGCGCCCGTTTCCACCAGATCGACCGATCCGAAGCGGCGCGGATCGCACAGGGCGAAGCGGTGCGAGGCGGTCTCCAGCAGCAGGTGATCGTGCGTGTCGGCGACCTCCGGATCGATCCGCCAGCGCCCGCTCATGCCGAGGTGGAAGATCATCGTGGCTCCCCGATCGAGATGCATCAGGCCATATTTGGCACGGCGCGATAGCGCGCTGACGGTGGCCCCGGTCATCACCTGCACCAGATCGGCGGGGAAGGGCCGGCGCAGGTCAGGCCGGTTGAGCGTGACGCGCGTGATCCGCTCGCCTTCGAGGAAGCGCGCAAGGCCGCGGACGGTGGTTTCGACTTCTGGCAGTTCAGGCATGGTGCTTTGTGTTCGCTTTGGCTCACTTGGCCGGGGGAGCGGGTGCCCCGGCAAACGCAACAGACGACGCCTCTAACACCCTTTGCCTTGGCGGCAATTCCCTCTAGGGATCGCGGCATGAGCGAAACCACCGACGAAACCGTCTCCTTCGGCTACACCCAGGTCACTCCCGAGGAAAAGACCCGCAAGGTTGGCGAGGTCTTCTCCAGCGTCGCGCGCAAGTACGACATCATGAACGATGCCATGTCGGGGGGCATGCACCGGCTGTGGAAGGACCGCTTCGTCAAGCGCGTGAAGCCGCAAGCTGGCGAACAGATCCTCGACATGGCGGGCGGCACCGGCGACATCGCCTTCCGCATGGCGGCGAGGGGTGCGCATATCACCGTCGCCGACATCAATCAGGACATGCTCGATGTCGGGGCCGAGCGGGCGCTGGAGCGGGGTTTCGACGCGGAGGACGGCAGTCTCGTCTTCACCTGCCAGAACGCGGAAAGCGTGAGCTTCGCCTCGAACACCTTCGATGCCTATACCATCGCCTTCGGCATCCGGAACGTCACGCATATCGACCGCGCGCTGGCCGAGGCGCTGCGGGTGCTGCGGCCCGGCGGGCGGTTCTTCTGCCTTGAGTTCTCGACCGTCGAATGGGCGGGCCTGAAAGAGGCCTATGATCTCTATTCCGAACACCTTCTGCCGCGCATGGGGCAGGCGATTGCAGGCGACGCGGATTCGTATCGCTACCTTGCCGAATCGATCCGCAAGTTCCCGCCCATGCCCGCCTTCGAGCAAATGATCCGCAAGGCAGGCTTTGCGAACACCAAGGTCGAGCCGATCATGGGCGGCCTTGTGGCGATCCATTCGGGGTGGAAGATCTAGGCCAGTGCCCTCTCCCGCGACGCATCTGATCCGCCTTGCCCGCTGGGGCGTGACGCTTGCCCGCAGGCGCGCGCTGGTGGGGATCGAGAATGATCCCAACGCGCCCGCCGCCTTGCGGCAGCTGGTGCGGCTCGCGCGGCTTGCGACGCTGACGGGCAAGAGCGGCACGCGCGACTATGCCGGCGCCTTCCGTGCCATCGGCCCCGCCGCAATCAAGCTCGGCCAGTCGCTTGCCACCCGTCCCGATCTGGTCGGCGAGGAGGCGGCGAACAATCTCCTCTCGTTGCAGGACAGCCTGCCGCCGGTGCCCTTTGCCGAGATCCGCAAGGTGATCGAATCAAGCTTCGGCCAGCCGATCGAGGCGCTGTTTGCCGAGATCGATCCCGAGCCCGTCGGCGCGGCGAGCATCGCGCAGGTGCACAAGGGCGTCACCACCGACGGCCGCAAGGTCGCGATCAAGGTGCTGCGCCCGGGCATCCGCGAGAAGTTCGCGCGCGACATCCAGACCTATGAATGGGCGGCGGCCCATGTCGAGACGATGGGCGGCGAGGCCAGCCGGCTGCGCCCGCGCCTGACCATCGCCAATTTCAAGCGCTGGACCAATTCCGAGCTCGACCTGCGGCGCGAGGCGGCTTCGGCCAGCGAACTCGCCGAGCAGATGGCGGGCGTCCCCGGCTACCGCATTCCGGCGGTCGACTGGGACCGCACCAATGGCCGGGTGATGACGATCGAATGGATCGACGGGATCAAGATCAGCCGCGTCGACGAATTGCGCGCGCGCGGACATAATCTGGCGGCGATCTCCGAGAAGCTCGTCATCAGCTTCCTCACCCAGGCGATCAGCGCCGGATTCTTCCATGCCGACATGCATCAGGGCAACCTGTTCGTGGAGGACGACGGCACCATCGTCGCGATCGATTTCGGGATCATGGGCCGGATCGACCGGCGCGCGCGGCAATGGCTTGCGGAGATCCTCTACGGGCTGACCACCGGGAATTACCAGCGCGTCGCCGAAATCCATTTCGAGGCGCAATATGTGCCGAGCTACCATTCGGTCGGCGAATTCGCGACTGCGCTGCGCGCGGTGGGCGAGCCGATGCGCGGCAAGCCGGTGAAGGAGCTCAGCGTCGGCCAGATGCTCGACGGGCTGTTCGCGATCACCCGCGATTTCGATATGCAGACCCAGCCGCACCTGCTGCTGCTGCAGAAGACCATGGTGATGGTCGAAGGCATCGCGACCCAGCTCAATCCCGACATCAACATGTGGGACACCGCTGCGCCCTATGTGCGCGAGTGGATCCGCGATGAACTGGGGCCGGAAGCCGCGCTTGCCGACCGCATCAAGCAGGATACCGAAACCCTGCTGCGCCTGCCCGGCCTGATCCGCCGGGTGGAGGAGATGTTCCCGCCCAAGGGCGGCGCGCCCGAACCGCCGCCGCTGCCGGAGATCCCGCTGATCACCGACAAGCGCGAGGGACGTGGCTGGCTTGGCTATCTCGCCGCCGGCCTTGCAGGCGCAGGTGCGGTGTGGGCCGCGCTGGCGGCGGGCTGGATCGGCTAGGCGCTCCGGCCGAACGCCCGCATTCCGGCCAGCGCCAGCAGAACCGTCAACGCCTCGACCACCATCGGCTGGATCGCGCCGTCGTAACTGCCGTCAAGCAGCAGGCTCACCACCCGGCCCGCCAGTGCCGTGCCGACCAGCAGCAGGGCTACCAGCAGGGGACCGCCGCTCTGACGCAACGCGCCCCAGGCTAGCGATCCGCCCAGCAGCCAGAAGAAGGCGGTGAAATCCGCCCGCATGCTGGAAAGACCCTTGGCCCCCGCAGCCGCGACGCCGAAGGCCTCGCCCAGCTGTTCGGGGGCAATCAGGAAGCCGGAACCGATTGCCAGATAGAGCAGAGCGAACAGCACCATGGCAGCGCGCAGGAAAAGTGTCATGACCGGTCCCCCCAATGTGATGCGGCAAGTCTGGCCGAGCCGTTCGCACAGCTCAAGCCGCCGCCCCGCCAAATCCGCGCAAAACCGCCAAAAGCGGTTGCGCGCTTGTAAGCGCAATCTTAACCACAGCGCGGCCAATCTGCGGGCCAAGACTATGGCTGCGCTGCTTGGCGCGGTGGCAGGGCGCGGCTAGAAGGGTTTGCCGGTGGCGCATGGGCGCGGCCGGATGGGAGTTGTTCGGAACCGATGGCATTGATCGGCGTGCAGAGCGGGAACAGGCGATGACGGGGAAGTCCCCGCGCATCCTGCTGGTCGTGGGCGGCGGCATCGCGGCCTACAAGGCCTGCGAACTGGTGCGCCTGATCCGCAAGGGCGGCGGCGAGGTCACCTGCGTCGTTACCAAGGGGGGCCAGCAATTCGTCACCCCGATGGCGCTCGCCGCGCTGTCCGAAAACCAGGTCTACACCAACCTGTTCGACCTCAAGAACGAGGCCGAGATGGGCCATATCCAGTTGAGCCGCGAGGCCGATCTGGTGGTGGTCTGCCCGGCCACCGCCGATCTGCTCGCCAAGATGGCCGCCGGCATTGCCGATGATCTGGCGACCACGCTGATTCTCGCCACCGACAAGCCGGTGATCGCCGTGCCCGCCATGAACGTGCGGATGTGGGAGCACGAGGCGACCCAGCGCAATGTCGAGCTGCTGGCTTCGGCCGGTGTGACCGTGCTTCACCCCGACGAAGGCCCGATGGCCTGCGGCGAGTTCGGCTATGGCCGCCTGCCCGAGCCCGAGGCGATCTGGCGCGTCATTGCCGATCATTTCGGAATCGCCGTGCCCGAGGCGCAGCCGGCACGGATCCCCGCCAATGATCGTGCGGCGATCGAGGTCGAGGCGCTCGAGCCCGAGGACGAAGACGACGGCAGCGCCGCGACCGGCATGCTCGGCGGGCTCCTGTCGCGGATCATCCCGCGTTCGACCGCCAAGCGCAGCCACGAGGAAATCGAGGCCGAATTTCTCGATCTGCCCGAGCCTGACGCTGAAGCGGAAGTCCTGCCTGAAGAACCCGCGCCCGAATTCGCGCCTGATCTCGGCGGCCCGCTGCTGGCCAAGAAGGGCAAGGCCGGTGCCGCCCCGCCGGTGGATGCCGGTGCGATCAACCACGAGGTCGATCCCCGCAAGAGCGCGCCCGAAGTGTTCGTGCCCGAGGTGCCGGACGCAATCGAGGCGATGCTCGGCGAAGTGCCCGAAGGCGCCGATTTCGGCGTGGCGGCCGGCCATCGTCCGCTGTCGGGCCGCCACGTTCTGGTCACCGCCGGGCCGACCTGGGAAGCGATCGATCCGGTGCGCTACATCGCCAACCGTTCGAGCGGAAAGCAGGGCTTTGCGATTGCTGCTGCCGCCGCCGCGCTCGGCGCGAAGGTCACGCTGGTGGCCGGGCCAGTGGCGCTCAAGACCCCGGCCGGGGTCAAGCGCGTCGATGTCGAGAGCGCGCAGGACATGGCCAAGGCGGTCAAGCACGCGCTGCCCGCCGATGTCGCCGTGATGGTGGCCGCGGTGGCCGACTGGCGACCCAAGGAGTATCGCGGGCAGAAGATGAAGAAGCGCGGCGATGCGCCCCCGGCGCTGATGCTGACCGAGAACCCCGACATCCTCTCCAACATCGCCGGCGGCGCCAAGCGCCCCGAACTGGTGATCGGCTTTGCTGCCGAGACCGAAAACGTGATCGAACACGCCAAGGCCAAGCGCAAGCGCAAGGGCTGCGACTGGATCATCGCCAATGATGTGAGCGGGGACGTGATGGGCGGTGACTTGAACCGCGTCACCATCGTCGCCGGCGACGGGATCGAAACACTCGACGAAATGCCCAAGAGCGCGGTGGCGATGGCGCTGGTCGAACGGATCGCGGCGAGCCTCAAGGCGGAAGCGGCGGAATGAGCCGCGCTCAAGTAGCCGAAGGCGGTAGCGCACAATGACAATTCCCGTGAAGGTGGAAGTGAAGCGCCTGCCGCACGGGGCGGGCCTGCCGCTGCCGGCCTATGCCACGAGCGGCGCGGCGGGTATGGATGTGGTCAGCGCCGAGGATGTGACCCTGGCGCCGGCTGCGCGCCATGCCGTGGCGACCGGCCTCGCGCTGGCGATCCCCGAGGGCTACGAAATCCAGGTGCGCCCGCGTTCGGGCCTTGCCCTCAAGCACGGCATCACCGTGCCCAACACCCCCGGCACGATCGACAGCGACTATCGCGGCGAGCTGAAGGTGATCCTGATCAATCACGGCACCGACCCCTTCGCCATCGCGCGCGGTGACCGCGTGGCCCAGCTGGTGCTCGCCCCCGTGGTGCAGGCTGCTTGGGACGAGGTGGCAGAACTCGACTTGACCGAACGCGGCGAGGGCGGTTTCGGCTCGACCGGAGGGCACGCGAAACTCTAGTTTCGCGGTCGCGATGGCGCGCGGCTGATTCAAGCACGCAACAAAAAAAGGCGGCACCGATCCCCTGGTGCCGCCTCTCTTTTCCCGTCCAAGGGTCTGTTGCGTTCGCTCTACACCATCAATCGGTGGGGCGCACGGTCTTTTCGTCATCGCGGATTGTGATCCGCAGGGTTTCACCCGAATTGCCCGGGAAATCGGTGAAGATCGCGTCCACCAGATTGGGCACGAGGCGCGGCAGGCGGTTCGAGCGCGAGACGGCCTCGGCCTTGCCTTCGAACAGACGCTGGCCATCGGCGGTGCGATCGATCTTCAGGTCGATGCCGCTGGTGTAGACAGTGTAGCTGCGGACATTGGGGCCGGCCAGCCACGGATCGTTGAAGCCGAAGCCCCAGCCACCGAAGCCGCCACCCCACGGACCCCAGGGACCCCAGGGACCGGCACCGAAGCCGGCACCGTTCAGATCGGTGCGCACCCGTTCACGCCCGCCATCGACACGGTAATCGAACCGCACCAGCAGATCGGCACGATCGGGCGAGGCAGCGCGGACGTAGCCCAGTTCCTGCATCTCGGCGGCAACCGCATTCGCGTAGGTTGCGAATTCCAGCCCGCCGGCATTTTTCGGATCTTCCGCGACCACCGCGAAGGTCTGGCCCTGCGGCGCAGGCAGCGGCACGGCAAAGCGTGACACATCGGCCTTGAACGACGGCGAGGTGCAGGCAGCGAGACCGGCGGCGAGAGCCAGCGGCAGCGCGAAGCGACGGAAAGACTTGATCGAAGACATTGCAGTCAACATGACACAACCCTTGTGTTGTCACCAGTGCGACAATGGCAATGGTGTTTGTGCGCGACAATATATCCTCGCGGGCTGAACGGCGATTGAACATTCGCCGCGCGCAGGCCACGGTTCGTCGAACGGACGATGATCAGTGCCGCACCAGTCCAAGCGCGCGATAGGCCGCGTCGAGTGTCGGCGTGCCGCGCTCGCGTGCCTTGGCGGCCCCGCGGGCGAGGATTGCGTCGAGTGCCTCGCTGTCCTCCTTTAACGCCACGAAGCGATCACGGATCGGACCAAGGGCTGCCACCAGCAGATCGGCCAGCGCCGGCTTGAACGCGCCGAAGCCCTGCCCGCCGAACTGGCGCAGCACAGCCTCGACCGACTCGCCCGAAAGCGCGGCATAGATCCCGACAAGGTTCTTCGCCTCGGGCCGCTCGGCAAGGCCCGCTTCCTCGGACGGGAGCGGCTCGGGATCGGTCTTCGCCTTCCTGATCTTCTGCGCCATCGTGTCGGCATCGTCGGCAAGGTTGATGCGGCTCATGTCGGACGGGTCCGACTTCGACATTTTGGCGTTGCCGTCACGCAGCGACATGATCCGCGCCGCCTCGGCCGGGATGATCGGTTCGGGCAGGGTGAAGACGGGCGCGTCCTCGGGGCAGAAATCGTTGTTGAACTTCTGCGCGATGTCGCGGGCAAGCTCGAGGTGCTGCTTCTGGTCCTCCCCCACCGGCACGTGGGTCGCCTGATAGAGCAGTACGTCGGCGGCCTGCAGCACCGGGTAGGTGAACAGCGCGACCGACTGGCCTTCGCGATTCTTGCCGGCCTTGTCCTTCCACTGCGTCATCCGGTTCAGCCAGCCCATCCGGGCTGTGCCGTTGAGCAGCCATTGCAGCTCGGCATGCTGGGGCACCTGCGCCTGGTTGAACAGCACCGAGCGGTCGGGATCGATCCCGCAGGCGACCAGCGCGGCTGTCATCTCCAGCGTCGCGGCCTTCAGGCCCGCCGGATCATGCGGCTGCGAAATGGCGTGCAGGTCAGCCAGAAAAAACAGCGCCTCCGAACCCGGCTCCAGCGAGTCCTGCATCGCCGCCCAGTTGCGGATCGCCCCCAGATAGTTGCCGAGGTGGAGATTGCCGGTGGGCTGGATGCCGGAAACGACGCGCATGATCTGTCCTGTGGTTTAGGTCTGGCGGCGCATTAGGCGCTGCACCGTCGCCTTGTCGAGCACTCCGAGCAGCACCGTGCCCGCGCCATAGGTGACAAGGCTGACGGCTAGGATCGCTCCGATCGCGGCGAGGCGCATCGTGAGCGGGCCGTCGAGCCAAGGGCCGATCGCCTGCATCAGCGCCACCAGCGCCGCGCCCATCACGCCCGAGGCAAGGGCAATACGCCCGATCCGGCCCAGCACCCGCGCCGGCAAAATGAAAAAGCCGCGCCGGGCGAGGATACCGGCGAGCAGCGCGATATTGACCCACGCCCCGATCGCGCCCGCCAGCGCCAGCCCGACGACGCCCAGCAGCGGCACCAGCACGAGGTTCATGCCGACCGTCACCACCAGCGAGACGGCGGCCGTGTAGACCGGGGTCTTGGTGTCGCGGCGGGCGAAGAAATTGGGTGTCAGCACCTTGACCAGCACATAGGCGGGAAGGCCGACGACCAGCGCCGAGGTGACCATGCCGGTCGTGCGTGCATCCTCGGCGGTGAAGGCCTGCCCTTCCATGAACGCCTTCACGAAGGCGAAGCCGGTGATGAACAGCGCCACCGCACAGGGCAGGGTGAGCAGCATGGCGAGTTCGATCGCATTGGCCTGCAACCGCACCGCTTCCTCGTCCTCGGCCTTGGAGATGTAGCGCGAAAGCGCGGGCAGGATTGCCGTACCGAGCGCGATGCCGATGATCCCGAGCGGCAGCTGGTTCCAGCGATCGGCCATCGCCATGTAGGTGAGGCTCCCGTCGGGCAGGCCGCGGATGAAGGCGAGGTCGATGAAGCGGCTGACCTGGTAGACGCCCGCGCCGAACACCGCCGGCACGATCAGCACGCCCATTTCCCTGACGCGCGTGGTGAGACGCGGGCGCTGGCGCGGAATGCGGAAACCCGCGCGGCGCATGAACCAATAGAGCCAGGCGAGCTGCAACACTCCGCTGACCGACACGGCAATGGCGAGACCTATCCCGGTCGCGGCCCGGGTCGCCTCGCCGCCCGGCTGGAGCGCGCCCCACACCAGTGCGGCCAGCAGGCAGATGTTGAGCAGGATCGGCGCCGCTGCTGCTGCCGCAAAGCGCGACAGCGAATTGAGGATCGCCGCCACCAGCGTCGCGAGGCTCATGAACATCAGGTAGGGAAAGGCGATCCGCCCCATCGTGACGGCAAGATCATAGGTTGCCGCCTCGCCGCGCAGTTCCTCGTTGGCGAAAGCCCAGAGCACCCAGGGCATCGCCAGCATCATCAGCGCGCCAAACAGCACGAGGATCGGCAGCAGCACGGCCAGCACCTCGCCCGCAAACCGCTTCGCCTCGTCTTCGCCCTCGGTCATGTGGCGGTTGAACAGCGGCACGAAGGCGGATGCAAAGGCCCCTTCGGCAAAAAGGCGACGGAACAGGTTGGGCAGCTGGAAGGCGAGCTGCCAGGCATCCGCCACCCCGCCCGCCCCGAGCACGCGGGCGAGCAGGATGTCGCGGGCAAAACCGAACACCCGGCTGACCAGCGTCAGCCCGCCGATGGTGCCGACGTTCTTCAGCAGGCTCATGGCGTCCTGTGCCCGCTAATCAGCGCGGATCAGGCGTTGCCGGTGACCGGCGCGATCGGATCGCCGCCGGCGGCCTCCTCGGCACGGCGCGCTTCCAGACGCTGGAAGTAGAGCCCGTTGAAGTCGATCGGATCGAGCATCAGCGGCGGGAAGCCGGCATCGCGCACCGCATCGGCCACCACCCGGCGGGCGAAGGGGAACAGCAGGCGCGGCGCTTCGGCGTAGAGGAAGGCATGGGCCTGTTCCTCGGGCACGTTGCGCATGCCCACAAGGCCGCAATAGGCCAGATCGACGATATAGGCCTTGCCGCGCTGCGAGGCGGCGGTGATCGTCATCTTGAGCATCACTTCGTGGACGTCGTTGCCCACGGTTTCGGCGCCGATGTTGAACTGGACGTCGATCGCCGGCGGCTCGGGCCACTGGAACACGTCGGGTGCGTTGGGATTCTCGACCGAAAGGTCCTTCACATACTGCGTCAGCAAGCCGACCGCAGGCTGGGTATCGGCACCGTTCGGCTGGGCCCCGCCGGTGTTGTCGAGATTGGTGAGCACGCCTTCTTCGTCGGCCATGGATCGCTTGTCTTTCAAATCGGGTAACAGGAATTGCGCCGGGCGCATCATGCGAGCAAGCCCGGAGCCGCCGCGCGCGCCTAGCAGGCGCAGCCGCCGCCCGCAACAGGCGGGCGCAACAGGAGAGGCGCAACCAATGCCTTGCGGCATCCGTAGTTCGGCCTCGCGCCAGCGAAGATTCGTCCCGTAGGGCAACCTATCGGGCGTTGGCGAATTGTAATGCGTGCCTATTTAAGGCAGGGTAGTATTTCTCCGGCGATTGCCTGCCGCCTGCGGTCGGTATTCGCCCGTTCGACGATCGGAAATGTCCAGTGCTTGAAATCGTTCTCCTCGCCATGGTCGCCGCCTTTCTCGGCCTGCGGCTCTATTCGGTGCTTGGTCGCCGGGCGGAGCACGAGGAGGAGTCGGTGCCGCAGCGCTTCGACTCGGACGACAAGCCGGCCGGCATCGCGCGCCCGGTCCCTGCTGCTCCGGCTGCCCCGGCGCGTCCGGTGGAACTTGAAGGGATGATGCCCGCGGTCGAGCGCGGCATCCGCGAGATTGCGGCCGCAGACAGCCGGTTCAACATCGCCCAGTTCCTCGAAGGCGCGCGCGGCGCCTACCGCATGGTGCTCGAAGCGTTCTGGAAGGGTGACCGCGAGACCCTGCGCGAGCTGTGCGACGATGATGTCTACGCCGGCTTCATTGCAGCGCTCGATGCGCGGGAGGCGGCGGGCGAAACGCTCGACAACACGCTGATCCGGATCGAGGAAACCCGCATCCATTCGGCCTCGCTCGACGGGCGTATGGCCCGCATCGCGGTGCTGTTCGTGGCCGATATTGCCGCAGTCACCCGCGACAAGGACGGCAATGTCATCGCCGGTTCGCTCGACGATGCGATCGAGAGCCGCGATGTCTGGACCTTCGCGCGCAACACCTCTGCGCGCGATCCCAACTGGCTGCTCGACGAGACCGACGAGGGTTGACCGGCAGGGGGCCGAGGCCTCCTTCACAAAAGAGGAGTCGTCGATGCGTGCGGTGCTGGCTCTGGCCGTGATGCTGGCGCTGGCGGGCTGCGGGCGGATCATCCCTGAAGGCAGTCTGCCCCCGCCGCCCGTCACTGCGCCTGCCGCTGCGCTTCCGCCGGCTGTCACCACTCCCGCCGCGCCGGTCGCGGCCAATGCGGCGCTGGCCGGCATCGCGCTCGGCCCGTCGCTGGCCGCGCTGCCTCTTGGCGAGGCCGACGCCGCGGGTGCGTTGGCAAGCTTCGTCGAATCCTGCCCCAGGCTGCTCGCCCGCGAGGATGCGAGCGGCCTCACGCGCTCCGACGATTGGCGCGTCTCCTGTGCTGCCGCGCGCAGCTGGCCGCAGACGCGCGCCCGCGCCTTCTTCGCCGAGCACTTTGCTGCCGTGCAGGTCGGTGACGGCAAGGCCTTTGCCACCGGCTATTTCGAGCCCGAGATCGCCGGCAGCCGCACCCGCCGCCCGGGATACGAAGTGCCGGTCTATGCCATGCCCGCCGATCTGGTGCGCGGCTGGCCCGACGATGTGCCGCAAGCCGAGCGCACCGGCCGCCCCCCGCTCGGGCGCTATGACGATGAGGGCCGCTTCGTGCTCTATCACGACCGCGCCGCGATCGAGGACGGAGCGCTGGCGGGCAAGGCGCAGGTGATCGCTTACGCTGCCGACCCGGTCGAATTCTTCTTCCTCCAGATCCAGGGCTCGGGCCGCCTCATCACGCCTGAAGGCGAGGTGATCCGCATCGGCTATGCCGGTCAGAACGGGCGCGAATATGTCGGCATCGGCGGGGTGATGCGTGAGCGCGGCCTGCTGGGCAGCGGGCCGGGCCAGTATCCCGGCTCGATGCAGGGGATCATGGCCTATATCCGTCAAAACCCCGAGGAAGGCCGCGACCTGATGCGGCTCAACAAGAGCTGGATCTTCTTCACCGAGCTGAGCGGCGACGGCCCGTTGGGGGCGCTTGGCGTGCCGGTGCGGCGCGAAAGCTCGGTCGCCGCTGATCCCGCCTTCGTCCCGCTGGGCGCGCCGGTATGGCTCGAACTTGACCGGCCCGAGGCGTCGGGCCTCTGGATTGCGCAGGACACCGGCGGGGCGATCAAGGGCGCCAACCGCTGCGACACTTTCTGGGGCGCAGGCGAGGACGCGCGGGTGATCGCGGGCGGCATGAGCGGACGCGGGCGCGCGCTGGTGCTGCTGCCGCGCGCCGCGGCTTCCCGGCTCATCGCGAGCGCGCAGTGAGGCTCCCGCGCGGGCTGACCGCGGGCGAGCAGGCGGCCTGGGCGCACCTTGCCGCGAGTGTCAAACCGCTGCCCGGCAAGAAGCGGCCCACTCCGCCTGCCAAGCGGGAGGCTGAGCAACCAAAGGTCGCCGGAGGAGCGAGTCCGGCCGCTCCCTCCGCCAAGCCCAAATCCGCCTCCAAGCAACGCCGCACACCGCCCGCTCCCTCGCCGCCGCCCGCCATCCCCGGCGCGCTCGATTCGCACTGGGAGCGGCGGATGAAGGGCGGCCGGCTCGATCCCGATCTCACGCTCGATCTCCACGGCCACACGCTCGATACCGCCTATGACCGGATCATGGCAGGGCTGGATCAGGCACGCATGATGGACGCGCGGGTGGTGCTGGTGATCGCCGGACGCGAGCGGCCGGTCGATCCCGCCGACCGGATGGAGCGGCGCGGAGCGATCCGCGCCAAGCTGCTCGACTGGCTTGCCGCCAGCCGCCACGCCGGCGCCATTGCCGCGGTGCGCCGCGCCCATATCCGCCATGGCGGCGAGGGCGCGCTCTACCTGATCCTCAAGCGCCGGGGCTGACACCGCCCGCTAAGGGCTAACACGCAGGCCTAACAGCATTTGTCATCCCCCTGACATGGCTTGTCAGTGGGGCCGGCAAGCCGTCTGCGCCATTGCTGATCCCCACTCACACAGATCTTGGGGGCTGGCTTACTGTGAAACGGATATCTGCATTCGGCCTGCGTGCAGCGATGCTCGGGGCGTCCTCGATCATCGCAGGCACAGCCATCGCCGAGCCGGTGCTGGCGCAGGAGCCTGCCGAGCCCGATCCCGCCGCCGCCAAGGCCGCGCGCGATAAGGCCGAGGCCGATTACCGCGCGCTTTCGGGCCAGATCGGCCAGCGCGCGGGCGATCCGGCGTTCGACTATGCGCTCGGCATCGCGGCCATCGATTCCGGCCGCTTCGGCGAGGCGATCATCGCCTTCCAGCGCGTGCTCGCGGTGCAGCCCGATAACGCCGCCGCCCGCGCCGAGCTGGCCCGCGCCTATGCACTGGCCGGCGATATCGACACCGCGCGCGAACAGTTCGCTACCGTGGTCGATGATCCCAGCCTGCCCGATCCGGTGCGCCAGCGCTTCACCGGCTTCGTGCGCCAGTTCGATCAGCAGATCAGAGGCGGCGGTTCCGACATCAGCGGCTTTGTCGATGCGCGCCTCGGGCACGACAGCAACATCAATACCGCGACCGAGCAGAACTCGATCGTCATTCCGCTGTTCAGCTTCCTCGGCCCGGGTCAGCTCGGGGCTGGTGCGGTGGCGCAGTCGGACGAGTTCTACGACATCACCGCCGGCATTTCCGGGGTCACCGCGATCGGGCGGCAGGATCGGCTGTTCGCCTCGCTGCTGGGCAACTGGCGCGACAATCTCGACACCAGCATGTTCGATCAGGCCGCGCTCACCGCGACCGCGGGCTATGCCCACAGCTTCGCCAATCAGGACGTGATCTCGCTGTCGGGGCAAGTGCAGAAGTTCTGGCTCGACGATGCGGGTTTCCGCACCTCTTACGGGCTGACGACGCAGTATACCAAGCCGCTCAAGGGCGGGAAGGCGCTGACGGTGTCGGGCCAGTGGAACCGGCTGGAATTCGACGGCGATCCCCTGCGCGATGCCGATCGTTTCTCGGTCGGTGTCGGGTTCGTCGGCAAGATCTTCGCGGCCAACATCAACGGCGGCAAAGAGGAAACGCGGCGCCAGCCCGGCGATCATCTGTCGTTCGATTTCGTCGGCGCCAACATCGGTGCCGAGGTGCCGCTGGCCAAGACCGTCGCGATTGTAGGCGGCCTCGCCTTCGATCTGCGCCGTCACGACGCGCCCGACCCGCTGTTCCTTGCCAAGCGCAAGGACGAACGGCTCGATCTCACCGCGGGGCTGAAGGTCGCGATCATCGACCGGCTCTTCCTCCAGCCGACCGCGACCTACTCGCGCAACTGGAGCAACATCGCCCTGTTCGATTTCGAGCGCTGGACCGTCTCGGTCGGCGCGCGCTTCGAATTCTGATCCCATCGGGGGAGGCCATCACATGACTGCCATTCTGACCATCTCGCCTTCGAAGACCCTCGTGCGTTCGGCCCGCCTGCTGCTGGTGGGCGCATCGGGCCTTGCGCTCAGCGCGCCGCTCGCGGCCAACCAGCTGTTGTTCACCACCAGCGAGGCGCGGCCCGAGACGGGCCAGCGCGTCGACCAGCGCGCCGGCCTTACCCAGATCGCGCTGACCGGCGGGGGCACGGTCTCGATCGTCGATGCCGCGAAGTACCGCCTTAACGCGGATGGCTCGATTGACCTTTACGAAGGCTCGATCACGGTGGCCTCGGGCGGCGCGGGCGAAGTGGTGGTGCGGATGCCCGAGGGCCTTGAGGGCCGGGTCGGCGGTGCCGGTTCGGCGGGCAATTTCGTTGTCCGTGCCAATGGCGAGGCAAGCGGCCATGCGCTGACCGGCGCGGTGCGGATCGGGCGGCCGGACAAGCTGGAGAGCTTCAAGGCGGGCGAGATGTGGCGCGCGCGCGGCGAGAGCGGGGCGAAGCGCGTCATTGCCAATGCAGCGCAGGTGCAGCCGGTCGAAGGCGGGGGCGGCGATCGCAACGATCCGCGCCTGTCGCGGCGGGCGCAGCCGGCCAATGTTACCCCGGTCGCCAGCGACAATGCCGTGGTGCCGATCGGCGGCGATGCCGGCCCGGTGGCGGCTGCGGTCAACGGCATTCCGGTGGGCTTCGGCGACCAGCTCGCCGCCGCCGGGGCGTCGAGCGACATCATCGGGGCGGCACGCCGGATCGAGGCGGTGGTCGGCAACCCGTCGCTCGACACCTTTCCGAGCGGCGATTTCACGCTGCTGGTGGCAGCCGCCGCGCAGCTCGAGGGTGCCTATGGCGGCACCCCGTTCCCTGAAGCCCAGGCCGATATCATCCGCGCCTATCTGCGCTTTCTCGCGGGCGGCGGATCGGGCAACACCTTCCTCGCCGCCTATAGCGGTTTCGTCGTCAACTACCTCGATCTGATCCGCGTTGGCGGGTTGCCGAGCGGGTTCGCCTCGGCGAGCCCGGGCGATGTCGAGGCCTATCTCGCCTACATCCGCCGCACGGGAGCGCTCACAAACCTTGCCGCGCGCGATCGGGTGCTGGCCGAGGCCTACCTTTCCTTCCTCGCCAGCGGCGGCAACCGCGATGCCTTTGCGCGGTCCTTCACCGATCTTACCATCGCCTACTTCACCTTCGTGCGCGGCGGCGGGGATCCGGCGGCCTTCACCGGCGCGAGCCAGGCCGCTCTGGCGCAGACCATCGCCTTCCTGCGCGACAGCGGGCTGGTGGTGCAGCTGAGCGCGGCCGACCGCGCGCTGGTCGAGGCGTTCCTCGCGAATGGCGGGCTGGCTTTTGCCGCGCAGTACGAGGCCGCGCTGGGCGACTATTTCGCGTTCCTCGCCAGCGGCCGTCTTCCGAGCACGTACACCGCGCTCGATCAGGCGACCTTGCGCGCCTATCTGGAGACGCTGTCCAACACCGGCCTGTTGAACACGGTGCTGGGCGATCAGGCGGCATTCTTTGCCGAATACCTCGCCTTCCTGCGCGCGGGCGGGCAGATCGATGCCTTCGCCGGGCTGCCGGCGAACATCTTTGCGGGCTACACCGTGCAGCTCGATGCCTATTTCGCCTTCCTCGCGACCGGACGGCTGCCATCCGAGTTCAGCGGCACCGATATCGCGACGCTGCAGGCCTACCTGCTTCAACTGCAGGCGGCGGGCGCGCTTGACCGCTTCCTCGGCGACCGCGCGGCATTCTTCGCGCAGTTTGCGGCCTTCGTTGCGGCGGGCGGCAGCTTCGATGCCTTTGCCGGTCTGCCGGCCAACATCTTCGCCGGCTACGCGGTGCAGCTCGACACCTATTTCGCCTTCCTGTCGACCGGACGCCTGCCCTCCGAATTCAGCGGCACCGATCTCGCTGAGCTCCAGGCCTATCTGCTCGAATTGCAGGCGGCAGGCGCACTGGAGCGGTTTCTTGGCGAGCGCGCCGCGTTCTTCGCCGCCTTCGCCGCTTTCGTCGCGCAGGGCGGCAGCTTCGATGCCTTTGCCGGCCTGCCCGCCAACATCTTTGCAGGCTATGCCGTCGATCTCAGGGCGTTCTTCGACTTCCTTGAGGCTGGCGGGGTGCCGTCGGCCTACACCCTGCTCACCCCCGAGCAGATCCGCGCCTATATCGCCGCGCTCGAAGCGGCAGGGGCGACGTCGAGCTTCCTCGGAGATCTGGCGGCCTTCTACCGCGAATATGCAGTCTACCTTGCAGGCGGGGGCAATCCCGACCTGTTCGGCGGCCTGCCGGTCCCGCCCGACTTCCCGGCCTTTGCCGCCGCGCTCAACGCCTATGCGGCGTTCCTGCAGGCGGGTGGGCTCCCGTCCGACTATACCGCGGAGGATCTCGCGCGGCTACGCAGCTTCATCGATGCACTGACCCGCTCGGGCCAGCTCGCCGCGCTGCTGGGCGACAATGCCGATCTGCTGACCCGCTACTTTGCCTTCCTGGCAGGAGGGGGCAGTCCCGACGGCTTTGTCGGCCTGCCTGTCTACGTCCAGTACATCGCCGCACTCAACGCCTATTACCAGTTCCTGCTCGGCGGCGGCCTGCCAAGCGGATATGGCGAACTCGATGCCGCGACGATCGAGGCCTATCTCGCCGCGCTCGCTGCGCTGCAGGGCGGGCTGGCGGGGATCGAGGGGCTTGATCCCTTCTTCGTCGACTATTTCATCTTCATCGCCGGCGGCGGCAACCCCGATCTGTTCGCCGGCCTGCCCGGCAACGGCGGCGGTGGCGGCGGGGGCAACCCGCCCGATCCGAACGTTCCGCCGGTGCTGACCGGCTATACCGGCGGGTTCAATCCCGAAACCGCGAAGATCAGCATCATCCTCGGCGGCTCGCGCAATGGCGGCACCTTCGTCGGCGGCGAATTCGGCTTCGGTGCGTCGCCCTATACGCTTGATGCCGATGGCGGCCTGTCATCCTATACCCGCCAGCCGGGCGGACAGGTGCGCAATCGCGGCGCCGCCCAGCAGACTGACATCTTCGGCAATGCCGACGCGGTGATCGGGCGCTGGACCAATGGCACCATTTCCATTCCCAACACCTTCACCTTCAACGAGAACCAGGGCCTCCACTACATCCTGACCCGTCCGGCCGGGGCCAACATCCTGAACACGCTGACGGGCCGCGTGGATTACTATCTGATCGCTGCGACCCGTCCGACCATCGGCAACGGCTCGCTCGCTCCGGGCCGGTTCGACGCCGGAATGGCGATCGCGCTGGGCAGCGAATATCGGCTGGCGATGGAGGGCACGATCACCATGCCCAACGGCAACAACCCCTACATCTTCAGCTTTTCGACCGACGGCGGTCTGGCCGATCCCTCGCGGTCGTTGAGCATCATCGGGGCCAACACCGACAGCAACTTCTTCGCCTCGATCCAGGGCAGCGACAATGCGGGCAACTGCACCGCCAATCCCGCGTTGTGCGTGTTCAATATGCGCGGAGCCTTTGCCAGTGATCTCGACACCATCGGCATCAGCTACGAGGCCGCCGTGGGCGGGCCGGCGACCTACATGGTCGGCACTGCGATCTTCGAGGCCGGGCCGACCCGCACCTTCGGCGGCGGTGGCAACGGGGGTGGCGGCAATGGGGG
>CAZQOO010000039.1:16965-20621 GCA_964594845.1 uncultured Porphyrobacter sp. | reverse complement strand
CGGTATTCGTCGGTGCCCTTGGCCTCGTTCATGCGCTTGAGCACGTCGTTGACCTCTTCGGCCGAGACATTGACGAAGGGCATGATGTTGCGGCGCAGGAGATTCTCCCACGCGATCTCGCCTTCGATCTGACGCTTGAGCGAGGCGGGCGAGGAGCCGATCGAGAGGAGGTATTCGTCCATCTTCTTCGGCTCGCTGCCGAAGTTCTGTCCGGCGAGCTGCTGGTAGGTCTCCTCGACTTCCTGACCGGTGACCTTCATCTCGGCCGCTTCGGCGGCCTGGATCTTGAGCGTCTCGTCGATCAGGTTGCGCAGCACCTGCACCCGCAGGCGCAGCAGCTCGTCATCGGAAATCGGCGCTTCCGAAGAGGCCGTGACCAGCGCCACGCGCTGGTCGATGTCGGTGCCGGTGATGACATAGCCGTTGACCACCGCGGTGGCCGCGCGACGGTTGGGATCGGTCTTGCCGAAGATGGTGATGTCCTCGGGCAGGCCGAAAGGATTTTCGGCCGTGGGTACCGCCACGGTCTGCGCCGGCGCCGCGGCTGGAACCAGAGCGAGCGCAGCCAGCGAGGCCAGCATCGCGCCGCCCCGCAGCGTCATTCCGGCCTTGTTTGAAAACAGCTTCATTCTCACGCGTTCATTCCCGCCTTAGGTCAATTAGTGCGCGACCCCTCACGCAATCTGGTGCAGCTTTGTGCCGGTGCGGCTGAATGGAAGCTGAGTCCCGCCTTACTCCCGGCCCGCGGCGCTGGCCACTGCGACAGGCCCTTACCCCCAATTATCCGCTCTGCCAATTCGCTGGCCGTCTCAGCGGAAGCCGAGATTGCGCAGCGCAAAGAACAGCTGAAACGTATTGCCGCGCCGCGCATCGCCCGCGTCGATGAAGTCGCGCCGCCAGGTCGCGCCGAATTCGATGCAGTCGTCGGCATAGGCGATGCCGAGCCGGGTGCGGATCGGCTCGAAACCGTCGGGCTGGAACACCGGATCCTCGTCGGTGTCGGTGAGGTTGAACACCCCGGAGCCGAACATCGACCACTTCCGCCCGATCGCGATGCGTGCGGCGGCGCGCAGTTCCTCGCGGTCACGAAGGTCCTCGACCGTCTGGATGTCGCGGTTGAGCCGGAGATAGCCGATCTCGACATAGTTGCGGCGCGATCCGATCGTTGCGTCGATCTCGTTGCGGCGCACCGCAAGATTGTCCTTGTCGAGCCGGAAGCGGTGGGTGAAGTTGACGAAGTCGCGGAACCGGATCTGGGTGCGCCCGACGAAGTCGGACACCCGCTCGGACAGGCCGGTGCCGGTCGGGAAGATCTGTTCTGCCGGATCATCGAAGCGATAGGACTGGCCGATGGTGGTCGACACCTTCCAGCCGGGGCGCTGGAGTTCCCAGTCCACCCCCCAGGTCACCCGCGTGCCGTCTTCCACCCGGTCGTAACCGGGGAAGCGGTTCAGCGCGAAAAGGTTGGAATCCTCCAGATCGATCGCGCGGGCATCCTCGTTGGGCACGTCGAGATTGCGCAGCTTGGGGCTGGCGACGATCTGCACTCGCGGCTTCAGAACCTGCGTGCCGCCGAAGGCCTCGCCCACGAAGGGCCATTCGATGTCGATCGCGGCGGTGGCGATGCCGCGGCTGGTCCAGCCCTCGGTGCCGCGGTAGCTCGGGGTCGCGGTCGCCAGGATGTTGTCGGTGTTGTAGATGTCGCCGCGCACCAGAGCGGTCAACGTCACCACCTGCCCGAGGCCGGTCAGCCGTCGCAGGTCCCACTTCGCCCCGGCAAAGGCGCGTTGGGTATCCTGCCCGTCGTTGCGCAGCAGCGCGAGGCTGTTGACCTGGAATTCGATCTCGCCCCCGAGCAGCGGGTCGGCGACCAGCTGGCGATAGTCGAGCGCGGGCAGGGCGAGCGGCACCTGCCCCTGATCGGCATTGATCCTCAGTGTCTGGGTCGCCCATCCGGCGAGCGAGAAATAGGATTTCTCGGTGATGCGTTCGAGATTGATGGTCGAACGCAGGCGGTCATCGCGGCTGAGATCGTAACGGCGCAGGAACGTGCGGTCGCTGGCGAGGCGGATCGAGCCGGTCAGGCTCCATTCGGGCGAGAACTGGAAGCGCCCGTTGCCCTCGATGGTGCCGCGCGGGCGGTTCTGGAAGCTCTGCCCGCCGGTGAAGTCGGTAAGGCGGTCGCTGGCGGTGAGAAAGCCGCTGATCTGGTAGGCGCCCTTGTCGGTCAGGTGCCGCCACTTGGCGCTCGCCATCGGGGCGACGTTCGAGAACACATAGGCCCCCAGTGTCAGATCACGGTTGTCGGCGAGGCGCCAGTAATACTCGCCGCTGACCTCCAGCCCGTTGACCTGACTGACCCGGAAATCGGGGACGAGAAAGCCGCTCTCGGCCTTGCCGTCGGTCCGCAGCGCGAGGCCGGGCAGGGGGAGGATGCGCGCGCCGAACAGTTCCAGCATCGCGCCGTCGAAGCGCACCCGCTGGGCCTTCTGGTCGAAGATCACCTTGTCGGCAGTGACCCGCCAGCTGGGGTTCTGGGGACAGCCGTCCCTGCCCGTCACCGCGCAGGCCGAATAGGCCGCATCGGTGAGCAGCGCGACACCATCCTCGCCCCGTTCTGCCGAACGGGCGGCCAGCCGGCCTCCGGCGCGCAGCGCGATCAGCAGCTCGGACATGGCACCGGCCTCGAAGGTCTCGGTCAGTTCGACCTGATCGGTGAACAGCTGGTTGCCGGCATCGTCGACCAGCCGGATATTGCCGGTGGCGATGATCCTGCCGGTGGTGCGGTCCCAGGTGACCTCGTCGGCGCGCACCGAGCGATCCTCGGAGCGCAGGATGACATTGCCGCGCGCGGTGACGGTCTCGCGCTCGCTGTCATAGGCGATCTCGCGCGCTTCGAAATCGATGGCCCGCGGGTCTGCCTGCGCGGCCTCGGCGGGAGCGGCGGCATTGTCCTGCGCGGCGTCCTGAGCAGCAAGGGCGGCGGGCATCGCCAGCAGCATCAGCGCCAGGGCCAGACGCGACGAAGTGGCCAGCGCCGGGAAGCGCTGGTCATGGCACGCGGCCTCGCGCGATCCGTACGACAAGCCTCCCGACATGGCCTTGCCTATTGCACCGCTCGCGCCTAATCGCAATCGCCATTGCGCCCCCGGCGCGCGCGGCTTGTCGCAGGTGCGCGGCACTCTGCCAGTGCGGTGTCGGCCCGGCGACCAGTCGCGTCCTTTCGGAGAACCCATGCAGATCCATTTCACCGCCGTCCCGCCCGCCGAAATCCGCCTGCACGCGCAGGTGGTTAATCAGGGCGCGAGCCTCGCCGCGCTCGATCCCGCGCTGGCCGAAGGCGCGGCGGCGGCCCGTTTCGCGGGCCGGGTGGGCCAGGTGTTCGACGGTTTCGCAAACGGTGGTGCGGGTCTGCAGTGGATCGCGCTGGCGGGGGCGGGCGAGCCGGGCGCGGCCGAGCGCCGGCTCAACTGCGAGCGCGCCGGCGCGGCGCTGACCGCGAAGTATCTCGTTTCGGGCGAGACGGCGATGGTGCTCGATCTCGGCCAAGCGGGGCTTGCGCCCGCCGATGCCGCCGCGGTGCTGCTCGGCCTGCGCCTGCGCGGCTGGCGGCACGACAAGTATCGCACGCGGCTTGCCGCCGACAAGCGCCCGAC
>CAZQOO010000039.1:14335-16865 GCA_964594845.1 uncultured Porphyrobacter sp. | reverse complement strand
GCGATCCGCTGGAACGGCGGCGCGGCGGACGAGAAGCCGACCGTATTCGTCGGCAAGGGCGTCACGTTCGACACCGGCGGCATCTCGCTGAAGCCGCCGCCGGGCATGGAAGACATGAAGTGGGACATGGGCGGCGCAGGGGCGGTTGCGGGTGCGATGCTGGCGCTCGCCACGCGCAAGGCCAAGGCCAATGTGATCGGCGTGATGGGCCTCGTCGAGAACATGCCCGACGGCAAGGCGCAGCGCCCCGGCGACATCGTCACCACCATGAGCGGCCAGACGGTCGAAGTGCTCAACACCGATGCCGAAGGCCGGCTGGTGCTGTGCGATGCGCTGCACTGGGCGCAGGAACAGTATGATCCCGCAAGGATCGTCGATCTCGCCACGCTGACCGGCGCGATGATCATCAGCCTCGGCAACGAATATGGCGGGATGTTCGCCAATGACGACACGCTGGCCGCGCAGCTGACCGCGGCAGGTCAGGCCACCGGCGACAAGCTGTGGCGGATGCCGCTGGGCGCGAACTACGACAAGCTGATCGATTCGCCTGTCGCCGACATCAAGAACGTCGGCCCGCGCGAGGCCGGGTCGATCACCGCGGCGCAGTTCCTCCAGCGGTTCATCAGGAACGGGACCCCGTGGGCGCATCTCGACATCGCGGGGATGGTGTGGGCCTCCAAGCCCGGCCACACCTGGGACAAGGGCGCGACCGGATACGGCGTGCGCCTGCTCGACCAGTTCGTGCGTGACGTTGTGGAAGGCTAGGGTCAGCGCCTCATGCCCAAGATGAGGCGCAAATCCGACCTGCCGACGAAGACATGCCTCGCCTGCGGGCTGCCTTTTGCGTGGCGCAAGAAATGGGAACGCGATTGGGACAATGTGAAGTATTGTTCCGATCGTTGCCGGAGGTCTAAGTCTGCTGTCCTCAAGTAGCGAAGCGGTAGGACAGCAAGGACTCACATGAAGCTCGATTTCTGGCAGGTCTCGCGCGATCCGGTCGAGAAGGTCGTCGCGCTGATTGCCCGGCGGGTGCTGGGTGAGGGCGAGCGGGTGTTGGTCGTCTCCGCCGACCCCCAGCAACGCGCCGCGATCGCGCGCGAATTGTGGCAGGCCGGGCCGGAGAGCTTTCTTGCCAATGGCGAGGCCGACGCCGCCGGGGCCGAGCGCCAGCCGATCCTGCTGTCGGGCGACGGTGCGGCACTCAACGGGGCGAGCCATGTCATCCTCGCCGACGGAATCTTCCGCGACACCGAAGGGTTTGCCCGCGCGTTCCTGTTGTTCCAGCCGGATGCGGCCCCGGCCGCGCGGGCTGCATGGCGCGCGCAGGATGGCCGCGCCGATATCGAGCGGGCCTATTTCGAACAGCAGGATGGTCGCTGGGTGAAGAAGGCTTGAGGGCTTGCCGCGTGGCCTGCAATAGGGGATGCTGGCGCGCGGCACAGGTTGAGGGGAGACGGATATGCGCAAGATGGCACTGGCAATCGCGGGCGGAGCGGCGCTGACACTGGCGGCCTGTGGCTCGGAAACCTCTGGCGAATTCACCACCGAGGACGGCGAGAACGCCGAATACACCATCGACAAGGACTCGGGCGAGACCTCGATGACGATCGAGGGCAAGGACGGGACGGCCACCATGCGCTCGGGCGCGGATGTTCCGGTCAGCCTGCCTGCCGGGTTCAGCCTTTACCCCGGCTCCAAGGTCGTCACCAACACCGTGGTCAACCAGCCCGACGGGCAGGGGACGATGGTGATGTTCGAAACCGATGCGGCGGCCGACAAGGTGATCGCCCACTTCCGCGAACAGGCCAAGGCGGCCGGGTTCGACATCCAGCTGGAAATGAACACCAACGGCACGCAGATGATCGGCGGCGAGAGCAAGGACGGATCGACCCTTTCGGTCACCGCCAGTCCCGGTGGCGAGAGCGGCACCACCGGCCAGCTGATCATCGGCAGCAACAAGGGCGGCTGAGCCCGCTTTCGGGCAGGCACCACACCGCCGCTGCGCGCGCGTCCCACGGCGCGCGCGGGCTTGCCATTTTGCAACGCAGCATCTAACGCGCGCGGCCAACAGTCCCCCTCCCATAAAAAGACGTTCACAGGAGCATAATCATGGCGGTTACCCGCACCTTTTCGATCATCAAGCCCGATGCCACCCGCCGCAACCTGACTGGCGCGGTCACCAAGATGCTGGAGGAAGCCGGCCTGCGCGTCGTTGCCTCCAAGCGCATCCATATGACCCGCGAGCAGGCCGAAGGCTTCTACGCAGTGCACAAGGAGCGCCCCTTTTTCGGTGAACTGGTCGAATTCATGATGAGCGAGCCGGTGGTGGTGCAGGTGCTCGAAGGCGAAGACGCCGTCGCGAAGAACCGCGAAGTGATGGGCGCCACCAACCCCGCCGACGCAGCGCCCGGCACGATCCGCAAGGAACTGGCGCTGTCGATCGGCGAGAACACCGTCCACGGTTCCGACAGCGAAGAAAACGCCGCGATCGAAATCGCTTTCTTCTTCAAGCCGGAAGAAATCGTCGGCT
>CAZQOO010000039.1:0-14235 GCA_964594845.1 uncultured Porphyrobacter sp. | reverse complement strand
CGCAAGGCGATCTTGTGCCGCCAGCGCGCCTCGATGGCAGCAATGTCGCAGGTGTCCGACTGCACCGCCATCTGGTTCGCGGCGAGGCTCACGGCACTGCGCAGCACCGCCTCGTGCTCGCGTTCCGCCAGCACCAGCCGGGCATCAGGGAAGGTCGCCAGCAGCGTCGCGAGATCCTCGGCAAAGGCCGGAACCTTCATCACGCGCGGCTTTTCGGCAAGGCCGCGGGTGGCGGCGTCGGTTCTCAGGATGCGCGCGAATTCGCGGTAGATCGGCGCCGGCCCGCGAGCCTCGCTCCACGCCGAATAGGCCGGGATGTGCCACTGGCTCTCGTAGATCGAATGGTGCAGCGCCGCCGAAATCCACGCGAGCTCCTCCTCGACCTCGGCCGGGGCCATGGGGTGGATCGACTGCATCCACGGGTTTAGCATGCCCAGCATGGCAAGCTCCACCGCGCTGGCGATGCGGTTCATGCCGAAGCGTGACGGGACGGGGTGATAGGCGTCGCAATAGCGCGTGTGCGAGAAGGCCGGATCGGCGGCGAGCAGCTTGTGGATGCGCGTGGTGCCGGAGCGCATATGGCCGATGACGATGATCGGCGGCGCGAGGGGTGTTTCCAGAATTTCGGGCCGCTCCAGCCACAGCGCACCGAAGGCGAGGCGGTTCTTGATCTGCCGCGACAATTGCCCCCAGGCCATGGCCCGGCCCAGCGGGTTCAGATCGGCCTCGGCCTCAAGGCTTGCGATCATCCGCGCCAGCCGCTCGCGAAAATCGGCAACATCCTCGCGAGAGCGCCCGCCATACTCGGCGGCTTCCGCACGCGTTCCGAACGGCTTGGCGGCGACGGCCCACAGCGCATCCGCATCAAGGTCGGGCGGAGGCAGCCAGCCCTTGTCCCACGCCTTGCCGAGGAAGTCGCTGGCCTGCTGCGCCAGCTTTCCGCGCGCCAGCAGATGGGTCCGCACCGGTGCCATCAGAATTCGTCCGCGATATCCATGAAGCGCGTCAGGCGCTTGGGCGCGACGCTCCGCCAGCTGCGCCGGAGCCACGCGTCGATATCGCCCCAGTCGAGATCGGGCCGGTCAAGCACGATCCCCACCCAGCCGCTCGCGCCGTAGAAGGCGGGCTTGAAATAGGTTTCGGGCTGATCTTCGACGAGGGCATGGAGTTCATCCATCCCGCTGGTCTTGACCAGCAGGGCGATGCGCTCGTGCCCGTGCGGACGGTCGGAGAAATAGGCGAAATACTTGCCCGACTTGCCCTCTCCGACGCGGAAGCCGGCCGAACCGAAGCTTTCCTGTTCGCAGGTTTCTGGCAGGGCCAGCGCGCGGGTGCGGAGCTGTTCCAGCAGCCAGGCGGGGTTGCGCCAACGTGACACGTAATCGGCCACGGCGCGGGGGTAGAGCTGGTGCTCGGCAAGCTTGACCCGCCCGGCGAGGCTTTCGGGCGTCTCTCCGGCGACGATCGGCACCGCGATCTGCGCCAGCACCTCGCCCGCGTCCAATTCAGGCGTCACCAGATGGACGCTGGTCCCGCCATGGCTGTCGCCCGCCGCAATGGCGCGGGCATGGGTGTCGAGCCCCTTGTAGAGCGGCAGCAGCGACGGGTGAATGTTGAGCATCCGCCCGGTCCAGCGGCGCGCGAAGCCGTCGGACAGGATGCGCATATAGCCCGCGAGCACGATGTGGTCCGCCCCCGCTTCGAGGACCGCGGCCTCCATCGCCGCGTCATGCGCCTCGCGGGTCATCCCCTTGTGGGGCAGGGCGAAGGTGGGGATGCCTTCCCCCTGTGCCAGCGCGAGGCCGGTGGCGGCGGGATCGTTGGAGGCGACGAGCACCACTTCGTAAGGGCAGTCCGCGATCCGGCTGGCATAGACCAGCGCGGCCATGTTTGTGCCTGCGCCGGAAATGAGGATGGCGATGCGGGCCTTTTCAGCCAAGATGCGTCGCGCTCCAGTCGCTCTTCGCGGACCAGGTCTCGATGCTGCCGCGCACAGTGCAGCCCTTGTCGCCCGCTTCGATCCGGCCGACGGGGAAGACGGTCTCGCCCGCGGATTCGAGCCTTGCGGTCACCTCGGCGACCTTGTCCGCCGACACTGCCAGCACCATGCCGACGCCGCAGTTGAAGGTGCGCGCCATTTCCTCGGGCTCGATGTTGCCCTGCGCCTGCAGGAAGGCCATCAGGCGCGGCTGGGGCCACAGGTCGGCATCGACATGGGCGTGGGCACCTTGCGGAAGGATGCGCGGGATGTTTTCGAGCAAGCCCCCGCCTGTGATGTGGGCAAGGGCATTGATCATGCCTTCGCGGATCAGCGGCAGCAGGCTTGCGACATAGATGCGCGTGGGCGCGATCAGCGCATCGATCAGCAGCTGCTCCTGATCGAACAGGGCCGGGCGGTTCAGTTTCCAGCCCTTGTCCGCCGCCAGCCGGCGCACCAGCGAATAGCCGTTGGAATGCACGCCCGAGGAGGCAAGGCCCAGCAGCACGTCACCGGGCGCAACCTTGTCACCTGTCAACTGCTCGCCGCGCTCGACCGCACCGACGCAGAAGCCGGCAAGGTCATAATCGCCAGGGGCATACATCCCCGGCATCTCCGCAGTCTCGCCGCCGATCAGCGCGCATCCCGCAATTTTGCAGCCTTCCGCGATGCCTGCAATAACCCGTTCCGCCACGCCGTTCTCCAGCTTGCCGGTGGCGAAATAGTCGAGGAAGAACAGCGGCTCTGCGCCCTGCACGATCAGATCATTGACGCACATCGCGACCAGATCGATCCCGACGCTGTCATGCCGGTCATGCTCGATCGCGAGCTTCAATTTGGTGCCGACTCCGTCATTGGCGGCGACCAGCAGCGGATCGGTGTAGCCGGCGGCCTTGGGATCGAAGAACCCTCCGAAACCGCCTAATTCGCTGGTCGCGCCGGGGCGTGCCGTGGCCTTCGCCAGCGGGGCGATGGCTTTCACCAGCGCGTTGCCTGCGGCGATCGAAACGCCGGCATCGGCATAGGTGTAGCCCGAGCCCTGCGGCTTGCTCTCGTTTGTCCCCGAAGTCATGCATAGGCCCATAGGGTCCAGACCCATAACCCGCAATGGTCGAGATCGCGCTGCGAAGCCCACTGGCAAGGAGCGCCGCGCAGTCGCGTAGCACAAGCTACGCGCAAGCAAGCGACGCGGTCCAGCGGGCTTCGCAGCGCGACCGCAGAGCGGTGGGCGCATTTCAGACCGGGGCGGCGTCGCGCGTCGGTCACGATGCGACTGCATCGCTCCCTCCTTGCTCCTACCCCCGGTCTGAAATGCGCTCCGTCTCGACCGTTGCGGGTTATGAGTCTGGACCCTTGCCTTTCGCGCTTGGAATTCCACCCGCCTTTGGGCAAAGGGAGCGGGCTTTCCCCATGCGTGCGACGCTTTCCCTTTCCGGCCCCACGACGGCCCCTTCGCAAGCGCTGCGGCGCTGGCTGGGCGGCGCTGCGTTGGCGCTGGCCTTGATGGGCGGCGGCTATGCGCTGCTGGCGCAGGTCGCGGGCGAGCGCGGGATCGCGCCCACCGCCGCCAGCGCCGATATCGAGGTCAAGGGCATCAGCGTCGATGTCACCGCCGATTCTGCCGAGGAAGCCCGCGCCAGGGGCTGGCGCGAGGCCCAGCGCAAGGCCTGGGCCAAGATCAATGGCCCGCAGCTGTCCGACGGCCAGCTCGACGGCCTCGTCTCGGCGATCGTGATCGAGCGCGAGCGGCTCGGCCCCAAGCGCTATATCGCGACGCTCGGCGTGGTGTTCGATCGCCAGCGTGCGAGCGGCTATCTCGGCGGGGCGCAGCAGGCCGCGCGCTCGGCGCCGATGCTGCTGATCCCGGTCGAAGTGAGCGGCGGGGCCTATACCACCTTCGAGCAGCGCAACGCCTGGCAGCGCGCCTGGGCCGAGTTCAATCCGGGCACCAGCCGCATCAACTATGTCCGCCCGAGCGGAGCGGGCGGCGATTCGCTGCTGATCAATTTCGGCCAGACCGCCCGGCACAGCCGCGTATGGTGGCGCTCGACACTCGACCAGTATGGCGCCTCGGACGCGCTGATGGCTTTCGCGCGGCTCGATCACCAGTTTCCCGGCGGTCCGGTCAGCGGCACCTTCACCGCGCGCTACGGCCCGGACAGCCGTCCGCTGGAAAGCTTCACGCTCAAGGCTCCCGGTCCGGACGAACTGCCCGCGATGCTCGCCAAGGCGGTCGAGCGGATGGATGCGATCTTCACCGCCGCGCTCGCCAGCGGCAAGCTCAAGCCCGACCCGACCCTGCGGCTGGGCGGCACCGGCGAGATCGACCCGGCGATTGCCCGCCTGATCGAGATCGGCCGCGCGGCGCGGGCCCGCTCTGAGGCGGAAGCGGCGGCGGCAGCGGCCGGCAATGTGCCGGTGATCGCGGCCCAGCCTGTGACGGGGGTCGAGCCGGGCGAGGTGGCGGTGCGCAGCATCGTCGTCCAGTTCGCCACCCCCGATGCCGGCGCCTTCGACGGCGCGCTCGGCGCGGTGCGCGGCACCGCGGGCGTTCGCGGCGTGGGCGTCACCAGCACGGCGATCGGCGGCACCTCGGTGATGAGCGTGAGCTTCGCAGGGTCGCTCGAAGAACTCGCCGCAGCTCTCGAAGCGCGCGGATTTGCGGTGCGGCGGGGGGCTAACGCGCTCGCCATCAGCCGTTGAGCGGGGCCCGGCGCATGATCCGCACGCCCCCCTCCCAGATCGCGCTGCCGCTGGCGGCGCGGACCTCAGCCGAAGCGCAGCGGGTCATTGTCGGCGCGGCCAATGCCCATGTGATCGAGGCCTTGCAGGAGCCGTCGCGCTGGCCGTTCCATGTCGCCGTGCTCACGGGTCCGCCGCGCTCGGGCAAGTCGCTGCTGGCCCGCTGGGCGCAGGGGCTGGCCGGTGCCGATAGTCTCGAAGTCGTCGACGATGCCGAGACCATGGACGAGACCGAACTGTTCCACCGCTGGAACGCGGTGCAGCAGGGCGGATCGCGGGAAGGCGGGTCGCTGCTGATCGTCGCCAATGCCGACGACGAACGCGGCGGCTGGCGCATCAGCCTGCCTGACCTCGCGTCGCGCATCGGCGGATCGCTCCATCTCGAGATCGGTGCGCCCGACGATGCCTTCGCCGCCGAACTGATTCATGCCCATGCCGAGGCGCGCGGGCTCAGCCTGCCCGATGGCGCGGCGGAATACCTCGCGGCGCGCACGACCCGCAGCTTCGCCGCGATCGAGACGCTGGTGGCGACAATCGACCGGATCTCCCTTGAACGTCAGAGCCCTGCCACCATGTCAGTGTGGCGCGCCGCGCTCGAGGCCCTGCACGGACCGGAGCAGAGCCGCCTGTTCTGAGCTTCGCGGAAGTTGCATCGCGCGGCATTTGGTGGGAATGAGACGGCCATGTTCGAACGGCTGATCAGCTATCTGGACTCGGTCCACGCACGCGATCCGGCGCCGCGTTCGCGCTGGGAAATCCTGCTTTATCCGGGCGTCTGGGCCTTGGGCTTCCACCGCGTGGCGCACTGGCTGTTCGAGGCGCGGCTCTATTTCCTCGCGCGTTTCGTGAACCACTTCTCGCGGC
This sequence comes from uncultured Porphyrobacter sp., assembly GCA_964594845.1. Classification (GTDB taxonomy): domain Bacteria; phylum Pseudomonadota; class Alphaproteobacteria; order Sphingomonadales; family Sphingomonadaceae; genus Erythrobacter. Next base: position 8,651 of record CAZQOO010000039.1, on the reverse strand, counting down.
TCCTGACTGCGATCGACATCCATCCGGGCGCAAGGATCGGGAAAAACTTCTTCATCGACCACGGCTTCACCGTGATCGGCGAGACGGCGGAGATCGGCGACAATGTGACGATCTACCAATGCGTCACGCTGGGCGGCACCAACCCTGCCAACGGCAAGGGCGGCAAGCGCCACCCGACCTTGAAGGACAATGTCATCATCGGTTCGGGCGCGCAGATCATCGGCCCGATCGTGGTGGGCGAGCGCGCCCGCGTGGGCGCCAATGCCGTGGTGACCGATGATGTGCCTGCGGGCGCAACGATGGTCGGGATCAAGGCCCGCTCGACGCTGGTCCCGGCCGAGGAGTGGCTCCGCGAATTCATCCCCTACGGCACCCCCTGCGACGATCCGCCGTGCGATGAACAGGGCCGTTCAAGCCGCGACTGCGTGGAGAAGCTCGAAGGCGACATCGCGACTCTGCGCGAGGAGCTGGCGGAAATGAAGGCGTTGCTGGCCGAACGCGCGCCGCCGGTTGCCGCGGTACGGCGGCGCAAGAGCGGGACTGACGATTGAAGACGACGGGACAGATCCCCGGAATTGCCGGACAGGTCGTGACGTTCCCGGGGAGAGGGAGCCATCAGGTCGGGTTCGAACGCGCCGAGCTGATGCGGATTCTCGATCTTTACGGGAGGATGGTCGCGGCCGGCGAATGGCGCGACTACGCGATGGATTTCGACTGTCACGCCGCCACCTTCGCCGCCTTCCGCCGCGCCGCCGAACGCCCGCAGGCCCGCCTCGAAAAGCGCCCGGCGCTCCGCTCGAAGCAGGGGATGTGGACGCTGTTCGGCGAGCACGGACAAGTCTTGAAGCGCGGCCACGACCTCGCCGGCGTGCTCGCCCCGATGGAGCGGCGGCTGCTGAAGGCCGTCGAGGACTAGATCAGATTTTGTCGAAGAAAGCTTCGTTTACGGTGATTTCTTCCGTTCGAATTTCCTTCACCTCGACCCCTAGTTTAAGGTCTTTCAGAAGATAACAAAGCGCTTCACCGTCGATCAGGTCGATCGCTGGCGCCACGTCACGTGTTGCCTCTTTACGAGCGTCGGGTGTGAATGTGCCGGTGGTGATAATCAGACCCTTGTCAGCCCGACCCTGCATGGCCCCGCGAAAGTCTCGCACCGCCCCTGCACCGACTGAACCGGCATAGCGTTTGCACTGGAATAGAACTTGGAACGAAATCAGGTTCATCCTGAGAACGCCTGTTCCGTCAATTCCCCCATCGCCCGATTTTCCTGTCACCTCCACCTTTACGAAGCCACTCTCTCGCAGAATTCGCTGAGACAGTCTCTCAAAGGCGGATGGTTCCATCGCCTTTAGATGATTGAGAAGGAGGTCGGACCAATGCTTGTCGGTTGAGTCGAGATCGTCGACCCCTTCATTCTCAATTAGCTCTTCGGTTTCGCCTTCCGTTGTGTCTTGGCTTGCCGCTTTCTCCGCTCTTTGGGCTTTATACGCCTCTTCAGACTCCTTTCGTATCTTCGTTGGAGGCCAAGTCAGGGCCTCTCGCCCTTTGTCCGTAAGAACCCAAACCCCCCTCCCACCGCTGGCGACAAATCCGCCAAACTTCATCCAGGTTCTAGCGAAGGCCATACGATGGGTTGCCACCGGAGCCCCGCTTGTCGGATATGATATGTCGAGCTGCTCGGGGGTCAGCTGGGTAGATGTAATAATCCTATCCTCAATCTCATCGATTGATCCCGAACCACCGAGGTCATCCAGCGCCTGCAAGGTCGGAAGCATGAATTCATGGTGCTTCGGCAACGGATCAGACATTCACGGACCTCAATGAAAAACCCCGCGCCAAACTGACGCGGGGTTTCGATTTTGCAAGCTATTTGAAGGCTTGTCAGCCGCGCGCCGAGCTCGGCCCGGTGCCGGTGACCTTCTGCATCGCCTTGAGGATATTGCCCGACTGCTCGCTGCCCGACTGCGGGGCGACGAGGTTGGTGAAGGAATTGATCTCCTCCCACCGCGCGGCGAAGCCTTCGACGGTGCGCTCGGCTTCCGGCAGCCACACGGCATCGTTCATCACCGTCCAAGAGGAGTGATAGCCGCCCGCGCCCGCGCCGACGATGGCGTTGGTCGGCGCGTCTTCGGAAACGAGGAACAGCGCGGCCGGCACCACGTTTTCCGGCGCGAACAGCTTGAAGGCTTCTTCCGGGAACAGGTCTTCGGTCATGCGGGTTCCCGCAACCGGCGAGAGCGTGTTGACGCGCACGTTGTACTTCGCGCCTTCGAGCGCCAGCGTCTTGGTGAGGCCCGCAAGACCCAGCTTGGCCGCGCCGTAGTTGGCCTGGCCGAAATTGCCGAACAGGCCGGTCGAGGAGGCGGTCATCAGGATGCGGCCATAGCCCTGCTCGCGGAAGGTTTCCCATGCGGCCTTGGTGGCGAAGGCCGAGCCGGTGAGGTGCACCTTGACCACGAATTCGAAGTCGGCGGGCTCCATCTTGGCGAAGGTCTTGTCGCGCAGCACGCCGGCGTTGTTGATGAGGACATGGACGCCGCCCCACTTCTGCTTGGCGTCGGCGATCATCTTTTCCATCTGCTCGTATTCGGTCACGGATGCGCCGTTGGCCATCGCCTCGCCGCCCATCGCCTCGATCTCGGCGACGACCTGCGCGGCGGCGTCCGAGGTGCCCGTGCCGTCGCGCGAGCCGCCGAGGTCGTTGACGACGACCTTCGCGCCGCGGCGGGCCAGTTCGAGCGCGTAAGCCTTGCCGAGTCCGCCGCCCGCACCGGTGACGATGGCGACCTTGTCCTTGAAGCTGATGGTCATGCGTGTTCTCCTGTGGTTGCGACGCGGCGTGCTTTACGCCTGCGTAAACTGGATTGCGGGGCGCTGCGTGGCACTTTCATGAGCGCCTTGCAACAGCCGAACTGACAGGCGGGCTTGCCGTAGGGTCAGATGGCCGCCCGCAGGCCCGCCAGTGCGGGAATCAGGGCTTCGAACGAATCGATCACGGCGTCCGCGCCAAGCTCGTGCGGGGGGCGGTCGCAATAGCCATAGGCCGCCGCGACCACCGGAACCCCGGCGGCCTTGGCGGCGCGCACGTCATAGGTCGAATCGCCGATGAACACGAAACGGCCCGCTCCGGTCACCTCGCGTGCCTTGAGGACGGGAGCAGGGTGGGGCTTGGCGAGGAACTGGCCCTCCGCGCCCTTGCCCATGGAATCCCCGCCGATCACGGTTTCGAAGGCGTCGATCAGATCGAGCTGGGTAAGGACTTGCCTCGCGAAGGCTTCGAACTTGTTGGTCACGACTGCCATGCGTACGCCCTTCGCCGCCAGCTCGGCCAAGGCCTCGCGGACGCCGGGATAGGGTACGGTGTGGACGGCATTGTGCTGTTCGTAGTAGCCGAGCATCGCCTTGTAGAGCCGCTTGAATTCGTCCTGGGGCAATCCGCCCTGCGCCTCCACGGCGCGGGCAAGCATGATCTTGGCCCCGCCGCCGATCAGATCCTTGCTCGTCTCCACCGACACCTCGGCAAAGCCGCCGAGCACCAGCGCATGGTTCACCGCGGCGCCAAGGTCGCGGAAGGTATCGAGCAGAGTGCCGTCGAGGTCGAAGCCGATGGCGTCGAAAGGGATGGTGGTCATGGGGGGCGGGTTGGCGGATGCTACATCAAACCGCAAGCATTTGCTGGCAGGCGCGGGTTTGCTTACAGGGGCAATCATGACTGACACGACCACGCATTCCGCAGGCCATCCCTTCGCCGCCATCATCCTTGCCGCGGGCAAGGGCACCCGCATGAAGAGCGACACCCACAAGGTCCTGCATCCCATCGCGGGCCGGCCGATGCTCGATCATCTGCTGGCGAGCGTGGCCGAACTGGGGCCGGAGCGGCTCGCCGTGGTGATGGGCGCGGGGCGTGAGCAGATCGAGGCGGCGGTCGGAGACCGTGCGGAGACCTGCTTGCAGGAACCCCAGCTGGGCACCGGCCACGCCGTGCAGCAGGCCGAAGGCGCGCTGGCGGGCTTTGCCGGCGACGTGCTGGTGCTCTACGGCGATGTTCCCTTCGTCAAGGCGAGCACCATGCGCGCGATGCTGGGCCGGCTGCACGGAGAGGATGCCCCCGCCGCGGTGGTGCTCGGTTTCGAACCGGAGGATCCGCTCGCCTATGGCCGGGTAATCGCGGATGATGATGGCCGCATCCTCAAGATGGTCGAATACAAGGACGCGGACGAGGGGGAGCGCGCCTGCCACCTGTGCAATTCCGGGCTGCTGGCGGCCCGTGCGGACGACCTGTTCGCATTGCTGCGCCGCGTCGGCAACGACAATGCGCAGGGCGAATATTACCTGCCCGATATCGTCAACATCGCCATTGCCGACGGCCGCCCTTGCGCGGTGATCGTGGCGGAAAGCGCCGACGAGGTGGCGGGCATCAACTCGCGCGCCGAACTGGCGCAGGCCGAGGCCCGCTGGCAGGCCGCGCGCCGCCGAAAGGCCATGGACGAAGGCGCCACCCTGATCGCGCCCGACACGGTTTTCTTCGCCCATGACACGGTTCTGGGGCGCGATGTCACGATCGAGCCCAATGTGTTCTTCGGCCCCGGCGTCACGGTCGCGGACAAGGTGCTGATCCGCGCCAACAGCCATATCGAGGGCGCTTCGCTGGCGAGCGGTGTCAAGGTCGGGCCCTTCGCGCGGCTGCGCCCCGGCACGGTGCTGGAGCAGGGCAGCTTCATCGGCAATTTCGTCGAAGTGAAGAACGCGGTGATGGCTCCGGGCGCCAAGGCCAGCCACCTCACCTATCTGGGCGATGCCACCATCGGCGCGGGCGCGAATATCGGCGCGGGCACGATCACCTGCAACTACGACGGCTACTTCAAGTACAAGACCGTGATCGGGCCGGGGGCTTTCATCGGCTCGAACTCGGCGCTGGTCGCGCCCGTCACCATCGGGGCCGATGCGATCGTCGCGGCAGGCTCCACCGTCAGCCGCGATGTCGCCGCAGGCGAGCTGCGCATGGTGCGCGCCGAGCAGCTGGTGAAGCCGGGCTGGGCCGACCGTTTCCACGATGCGATGAAGAAAAAGAAGGCGGCGGAGAAGAAGGGGTGACGGACGACATCGCCCTGCTCACCTGCTGGCTGTGCGACCGCCCCATGGGCGAGATCGTCCAGTGGCATCACCCCGTGCCCAAGGCCAAGAAGGGCAAGGTGAAGGTGCCGGTCCACCCGATCTGCCACAAGACCATCCACGCCAACTTCACCAACAACGAGCTGGCGCGGATCGGCGACAACGTGGCGGTGATCCGGGGCAATCCGGCGATCGCCAAATTCGTCGCCTGGATCGCCAACAAGCCCGCCGATTTCGACGCGCCTACCCGGTAAGCCTCTCTATCAGGCGTCCTGCATCCGCGCCGCATCGCCGCCGCTGGCGATGTAGTCGGCTTCCCACTGCTCGAACTCGCTGCGGCTCAGAAGGTAGCGGGTCCGCGCCTCGTGGAAGCTGATCGCGCGGTCGCGCACGGCGCGAACCACCTCGTCCTTGCGCGCCTTCGACCAGTGGACGCGGTGATTGCGGGGCAGGGCGTAGTAGCTCTTGATCGCATCGGCGATCGAGACGTTGCTGGGATAGGCCATTTGTCGTGCTCCTCGTCGCATGTCATCGCCCCCGATGGGCCAAGTGTTGGCGGGCAGACTTAACGAGTGGCTGCAAAACAGGGTTAACCGGGCGTTGACACTCCGCCCCGTGCGCCGCTTGCGACGAGCCGAGCGCTAACTGTCGGGATGGTTTACATCCGCTCGATGTTGTCCTTGTTATCTAACATGAAAAGGGCGGCTCCATCGCTGGAGCCGCCCCTCTCGGCGATGCGCTGAAGCGTCGGACCTACTCGCCCGATGCTGCCTTCGGCGCGTCCATCAGCCGCTGCATCAGGTAAATGAATTGCAGCGCCTGAAGCTTGGCGCGCTGGTCGTTGTCGACCCCGCCCGAGTGGCCTCCGGTGGTATCCTCGAAGTAGTAATAGGGCTGGCCGAGCGCCTTCAGTTTGGCCGCCCCCTTGCGCGCATGGGCGGGGTGGGTGCGGTCATCGGCGGTCGAGGCCCACAGGAAGGGCGAGGGGTAGCCCACGCCCGGCACGATCTTCTGGTAGGGCGAATAGCCCTCGATCCAGGCGCGCTGTTCGGGGATGCGCGGATCGCCATATTCGCCGATCCACGAAGCCCCGCGCCCGATCAGGTGATAGCGCAGCATATCGAACAGCGGGATCTGCACGATCGCCGCGCCGAACAGGTCGGGCCGCTGGGTGAAGGCGGTGCCGACCAGCAGCCCGCCCTGCGAGCCGCCCTGGATGCCGAGATGCTCGGGCGAGGTGAAACCGCGCTTCACCAGATCCTCGGCCACGGCGATGAAATCGTCCCAGGTGCGCTGCTTGTTCTCGCGGATCGCGGTCTGGTGCCATTGCGGCCCGAACTCGCCGCCGCCGCGCATGTTGGCGAGCACATAGGCCCCGCCCTTTTCCACCCACAGCTTGCCGGTGGAGCCGAGATAGCCGGGCAGGCGCGGCACCTGGAAGCCGCCGTAACCGGTGAGCAGCGTGGCGGTGGAGCCGTCGGCCTTCATCCCCTTGGGCTTGACGATGAAATAGGGGATTTTCGTCCCGTCCTTGCTCGTCGCCTCGTGCTGTTCGACGGTCGCGCCGGCGGGATCGAAATAGGCCGGTGAGGTCTTGAGCACTGCCGGCGGGGCGGTGCCGTCGCTGTAGTAGAGCGTGGTCGGTTCAAGGAAGCCGCTCACGGTGTACATGATCTGGTCGGTCTCGTCCGACGAGGCTGCGATGCCGAGCGTGGCGTTGTCGGGCAGAGGGACCTGCTTGCTGACCCACGCGCCGTTCTCGAAATTGAACTGCAACACCTTGCCCACGACATTGTCGAGCAGCGTCACGAACAGCGAGGAGCCGGTGATCGCGCCGCCCTGCTTGGTCTGGCGCGGGCCCGGCGCCCAGACGAGCGTCTTCTTCGCGCCGTTGGGGTTGGCCTTCCATTCCTCCAGATCCATTGCGATGAGGCTGTCGGCGGGGAAGGTCTGGCCGTCCACCGTCCAGTCGACATCGGTCGAGACCAGCAGGTGCCCGTCGACGATCCCGTAGGGCGAGGCCTTGGTCGGGATGTCGAGTTGCAGCCATGCGCCGTCCTTCCAGACATAGGCAAGCCGTTCGTGGAAACTGATCCCGCGATAGGCGGTGCGGGCGTGGACTGTCCCGGTGTTGTCGCGCAGCAGCCCGGCGCCCGAGGACACATCGGTCGGTTCGCCGCGGAAGATTTCGGGTGCATCGGCAATCGCGGTGCCGCGCTTCCATTCGCGGGTGGTGAAGGGATATTCACTCTCGGTAAGCGTGTCTTCACCGAAGCCGCGGCTGACCAGCAGGGTGTTCTCGTCAACCCACTGCACGCCGCCCTGGCTCTTGGCATCGAGCACGAAGCCGCCTTCAACGAAGGACTTCGTCACCATGTCGAACTCGCGCATGATGGTGGCATCCTCGCCGCCGTCGGAGAGCGCGATCATGCATTTGTTGAGCGCAGGCGGCAGGCAGGACGAGCCCTGATAGACCCACTCCTTGCCTTCCGCCTTGGCGAGGGCGTCGATGTCGAGAATGATCTCCCATTCAGGGCTGGCGGTGCGGTAGCTTTCGAGCGTGGTACGGCGCAGCACGCCCTTGGGGTTCGTCTTGTCCTGCCAGAAATTGTAGAGCCCGTCGGGGCGGAAGCTGACGAAGGGGATGCGATCATTGCTGTCGAAGATCGCCAGCGCCTCGGCCTTCAACTGGGCATAGCGCGGATCGGCCTCGAAGGCCGCGAGCGTGCGCTCGTTCTCCTTGGCGACCCAGTCGAGCGCCTCGGGGCTGCGGGCTTCCTCAAGGAAGATGAAGGGATCCTGCTCGGGGCCGGGGACTCCGTCCGCCGGGGCCTCCTGCGCGGCTGCACCCGTGGTGGAAGCGACGGTCATGGCCAGCGCCAGTGCGAAAGTGGAGACAAGTTTCAAGCGTCCTCTCCTCAGGAGCGGTTTCGAGCGCGTTGGCATCAATGTGCGGCTCGGAAATCGCGTCAAAAAACGAGGAAAGCGATCTCTCGCTTTCCGGGCTTGCAGGGCGCTGTTGTGCCGAGCAAGCGGCGGAAAGGGAAGGGGATAGACACAAAAAGGGCGAGCCATTGGCCCGCCCTGATTGGTTGTTCGTCGAATGAAGCCTATCCCTCGACGTGCTCGGCAAGCACGGTGAGGCCCTTTTCATTGACCTCGGCAAAGCCGCCGCGCACCTGAATGATCTCGGGTGCGGCGTTCGCGGATGCGAAGACCTGCACCGCGCCGTCGCGGATGGTGCTCATGAAGGGCGCATGGCCCTCCAGCACGCCGAATTCGCCCTCGGTGCCGGGGACGACCACCATGTGGACGTCTTCCGAACGGACGAGCTTGGCCGGCGTGACGAGTTCGAAGTGGAGGGGCATGATGCCTTACGCCTCTTCGGCCATCTTCTTGGCCTTCTCGACCGCCTGATCGATCCCGCCGACCATGTAGAAGGCCTGCTCGGGCAGGTGGTCATATTCGCCGTCGACCACCGCCTTGAAGCTCTTCACCGTGTCCTCGATCTGCACGAAGCAGCCCGGGATGCCGGTGAA
>CAZQOO010000038.1:0-20925 GCA_964594845.1 uncultured Porphyrobacter sp. | reverse complement strand
GTCCAGCCAGCGCGCCGCGCGCACGCCGAAGGTGATGAGGAAGGGCACCATCACGATGCTCAGGAACACCTTGGCCAGCACCTGGCCGATCATCAGGTCGGTGATGTCGAACTCGCCATAGAAGGCCAGCGTGATGAAGATCACCGAATCCACCGCTTGGCTGAGCGCCGAGGCAACCGCGCCGCGGATCATCAGGCCCAGCGTGCTCTCGCCCTCTCCGCTGCCGCGCAGCCGGTCGAAGATCCAGATGTTGAGCAGGAGCGAGGTGATGTAGCTCGCCGGACCGGCCATCCACACCCGCCAGGTCGACTGGTGCACACGCTCGAAGGCAGCCAGATCATCCGGTCGGAAGGCGATCATCTCGGATGAGGCGGGCAACGCCAGCACCAGCTGCATCAGCAGCGCCGACAGGCCCAGCGGTAGGAACCCCCACCACACGATCCGCTTGGCCGCATCGCGCCCGTAGAGCTGCGACAGCGTGCTGGAAATCACCACCAGCAGCAGGAAGGGGAAGATCCCGCTCTCCACCGCAAGGCTCGTCGGCCACAGCTGCACCTGCTTGAAGGCGAGCACGCCCGCCAGCACCGTCATCCCGCCATAGAGCAGCGTGTAGACGAACATCGCCAGCGGCATGGAGACGCCCTGCGGTGTGGTGACGGCGAAAGGGGCGGCGGCGGGCGCGGTGTCATTCATGCGGCAAGATGCTACCCAGCGCGCAGGCAAAAGAAAAGCGCGCGGGCCGAAGCTGTCACCACAATGTCGCACAGGCCAATTGCATCGACGGCTTGCAACTGTCTTCGCAAACTGCCACGCCTTTCGCACAGTGCCCGGCAGGCCCCTCGTCGGCCGGGTTTCGGGGTCATATCGCTTCCTTACAGTCGAAGGGCATCTGTCGCCGTGAACGAGAGTATCACGCCCATCCTGCTGAGCCTTGCAGGGGTCATTGCCATTCTGGGCATCGCTTTCGCGCTGTCGTCTGCCAAGCGCCGGATCAACCTGCGTGTGGTCGGCTCGGCCTTTGCGTTGCAGGCCTTCACCGCGCTGATCGTGCTGCGCACCGATATCGGCGTGGCGGTGATCGGCGGGCTGTCGGGCGGGGTGATCGCGCTGCTCGATTTCTCCAAGGTCGGCATCACCTCGGTGTTCGGGCCGATGGAGAGCAATCCCTTCGCCAACACCTTCGTCATCGCCGCGCTGCCGGTGATCGTGTTCTTCGCCGCGATCGTCTCGATCCTTTACCACCTCGGCATCATGCAGCGGCTGGTGCGCTGGGTGGGCGGCGCGATCGGCTGGGTGACGGGGATCAGCAAGGTCGAGGCTCTGGGCGCAGCGGCCAACATCTTCGTCGGCCAGTCGGAGAGCCCGCTGGTGGTGCGGCCCTATCTCGCCGCGCTGCCGCCCGCGCGGCTGTTCACCCTGATGGCGGTTGGCATGGCGGGCGTGGCGGGAACGATCCTTGCCGCCTATGCCAGTTTCATCGGCGAGGAAGCCGTGCCGTTCCTGCTCGCGGCCGCCTTCATGTCGGCCCCGGGCGGGATCCTGATGGCCAAGATCATCATGCCCGACGATGCCTCCTTTGCCGATGGCCGCGACAACAGCGTTGCCGCCGCCGCCGTGCAGCGGGCGCGCGGCAAGGCCAATGCGCTGGCCGAGGCCACGCGGGTGGTGATGTATGACGAGAACGGGCAGGAAATCGAACTGCCGCAGGCGCGCATCAGTGCGGTCGGCCCGGCCTCGATCCTCGAAAGCGGCAAGGCCGAGGAAGTGACGGCCGCGGAGACCTTCGAGGAAGGCCAGCGCCCTGCCAACATCATCGAGGCAGCCGCGCAGGGCACCCAGACCGGCGTCAAGCTTGCGGTCGCGGTGGGGGCGATGGTGATGGTGTTCGTCGCGCTCGTCGCGCTGGCCAACGGGATGCTGGCGGGGATCGGCGGCGGGATCGTGGGCCTTGCCGACCAGGTCGGAGCGCCGCTCTCGCCCGAGGCGGCAGCATGGTTTGCCAATATCAGCTTCCAGCAGCTGCTCGGCTATGTGTTCGCACCGGTGATGTTCCTGATCGGGATCGCCGACTGGGAGCAGGCGCAGATCGCGGGCGGCCTGTTCGGCACCAAGATCGTGCTCAACGAATTCGTCGCATTCATCGATCTGGGCGCCATGACTGACGGGCAGTTGACTGCCCGCAGCCGCGCGATTGTCACCTTCGCGCTGTGCGGCTTTGCCAATTTCTCCTCGATCGCGATCCAGATGGCGGTGACCGGCGGGCTGGCGCCCAACCAGCGCCCGGTGATCGCCAAGCTGGGTCTGAAGGCGTTGGCCGCCGGGAGCCTCGCCAACCTGATGAGCGCGGCGCTCGCCGGCCTGTTCCTGCCACTGTAGCGAAACGCTTGGCAGCAGCGCGGGCGCGGGTGTAAGGCCGCGCGCATGACTGACATCGCTTCCGTTTCGCTCGCCCAGCCGCTGGAAACCATCGCCGACGAACTGGGCCGCAGCTTTGCCGAATACGGCTTTGCTGTGGTGCGCGATCACGGCATTCCGCAGGAACTGATCGACGAGGCCGAAGCCGTCTCCAAGGCGTTCTTCGCGCTGCCCGATGCGGTCAAGCGCAGCTACAGGATCGAAGGCGGCGGCGGTGCGCGCGGCTACACCCCGTTCGGGACCGAGAAGGCCAAGGATGCCGAGGTGTTCGATCTCAAGGAATTCTGGCACGTCGGCCGCAGCCTGCCCCCGGGCCACCCGCTCGCCGAATTCATGGCCCCGAACATCTGGCCCGACGAGGTCGAAGGCTTCAAGGAAACCATGAGCGCGCTGTTCACCGCCTTCGAGCAAACCGGTGGCCGTGTGCTTGAGGCGATCGCGCTGCATCTGGGGCGCCCGCGCGATTTCTTTGCCGCCAGCGTCGAGGACGGCAATTCGGTGATGCGCCTGCTGCACTACCCGCCGCTCGGGGACGATGCCCCCGAAGGCGCGATCCGCGCCGCCGCGCATGGCGACATCAACACCATCACGCTGCTGCTGGGAGCCGAGGAAGCTGGGCTTGAACTGCTGACCCGGCAGGGCGAATGGCTGCCGATCCCGGCGACCAAGGGCGCGCTGGTGATCAATGTCGGCGACATGCTGGAGCGCCAGACCAACGGGCGGTTGCGCTCGACCACCCACCGCGTCGTCAATCCTCGTGGAGAGGCCGCGCGCCGGTCGCGTTACTCCATGCCGTTCTTCCTGCATTTCAGGCCCGACTTCCTGATCACACCGCTGCCGGAATGCATCGACGAAGGGGCCGCGACTCCGCCGCCCCCGCCGATCACCGCGCATGATTTCCTGATGCAGCGCCTTCGCGAGATCAATCTGGCCTGAGTCGATGCGCCGGGGGCCCCTGTTCGGCCCGATTGAAACCCCTGTTTCGTTGCGCGGATGCAACACCTGACTCAAGAACAGCCGTAACTCCGGCGGATTTTGTGTGCGCGAAGTCACGCTTGCCAAGGAAACGCGTTATGGGCGCGGCGGGTTTCATCAAACTGTCACAGAACAGTCGCTTTTCCGCAGTCACGCGGGCTTAGGGGGAGCCCACCGTCATCCTCTCTCTCCACTGTCACCAGGGGCTACTTTCATGAAGCTTAAGTATCTTCTTGCCGCAAGCGTCGTCAGCCTTGCCGCCACCACCACCTTCGTCGCCGCGCCCGCAGCGGCCCAGCAGATCACCACCGGGGTCGAGGGCCAGGTCACCGACGAGAACGGCAATGCGATCTCTGGTGCGCTGGTGACGATCACCAACACCGCCAACAACACCACCCGCACCACCACCACCGATTCGTCGGGCGGGTTCCGCATCATCTCGCTTCAGCCGGGCAACTACCAGATCACCGTCACGGCTGACGGTTACGAAGGCCAGACGGTTGAAAACGTCGCCACCAACATCGGTGGCCGCACCGCGTTCAACTTCGCGCTCGCCTCGACCGCTGCCGGCGCGGCGGACAACACCATCATCGTCACCGGCGCCCGCGCCCGCGTGAGCCAGGTCGCTGTCGGCCCGGGCACCGCCTTCGGCCAGGAGGAGCTTGAGAGCTTCCCGTCGATCACCCGCGACATCCGCGACATCATCCGCATCGATCCGCGCGTCGCGCTCGACAACCAGAACGACGTGGAGCGCATCTCGTGCCTCGGCGGCAACGACCGTTCGAACACCTTCACCGTTGACGGTATCGTGCAGGCCGACGTGTTCGGCCTCAACGGCACGCCGTTCGCGGCGCGCAACGCGCTGCCGCTGCCGTTCGACGTGGTCGACCAGGTCTCGGTCGAATTCGCGCCGTTCGACGTCGAATATTCGGAATTCACCGGCTGTCTCGTCAACGTCGTCACCAAGGGCGGCGGCAACGAATTCCACGGCTCGGCCTTCATCACCTATTTCGACGGCGGCATGGTCGGCGATCTCGACACCGGCAGCCAGGAAAAGCGCTGGGGTGCCACCCTGTCGGGCCCGATCATCAAGGACCGTCTGTTCTTCAGCTTCGGCTATGAAGAAACCGATCTGGGCGACGGCAACGAATTCGGCCCGGCTGGCGGCGGTTTTGTCAACGAAGCCAACTTCGTGACCCAGACCCAGTTCAACGAGTTCGCCCGCATCGCGCGCGACGTCTATGGTCAGGATGTGGGCGGTTATCCGACCGCGCTGCCGGAAGCCTCTGTCCGCTACTTCGGCCGTCTCGACGCCGTGATCACCGAAGGCCACCGCCTCGAAGCCACCTACCAGCGGCTTGAGGAAACCAATGTCGAAAGCGACTTCGGCTCCCAGAACCTGACCGGCCTCAACTCGTTCGAGGACGAAGGCACGGTTTCGGACTACTACTCGGTCCGCCTCTTTTCGGAATGGAACGACTCGATCTCGACCGAACTGCGCCTCAGCCGCGCGGAAGTGGGCGACGTGCAGGGTCCGGTCGGTGGCGGTGAAGCGCAGTCGGCCAACCCGATCGTGCGTCTGGTCGTCGGCCTTGAGCCGGTGGCTGGCGAAACCACCCAGGAAGGCATCCTGTCAACCGGCCCGGGCATCTTCCGTTCGGCCAACGCGCTTAACACCCGGACCGATCAGGCCCGTTTCCAGATGAACATCGATGCCGGTGACGGTCACCTCGTCAAGCTCGGCGCCGAAGTCAACGATCTGTCGGTCTACAACCTGTTCGCCATCAACGCGACCGGTTCGCTCTACTTCCGCAACCTTGCCGACTTCGAGGCCGGTCTGCTTTCGCCGGGTTCGACCATCTTCCCGACCGAAGGGCAGATCGTCGACGGTCTGTCGGTTGCGGGCGACATCAACGCCACCCCGACCGGCGATATCAACGAAGCCGCCGCGCGGTTTGGCCGTACCATCTGGTCGTTCTACGCTCAGGACGAATGGCAGGCGACCGACCAGCTGGCGATCAACGCCGGCGTCCGCGTGCAGATGTATTCGGGCGGTGCGCCGCGGGCCAACCCGCAGTTCCTCGACCGTTACGGCTTCACCAACGCCAACTCGTTCGGTCGTCTCGACCCGGTGATCCTGCCGCGCGTTTCGGCCACCTACGAGTTCGACAATGACGGGTTCTTCTCGGACTCGCGTCTGACCGGCGGTGTCGGCATCTTCTCGGGCGGTGACCCGGTGGTGTACTTCTCGAACGCCTTCTCGAACAACGGCTTCTCGACGGGCCTTGGCACTTCGAACGAGTGTTCGGCCGCCGAGCTGCCGCGCAACGCCAACGGTCAGCCTTCGGTGCTCGACGCCAACGGCAACTTCATCGGCTTCCCGGCCTGTATCCGGGCTGCCGGTTCGGCTGAAGCGGCTGCTGGTCTGGCCGACACCCAGTCGACCGATCCCGAGTTCGACGTGCCCACTGTGGTGCGTGCCAATATCGGTTTCGGCACCATGTTCGGCACCGAGACGGGCTTTTTCAGCAATTGGAAGCTGAACATCGACTACATCTACTCGCGGTTCAACGACACGCTGAACTTCGTCGATCTGTCGCAGACCCCGAACATTACCCGTGGTCTCAACGGCTTCACGGTTGACGGACGTCCGATCTACGCGGCGATCGATCCGAACGATCCCGATGCATCGGGCTGCAACGCGACGCTCGATTACGCTGGCGGTACGCCGCCGGTTTGGCAGGGCGTCACCGCACGCTGCTTCAACCGCATCGGCCGTGACGACGAAATCCAGCTGACCAACGGCCCGAGCTACGAAAGCCACGTCGCCTCGATCATCCTGTCGAAGCGGTTCCAGGGCGGCCTGTTCACCGACGGCGGCTCGTTCAACGTGAACTTCGGCTACGCCTGGACCGATTCGGAGAACAACCGCAACAACGGTTCGGCGACTGCGACGTCGTCCTACGACATCACCGCGGCCTTCGATCGCCAGAACCCGGCAGTGTCGACGTCGAACTTCGAAGTGCGTCACAACATCACCGCGACCTTCAACCTGCGTGAAGAGTTCTTCGATGGTTACGACACCAACTTCGGGATCTTCTTCCGGGCGCGTTCGGGCCTGCCGTACAGCCTGACCTTCGATGGCGGCGGTGTGTTCAACGACTCGGCTTCGGGCACCGACAACGCGCTGCTCTACATCCCGAGCGGCCCGAACGATCCGAACGTGTCGCCCTTGTCCAACGCGGCCGCGGTGCAGTCGCTGATCGATTACGTCGCGGCCAGCGGGTGCGATTTCACCCCGGGCGCATCGATCGCGCGCAACACCTGCAACCAGGACTGGCACTACGACATGGATCTGCGCTTCAGCCAGGAGCTGCCGTTCATCGGCAAGGTGACCGGTCTGGTGCAGGACAAGGTGACCCTGTTCGCGGACTTCCAGAACTTCCTCAACCTGCTCGACAACGACTGGAACGTGCTGCGTCGCCGTCCCGAGTTCGTCGATCTGGTCGATGGCGGTGTCGATCCGCAGGGCCGCTACATCATCACCGGCTTTGCGCCGGACGATCAGAACTTCATCGCTCCGGGGCCGTCGGCATGGCGGATCCAGATCGGTGCGCGCTACGAATTCTAATTCGTAAGCCTGTCTGACAGGAAACATGAGCGGCGGGGCCTTCGGGCTCCGCCGTTTGTGCTTGGGGGGCGTGCCTTCGCGGCCTCAGCCAGCTGCGCGGCTGATTGTGCGTGTGGCGGCGTCAGCAGGGCGATCAGCCAGTGCCAGAAGCTCGCGCGCCAGCCTCACGCAGGTCGCGGCGGCGCTTTCCCCAGCGCCTTCCGTCATCAGGGCGCGTTCGAGCGCAGCGGCGCTTTCGCCCAGCTCGGCCTCGCCGAACATCGCCGCAGTGCCGGCGAGCTTGTGAAGCAGCCGCGCAACCCCGCCGGTCGCGCCTGTGGCCGCGCCCGGGGCCGCCAGCGTCCCGTCCCGCAGGGCGCCCCGCACCGCCTCGACCGCCTCGTGCCGCCGCGCCTCCCAGCGCGCCACCAGCCGTGGGGAGATCACCCCGCCCGTCGCAGCCACCGCCACGCTGCCGGTGCTTTCGACAATCCGCGTCGGCAGCCAGCGTTGCAGCACCCGCACCAGATCGCCAAGCGCAATCGGCTTGGCCAGATGCGCCTGCATCCCCGCAGCGCGGGCGGCGGCGATGTCCTCGGGAAAGGCATTGGCGGTCAGCGCGATGACCGGCAGCAGCTCCGGCCCGATCCCCTCGGCCCGGATCGCGCGGGTGGCGGCATAGCCGTCGCAGCCGGGCATCTGCACGTCCATCAGCACCAGATCATACAGCCGGTCGCGGATCGCCGCGTCGATCACCATCGCGATCGCCTCGTTCCCGTCATGCGCGATCGCCACTTCCTGTCCGCAGCGTTCAAGCATTTCGGTCGCCAGCTCGCGGTTGATATCGTGATCCTCGACCAGCAGGATGCGTGAGGCCCGGGGCAGCTCGCCCGGATCGACCGGCGCAGCCTCGGTTGCGGCGGTTTCGGGCGTGGCAAGGCGGGCGGGCAGCAGCAGCGTGAAGCGCGAGCCCTTGCCCGGCGCGCTTTCGACCTCGATCCGCCCGCCCAGCAGCGCGGCCAGCTGGCGGCTGATCGACAGGCCGAGACCCGTCCCTCCAAAGCGCCGCGCGGTGCTGCTGTCGCCCTGGATGAAGGGCTGGAAGATCGTCTCCAGCCGGCCTTCGCTGATGCCGATCCCGGTGTCGGAAATGGCAATCCGCACCTCGTTGCCCTGCACCTGCCACGCCAGCCGGATCGTCCCTGCCTCGGTGAACTTGACCGCATTGCCGAGCAGGTTGAGCACGATCTGCCGTAGCCTGAGACCATCGGTCACCACCCAGGGCCGGCGAGTCTCGTCGAAGCGGCATTCGGGCGCGTCTCCGCAATCGCAGGCGAATTCGAGTGTGAGGCCCTTCTTCTCCGCTGTCTGGCGATGCAGCGCGGCACATTCCGACAGGGTCGCATGCAGATCGACCGGCGCGTGATCGATGGTGAACTGCCCGCTTTCGATCTTGCTGAGATCGAGCACGTCGTTGAGCAGCATCATCATCGACCGGCCTGACTGCACGATCATTTCGGCATAGCGCTTCTGCGCGGGATCAAGCTCACCCTGAAGGAGCAACTCGGCAAAGCCCAGCACCCCGTTCATCGGCGTGCGGATCTCGTGGCTCATGTTGGCGAGAAACTCGCTCTTGGCTCGCGCCGCGTTCTCGGCATGGCGGCGCGCACGGGTGAGCAGCAGTTCAAGCTCGACCCGTTCGGTGACATCGCGCGCGGCCACCACCACGCCTTCGCGCTGGCCGGTGGCCGGATTGCGGATGATCGCGCAGTCCGCTTCGAGAAACACCGGCGTGCCATCGGGATTGTCCTGATAGCGGCGATAGGTCACCCGCTCCTTGTCCGACGTGCCGTCGAGCAGGCGGCCCAGCGCCAGCACGGCACGGTCGTGCGCATCGGGATGCAGCCGCGCCGTCAGCGGCTTGCCGACATAGGTCTCCGGCGCCACCCCCATCACCTCGCGCACCGAAGGCGAGGCATAGGTGCACACGCCTGTCAGATCATAGCGCAGCACCGCGTCGGTGATGTTGGCGGCGAGCAGATCGACCTGCTGCTTGCCTGCTTCCAGCGCGCTGGTCATCCGGTCACGCCCGGCGAGGATTGCGGCCACCGGCAGCCCGGTGAGGAAATTGGCGGCGATGAAGGCCTGCAGCAGGTGCAGCTGGGCAATGTCCGCGCCCGAGGCGGCGGCGATCGGGCCGAGCCCGGCCCAGGTCATCGCCCCCGCCACCAGCGCGACGCCGGTAACATGGACCGCCGTGCCGAGGCTCCCGAGCCGGAAGGCGTGCAGCAGCGTGATCGGCTGGATCAGGAACATCAGCGGATAGTGCGACTGGTCGAACACCACCAGCGCACAGGTCATTCCGCCGATCAGCAGCGCGACGCTTTCCAGCGGGCGCGTCTGCGCGCGCGGCAGCCGCCCGCGCAGACGGTCAACGAGCAGCAGGCCCGAAGGCACCAGCAGCACCATCGCCATGCTGTCGGTCAGGAACCAGGTGACGATGCCTTCGCGCAAAGCCGCCAGATCGCGCCCCATAACACTTGCGGCGATCAGGCCCGAAACCAGCGGGCCGACCAGCCCGCCGGCCCATACGAAGCGCGCCAGGTGGCTCAACCGGGTCATGTCGCAGCCCTCACCTGCCGCCCGCCGCGTCAGCGCCACCACCACCGCGATCTCGACCGCGTTGGCAAGGGAGAACACCAGCGCCACCGTCCACGGGAGCTGCGCGACCTGATTGGCGGCAAGACTGGCGAGGAAGGCGAGGGCGAGGAACAGCCATTCATGGGAGAGCCGCGCGCGCAGCATCACCACCACCGCGAGCGCATTGGGCAGCCACACCGGGGTGACCGTATCGCCGGCGCGGGCGAGCAGAAGGCTGATGCAGGCACAGGCCAGATAGACCGTCGCGCCGGCAAGCGAGACAAGCAGCGCTTTACGATCAAGCGGCCCGGAAGCGATCCGCACAAGGGCCTGCACCCGAGCGAGCGGCCGCGTCCCGTCGCGCGTCACAGGATCGCGCCCGGCATCCCGGGCTGCCGCAGCATCGGGGGTGATCGGCCCCGTGTCCGCGCTGCCTTCCACTGGGTGCATCGCCCGCTCGATCCTTGCGCTCCATCGCCAAACTGCCGCGCCGTGCTATAGGAAGTCGCGGGGGGTTTCCGGCAAAACCTCGCCCGGAATGGAGGCAGTCTTGGTTGACAGAGGTCCGGAATGACCGGCCAGACCGGGTTCCAGCACCGTCGCAGGCGGCCCAGCCTGCCCTTGCTGGCGGGTATCGCGCTGCTGCATGTGCTCGCGCTCTACGGGCTGGCGCGCGCGCTGGCACCGGACTTCACCGCGACGGTCGAGAAACAGGTGGTCTCGGCCTTTACCGTCACGGTCACCACGCCCCCGCCGCCGCCGGAGAATCAGCCCGAACCCGACGAGGGCGCGCAGGGCGATCCGGGCAAGGAAGCTGTCCCGCAACCGGTGACGCAGCCCGAGCCGCCGCGCGATCTGCGCGAGGAAACCCCGCGTCCGCGCGCCTCCTCCACCGGCACCGCTACCCGTTCGGGCGCGACCGAGGCGGGGGAGGGCACGGGCGCGGCGGGGAGCGGGCTCGGCACGGGCAGCGGCAACCGCGGCGGCGGGCGCGGCGGGGTGGCGGTCACCAAGCCGGTGCATATCTCCGGCAGCATCGACAATGCGCGCGACTTTCCCGTACCGCCTGGCGGACGCGGCGCGCGGCAGGGCACCGAGGTGATCGTGCGGGTCATCGTCGGCCCCGACGGGCGTGCGCGCGACTGCACGATCTACCGTCCCAGCCCCGACGCGGAGGCTGACCGCATTACCTGCCAGCTGGTGGAAAGCCGGCTCGGCTTCCGTCCGGCAACGGACGGCGAAGGCCGCCCGGTCGCCGCGCCGTTCTACTGGCGCCAGCGCTGGTTCTGATGGCTCCGGAGTGGTGGCACCTGAAGGGAATTTGCCTGCCCGCTTACTCGATTGGTAACGCGGATCTGCTATGGCCCCGAACACAAAACGAGGCATTTTCAGTGACAGCAATCCATCCGGTGATCCTGTGCGGCGGCAGCGGCACCCGGCTGTGGCCCTTGAGCCGCAAGGCCCGGCCCAAGCCGTTCCTCCCGCTGGTGGGCGAACAGACGCTGTTCGAACAGGCGCTCGCGCGGGTCGCGGAGGATGATCGCTTCGCCGTTCCGATGGTGGTTGCCGGGGCCGAGCATGCCGATCTTGTTTTGGAACGCATGGGCAGCATCCCGGGCGCGCGGCTGGTGGTGGAGCCTTGCGCGCGCAACACGGCACCGGCCATCGCGCTCGCCGCCGCGCTGCTGCCGGAAGATGCAGTGATGCTGGTCTGCCCGAGCGATCATCACATCGCCGATCCCGTCGCCTTCCGCGCCGCCGCGCTCGCTGCGGCCGAGCTGGCGCGGCAGGACTATCTCGTGTCCTTCGGCATCGCGGCCGACCGGCCCGAGACTGGCTACGGCTATCTCGAAAGGGGCGAGTCCCTGCCGGGCGGCTATGCCATCCGCCGCTTTGTCGAAAAGCCCGATCTCGCCACCGCTGAGGCCTATCTCGCGAGCGGGAATTTCAGCTGGAACGGCGGGATCTTCGCATTTCGCGCCGGGCACCTGCTGGCAGAACTTGCTGCCTACCGGCCCGAAATGGCGCGGCTGGTGGCCGAGGCGGTTACGGGCGGGCGGGACGAGGGCCTGCGCTTCTTCCCCGCGCCTGGACCCTTCGCCGCGATTGCCGAGGAATCGATCGACTATGCCGTGATGGAGAACACCGCCCGCGCCGCGATGGTGCCCGCCAGCATGGGCTGGTCGGATATCGGCAACTGGGCTGCGCTCGCCGATGCGCTGGCCGATCAGGCCGACGCCAACGGCAATGTGACGCGCGGCGCTGCGGTCGATCTGGCCGGATGCAGGGGTGTGCTCGCACTCACCGACGGCCCGCGCATCTCGGCGGTGGGGCTCGAGGATGTGTGCATCATCGTCAGCGGCAACGAGGTGCTGGTCACCACCCGCGAGGGTGCGCAAGGCGTCGGCAAGTTGCCGGGCGCAGCGGGTCAGTGAGATCGCCGGGATGAGCCCGCGCCAGCTGCCTACCCGCATGGTGGCCAAGGTCTGGGGCCGCGATCACCTGCCCGCACCGTTCGTCGCGCCGGAAGGCGAGCGGATCGGGGAGATCTGGTTCGAACCGCCGCCCGAACTGCCGCAGGTTCTGGTCAAATACCTGTTCACCTCGGAAAAGCTCTCGGTGCAGGTCCATCCTTCCGACGCGCAGGCGCTGCCGGGCGAAGCGGGCAAGGAAGAGTGCTGGCTGGTGCTCGATGCCGAGGCTGACGCGCGGCTTGCGATCGGCTTCGTGCGGGAGGTATCCGCGGACGAGATCGCGACAGCGGCGCAGGACGGCACGATCGAGGAACTGCTCGAATGGCACCCGGCGCGCGCGGGGGATCTGTTCTATCTGCCGGCCGGCACGGTCCATGCGATCGGCCCCGGCCTGTCGCTGGTCGAGGTGCAGCAGAACTCCGACACCACCTTTCGCCTCTACGATTATGGCCGCCCGCGCGAGCTGCATCTGGCGCGCGCGCTGGCTGTGGCACGGGGCGAGCCCTATGGCGCCGGACACCGCCGCTCGGTGGCGGACGGACCGGTGCTGGTGGATGGCCCGCATTTCCGCTTTGACAGGATCGAAGGCACGCCGGATGCGGCGACCGTTGCAGCCTATGCCGGCCCTGTGCTGGCCTTGCCGCTGGCCGGCGGAGTGGCCGCGCGCGATGGCACGGCCCGTGCCGGCGCGGGGGAATGCCTTGTCGCGGACGGATTGGATAGCCTCGATTTCAGCCGCGCCGATGTGACTCTGCTGGTGCGCGCCAGCTAGCTGCCGATCAGCCGCTCGATATCGCCCTTGCCATAGGGCTTGCGCAGCACCGCGTCCGCGCCGAGCCGTTCGAAGGTGCTGCCGCCCTCGGCATAGCCGGTCGCCAGCACGAAGCGGACGCCCGCGGCGCGCAGCGCCTCGGCAATCGGTTCGGAGCTTTCGCCGCCCAAGTTGAAGTCGATCAGCGCGAAATCGGGCGGACTTTCGGCAATCGCCGCGAGCGCGCCGGCGACGCTGCTTTCCACCTGCACCTCGGCAACCCCGAGGCGCCTGAGGTTCTCCTCGGTGTCGAGCGCGATGATGATGCTGTCTTCCACCACCAGCACCCGCGCCGGCAGACCTTCGGGCGCGGGCCGGGGCGTGGCGGCGGGTTCTGCGGCCGGAACGCAAGGCGGCGCGGCGGGCGTCTCGTGCCCGCTCGCAAGATGGCGCTGCGGGATCAGGAAATCGGCCTCCAGCCCTTCGAGCCGGAAGCGGACATCGGCCTCGCCGCCAAGGTCGTGCGGAATGGCACGCTGGATGATGGTCGAACCGAAGCCCTGCCGCGCAGGCGCGCTGACCGGCGGTCCGCCCGCCTCGCGCCAGCCGAGCGCGAGATCGCCGAAAGCCGTGCGCGCCAGCCGCACGTCGAGCGAACCCGCCCGCGCCGAGAGCGCCCCATACTTGGCCGAATTGGTGGCAAGCTCGTGCACCACCAGTGCCAGCACGGTATAGGCCTCGGGGCCGAGCAGCACGTCGTCGCCCGTCAGCCGCAGCCGCGCGCCGTTGCTGCCGCAATAGGGCGCAAGCTCGGTCTCCAGCAGGCTTCTGAGCGAGGCCGGGCCCCAGTTCTTGCGCGTCAGGTTCTCGTGCGCGGCGGCCAGCGCGGCGATCCGCCCGCCGAGGATCGCGGCAAAGCCCGGGACCGACAGCGCCTCGTATTGCGACTGCGACACCAGCGCGCGGATCAGGCCGAGGATGTTGCGCACCCGGTGGTTGAGTTCGGCGATGACGAGGTCCTGCTGCTCGGCCGCGCGCGCGCGTTCGCGGGCGATGTCCTCGTTCATGCGCAGCACCACCTCGATCAGGGTGCGGCGCAGGCGCGCGGCGATCTCGCATTCCTCGGCGGTCCATTCGGCGCTGCGGCCGCGCACGGTCTCGGTCCAGGCGGCAAAGCTGGCGCGCGGCCGGAGCAGTTCGCCGGGCGCGGCGCGCGCCTTGGCAGGGTCGCCCGCCCAGGTGATCGTGCGGTCGAGCGGACGGCGCCACAGCACCAGGCAATCGCGGTTGGCGCGCGAGAGTGGCAGCACCAGCGCGCCCGCTGCCACATCGGCGAAGGCAGCAGCCTCGGGAATCTGGTCGGCGAGGCGCGTCGTGGCATAGGTCGCCCCGCCAAGCGTGCTGGCGAGCAGCGGGGCTATGGCGCGGAAGGCGGCTTCGTCGGGCGCGGCATCGCTGGCGCGATATTCGCCCTCGACCAGCAGCGACAGCCCGTCATGCGGGACCGCTTGGCCCAGCACCTGCTCGATCAGCGGCAGGCTGTCGGCCAGTGCCAGGCCCCCCGCCAGCCGCAGCAGCAGCCGGTCGTTCAATTCGCGCGCGCGCTCGCGCAGCTCCTCGGAGCGGGCCACCAGCATCCGGTCGAGCATCAGCGAGAAGGTCTGGCTGAGCAGTTCGGCCACTGTGCGCAGCGAATAGGGCGGCAGCCGCGGTTCGCGGTGGTGGCACGAGATCATGCCCCACAGCCGGTCATGCCGCACGATCGCGATCGCCAGCGAAGCGCCGACGCCCATGTTGCGCATATAGGCCAGATGCATCTGCGAATGGGCGCGCAGCATCGACATCGACAGATCGAGCGGGGTGTCCTCCGGGCCGAGCGCGGGGATGATCGGTACCGCCTCGGCCTCCATGTCGGCACTCACCCGGCAGCGGTTGCGGCGGAACAGCTCGCGCGCCTGCTGCGGAATGTCGGCGGCGGGATAGCGCAGGCCGAGGAAGGGCTCCATGTCCGCCGCGCGCTCCTCGGCCACCACCTCGCCGCTGTCGTCGGGGTGGAAGCGGTAAATCATCACCCGGTCATAGCCGAGCATCTGGCGCACCAGCCGCGCCGCGGTTTCGCACAGGTCCTGCGGGTCGGACAGGGATTCGAGCTTGGCGATCACCGGCACGATCATCGCCACGTGATCGGCGAAGTCGTTGCGTGCGTGCGGCTCGAACTCGATCACCGAGAGGCCGCCGCTGCGATGCACGGCACAGTCGAACAGGGTGCCGTTGCCGGCAAGATCGAGCCCGAAGCGGCGTTCAGGCAAGTCGAGGCCGGCAAGGCTGGCAAGCGCCTGTTCGATCAGGGCCAGCGCATCGGGTGCGATGATGGCGCTGAGCGGTGTGCCGGTCTCGGGCTGGTCGGCCAGACCGAGCAAGTCGGCGCAATTGGCCGAGGCATGGGCAAGCGCGCCCCGGGCATCGGCGGCGATCAGCCCGCCGAAGGGCTGGACCGCGGCGATGTGATGGATCGGCTCGCGGTCACACTCGGTGAGCGAATCCTCGCGCTGGTGGAGGTTCATAGCGCCGCTTCCGCGGTTTGCGCGTTTTCGGCCACGGCAAGGAAGTGCGCGAACACCGCCGTCGCCGCGCTGGTCGCGCCTGCGGCCTCGCGGGCTCCGGCCTGCTGCTCGATCCGCGCGCGCAGCGCCTGCCAGAAGCCGAGCATCGCCCCGTCATCGAGGAAAGCCATCGGCCATGTCCCGCCACCGATCCGGTGCACCTGCTTTGCGATGCTGCGGTTGCCGAGCGCCGATCCGGCCAGCACCCAGGCCGCGCCGAGCGCGTGGCCGATGCCGGTGCGGCCCAGAGTGAACAGCGGTGCGGGCGCAGGGACCGGCTTGCCGAGCTGCGCCAGATCCTGCGCGATCAACCGAGTCTGGCGCGGCGGAC
The DNA here is from genome assembly GCA_964594845.1 of uncultured Porphyrobacter sp. Classification (GTDB taxonomy): domain Bacteria; phylum Pseudomonadota; class Alphaproteobacteria; order Sphingomonadales; family Sphingomonadaceae; genus Erythrobacter. The sequence continues at coordinate 5,126 of CAZQOO010000038.1, read as the reverse complement.
ACAGCGCTTCGGGCGCGTGGGCATCGAGCCAGTCCTCGAGCGGCGCGCGCGCGGCGTGCTGGAGTTCGAGAAAGCGGGCGTAATCTTCGCGCGTGCGCCACCCGCTCGCGGCCTGCATCGCGTGATCGAGCAGATCATGCGCGGCCATGGTCGCGGCGCGCAGGTGACTGCGCAAATCCTCATCCGGTTCAGGCTGAAGCTTGCCCCCTGCCATCCGACCTGTCCTTCCCTACCCCTGCGAGGGCAGAATGCCGGTCTGCCTTGCACGCCCGCCGCGTAAAGCAAGTTAGGCACGATTCTCCGTCCGATAATTGTGACAGATCAAATCGCTGAAGGCAAAAGAATCTGCAAGGAATTGCAGACAAGCGTGGCGAAAGGGGGTCAGGGCGCCAGCAGACGCCGGCCTTCCTTCTTCACCGCCGCTTCGAGCGGGCCTTTCATCACCGAAAGCAGCATCGGCAGGTGCATTTCGATCACCACCTCTCCCTCGCGCACGTCGACCCCGCCGGGGATGCTCATGCCCATGACCTCGGCGGTGATGTCCATCCGGTCCTCGCTGGGCCAGCGGGTGGTGACGCTGGCGAGACCGGGCGGGAAGAAGTCCGCGATCTCCTGCGAGTGGGCGCGCATCCGGCGGCGGACTTCGTCGCGGGGCAGATCGTGGGGCAGAGTGACGCGCATGGCCTCAGCGTTCCCGTTCTTTGGCCTGCTTGGCCGGTGTCGCAGAGAAATCGGGCAGCGGCACGCCGGTGTCGGGCATCGCGCCTTCCAGCGCCTCGGCCCCGCCATAGCGGTATTCGAGATAGCGGCTCTTGATCGCCAAATCATCGAGCGCGCCTTCGGCCAGCCGCCGGGTCACGCGATCGACCTCGCCCGACAGCTTGGCAAGGCTTTCGGTCAGGCGTTCGTCGGCGGTCTTGCCGGCATATGCCTCGGTGCGAAGGTGCGCGGGGATCTTGCGGTAATTGTCGATCGTCTCGGGGATGTATTCGCCCACCAGCTCGCGCACTTCGGCCATCGCCGGCTCGTTGTCGCCGAGCCCCTTCAGTTGCAGGCCGAGCGCATCGAGCTGCACGCCGAGCTGGTCGACGATCACCTGCGCCGGCGGGGGCAGGGCGGGGCGCTGGGCTTCGAGCCACAGCTCGGTGCGCGCGACCATCTGCTGCGGGTTGCCGATCTTGAGTTCGGCGCGCTTGGGGATCTTGACCTTGGGGAAGCTGGAGAACACCCCGACCGCAATTGCCGTGGTGACGATCACCGCCATCAGGCCCCAGAACCCGATCCCGCTGAACATTGCTCCGGCTATGCCCGCACCGATCCAGATCGTGACCACGGCAATGACGAGATTGCGCAGCCGCTCCAGCCACACCTTGCGTTTGGCCGCGGCCGAGCCCTTGCCGATGCTCCGCGGCCCGGGCCGGTGCGTCCCGCCGTCGCGCTGCACCGCGAGGCTCGTCTTGGCCTCGCGCAGGATGCGTTCGCTGTCGCGGGTGCTGTCGGGCATCTACTTGTCCGGCGCCAGCAGCGACGGGGTCTGCGAGGCGACCTTGGCCTGCGCCTGCGCCTGGCCTTCGGCGCGGGCGATGTAGCCCTTGGACTTCTCGACCTCGGAGGTCAGCACATTGACCGTCTGCTTCATCGATTCGAGCGCGCGCACCTTGAAATTGTCGACCTCGTCCATCGTGTCATAGATGTTCTGGAAGGCGCGTTGCAGCGTTTCCAGCGGGATCGTGGAGGACGCAGCCTGTTCGTGGATCTGCGCGGTCTGTTCGCGCAGCAGCGTGCTGGTGGAATCGATGATGTCGCTGGTGGTCTTGTTGAGCGCGGTGATCTGGCCGAGGACAAGACGCTGGTTGGTCATCGCCTGCGCCACGGTCACCGCGGTGCGTAGCGCGCCGACGGTGGTTGTGCTGGCGCGATCGACGCCCTTCACCAGCTCGACATTGTTCTTCTTGACCAGATCGAGCGCAAGGTAGCCCTGCACGCTCACCGCCATCTGGGTGAGCAGGTCCTGCGTGCGCTGGCGGACATAGAACAGCGCGCTTTCCCGCAGCGCCTTGGCCTTGGCCGGATCGACCGAGTCGAGCTCCAGCGCCTTGGCCTCCAGCCGCTCGTCGAGGGTCTTGGCGATGTGGATCATCTGCTCCAGCTCGCCCATCGCCGCCCACAGCTTCTGGCGCTCGGTATCGATCGCGGCGTTATCGAGGTGGAGCTCCTTCTTGCCGCTTTCGAGCCGCGTCAGGATCGACGCGATATGTCCCTGTGCCGAAGTGTAGCTGTCGAAGTAGTTCTTGATCTTGTTGCCGAAGGGAATGATCCCGAGGATCTTGCGGGGCCCCGACAGCTTGCCTTGCTTGCCCGGATCGAGATCCTCGACCGTGCGGCGCAGCTCGGCGAGATCCTTGCCTACCGAACCATCGGCATCCATCGCGCGCACCGGGCGATCGAGGAAGCGGTTCGACATCGCGGCCGCCGCACGGATCTGTTCCTGGCCCATGCGGGTGATCTGATCGACCTTCTCGCCGAACTGCGGCGAATTGGCATCGACCGCAACCAGCTCGTTGACGAAGGCATCGACCTTGGTGTCGAGCTTGGACTTCTGCTCAGAGGTGACCGGCACGAGGCCCGCGGCCTGTTCCGGCGCGACCTGCGGCACCGGATCGGGCGGGGTGAGCGTGAAGTCGCCCGAAGCGATGGGGGCGGTCGCCGTCTTGGTATCGGTGCTCATGCCTTTGTCGTGCTCCCTCAAGTGCCTGCGCCTGCGCGCGCGGGGCAATGCCTACTGTATTAGTAATCTAAAACACGCCTTTCAAGGCCGCGCTGCACGCTACTCCCTTAGTCCCCCTTGCGTCCATGCCTTGCGTCCCGCGCGGCGGTGCTTGGCAAGTGCCGGCCGGGCGGGCTAGGCAGGGGCGATGGACGAAACCACAGCTCCCGCTCCGCCGCCCCTGCCCGAACCCCGGGCTTCGCTGCGCGCCACGCTTGCTTCCGTGCAGGACTGGTGGACCGAGCGGGTGATCGGCCAGGTCGACCAGTCGGAAGTGATCGAGCGCCGGCGCGAGGATTGCGCGCTGTCCGAGCGCTATCTGTTCATGACCGCGATGGCGGGCGGGATCGCGATCCTCGGCCTGCTGCTGTCCTCGCCGGCGGTGGTGATCGGAGCGATGCTGCTGTCGCCGCTGATGGGGCCGATCATGGGTCTGGGCTTCGCGCTGGCAATCGGCGACTGGGACTGGCTCAAGCAATCGGGCCGGACCCTCTTGGCGGGCAGCGTGATGGCGGTGCTGCTGTGCGCGGTGCTGGTGTTCCTCTCGCCGATCCAGACCATCACCTCGGAAATCGCCGCGCGCACCCGGCCCAACCTGTTCGATCTGTTCATCGCGCTGTTTTCGGCGCTGGCCGGTGCCTATGCGATGATCCGCGGGCGCGAGGGGACGATTGTCGGCGTCGCCATCGCCACCGCGCTGATGCCGCCGCTGGCGGTGGTCGGTTTCGGCCTTGCGACCTTCAACTGGACGGTGTTCTCGGGCGCGCTGCTGCTGTTCGTCACCAACCTGCTGACCATCGCGCTCACTGCCTTTGCCATGGCCAAGCTCTACGGCTTCCGCAGCTCGCTCACCAAGGGGCAGACCAAGGCGCAGAACTTCTTCGTTGCCGCGGTGTTCGTCGCGCTGGCGGTGCCGCTCGGTTTCTCGCTCCAGCAGATCGCGTGGGAGACCAATGCCCAAAGGATCGTGCGCGATGCGATCAGGGACCGGTTCGCGCGTCCGGCCCAGCTCGATGCGCTGGAGATCGACTTTGCCGCCAGCCCGCTCGATGTCAGCGCGATCGTGTTCACGCCGGTGATCCGGCCCGATGCCGAGGCCGAGATCGCCCGGACGCTGACCAAGCGGCTCGGCCAGACGGTGGCCCTGACCCTGACCCAGACCCAGACGGAGACCGGCGCGGGCGCAGCCCAACGGGCGCAGCTATCGGCGACCCGCGCCGCCGAGGACGCCGCTGCCGCGGCGCGGCTCCAGGCGCTTGCCACGCGGCTGTCGCTGGCGGCCGGGGTGCCCGAGAGCGAGGTGCTGATCGACCGCAACCGCCGGCGCGCGCTGGTGCGGGCCAGGCGGCTCGACGGCGCGCCGCTGGCGGTCTACCGCACGCTTGAAGCGCGCATTGCCGCGACCGAGCCGGACTGGACGATCGAACTGGTTCCGCCCGCCGCGGCGCTCCCGTCCAGCATCGGGTTTGACGAGGACGGCCTCAGCGCACAAGGCCGCGAGGCGCTGGCGGTGGTCGCATGGGGTGCACGCCGGCTTGACCGCAGCGTGGTGCTGGCCGGCGAGCCCGACGAGGCCGAAGCCGCCGCCGAGGTGCTGCGCGAGGCCGGCGTCGCCGTCACGATCAGCCCCGGCTCCGACGCGCTCGGGGCAGGCTGGGCGCAGGAGAGCGAGTAGCGCCGCACAACCCGCTCCGGGCCGTGCGCAACAAAATAACAAAGTTGACGAAGTTGACACCGCGTCACTTTCGCGAGGTTCCGTTTTTCACTTACGTTACAGTGCGTTGAATGAAAATCGCAGGCCGGACGGACACCGGACCTTTGCGCGCAAAACGCCCGACAATGGGCGAGCAGGACAGACAATGGGAAAGAGCCGCGCGCAGTCTACGCGCGCGCAGGGCTGTAGGAAACGGCGCGTCCGGTATCACGCCAACACGGACGAAAGAACCGCCAAGCCCCGCGTCTAGCACGGGACGACGGTTATGGATTATGGCCGGATTCCAACCACCTCGCGCCCGGAAGCGGACACCGAGGGCGGGGCGGGGGGAGCCTTACGCCGCGAGGCTGATCGGCACGATCTCGCCCGCCAGATAGAGCTTCTTCGCCTTCGCGCGGCTCAGCTTGCCGGACGAGGTGCGCGGCAGCGTCCTCGGCGGGACGAGTTCGACGATGCAGCTCATGCCGGTGACCGAGCGCACCTTGTCCGCGATCTGGTCGCGCAGGCGCACGCGCTCCTCGGGGTCGGAGACCTTGCAGTGCACCAGCACCGCCGGCGCTTCCTCGCCGTTCTCCATCTCGATGGCGAAGGCGGCGATGTCGCCGTGGTTGAAGCCGGGCAGCTGCTCCACCGCCCACTCGATAT
>CAZQOO010000037.1:4747-21348 GCA_964594845.1 uncultured Porphyrobacter sp. | reverse complement strand
TATGGAGCGCGGAAAGGCGCTGCTGGGCGAAGTGATGGAGCGCATGGACGAGCGCCTCAAGCGCAAGGCCGAGCGCGAGATCAAGCGCAAGAGCGCGACCAACGCCAAGAAGCTGCGCCTGCCCGGCAAGCTCACCGATTGCTCGGGCGAAGGCGGACGCGAAACGGAACTGTTCATCGTCGAGGGGGACTCGGCAGGCGGCAGCGCCAAGCAGGCGCGCGACCGCAAGAGCCAGGCGATCCTGCCGATCCGCGGCAAGATCCTCAACGTCGCCTCGGCCACCAACGACAAGATCCGCGCCAATTCCGAAATCGCCGACCTCGCACTGGCGCTGGGCTGCGGCACCCGAAAGGACTGCAACGCCGACAATCTGCGCTATGACCGCATCATCATCATGACCGACGCCGACGTCGACGGGGCCCACATCGCAACCCTGCTGATGACCTTCTTCTTCCAGGAGATGCCCGACATCGTGAGGAAGGGCCACCTGTTCCTCGCCCAGCCTCCGCTCTACCGTCTCACCGCGGGCAAGGAGAGCCGCTACGCCCGCGACGATGCCCACCGCGCCGAGCTGGAAGCCACGGTGTTCAAGGGCAAGAAGGTGGAGGTCGCCCGGTTCAAGGGTCTTGGCGAGATGAACCCGCAGCAATTGCGCGAAACCACCATGGCACCCGAAACCCGCAGCCTGATCCGCATCACCTTGCCGCAGGAATTCGAACAGCGCGCAGGGATTGCGCGGCTGGTCGACGAGCTGATGGGCCGCAACCCCGAACACCGCTTCAACTTCATCCAGAACCGCGCGGGCGATGTCGACCGCGATCTGATCGACGCCTGAGGCGGGATTTCCGGTCGCCAGCGAAAAAGTCGCAAGCCCTTGTAAGCGATCCGCCGCGGCGGAGACTAAAGGGGCATGACCGAAGCGATCGAACAACTCTACCGGCAGGCTGGCGCGCAATTTGCGCCCGCCCTTGCGCGCCTCGCCCGCTCGGTCGAGCGCGACGCGGACAAGGCGCGCGATCTCGAACAGGAAATGCACTGCGCGCTGTGGACCAGCCTTGCGCGGTTTGCGGGGCAGTGCAGCCTCAAGACGTGGGTCTACCGTGTCGCGCACAATGTCGCCGCCGATCATGTTGCCCGCGCGGCGCGCGGACCCAGGCGGGTGCCGCTCGAGGAGGTCGAGGCTCTGCCATCGCCCGGCAACATCGAGGCCGAGGCCGGAGAGGCGCTGGTGCTGGCACAGGTGGGCGAGCTGATCCGCCGTCTGCCGCCCGTCGACATGCAGGTCATCGTGCTGTGGCTGGAAGGCGAGAGCGCAGCGGCGATTGCCGAGATCACCGGGCTGTCGGCGGGCGCGGTCAATGTCCGCGTGCACCGGATCAAGGCCCTGCTGGCTAGCCATTTCAACCCCGACAAACAAACGGAGAGCGACGCATGAGCAACGCCCCCTTCCCCCTTTGGACCGCCGCCGACGCCGATGCGGCCTTCACCGATCCCGCCGCCTGCGCCGCACGGGCAAGTGCCTTCGAGCGCACCATCAAGCGCCGTAACCGCCGCGAGCGCTCTGCCGGGTGGATCCAGCTGCCGGTGTGGGCCGGGCTCGCTGGGTTCTTCCTGTGGCAGGGCGAATGGCTCACCGGAATTTCGCTGCTGTTGTGCGGCGCGGGCGTGCTGGTGGTGCTGCGCAACCTTGCCCGGCGGGCGGGCAATCTTCCGGCCCTGCCCGAGGAGCCCTGTCTTGCCCATCTCGAACGGCAATACAGCCACCAGCGCAAAGCGCTCGAAAGCGTGCCCTTGTGGTATGTCGGCCCGCTGGTGCCGGGCACGCTCGCCTTCTTCGCCGCCGTCACCTTCCGGACAGCGCAGAACAAGGGGTGGAGCGCGGCGATCGACGGGGCGCTGTCTCCGTTCGGGATCACCTTCGGGGTGTTCCTCGCGGTGATCCTGCTCAACCGCTTCGCCGCACGCCGCATCGCGGCCGACATCGCGCGGCTCAAGGCGCTGGCTCATGACGGCCAAACAACCTAGACCTTGCCTCAAACACAGGGAGCAAAGCCCATGATCCGCAATCTCTTTCTCGGCATCGCGCTGGTGGCGGGCATCGCTGCTGCCGCCCCGCTCGCCGCGCAGGATCCTGTCCCTGCACTCGCCGAGGCGCCGACCCCGCTGGAGGAGCGCAGCGCGCAGGTCGTGATGCTGCTCAATGGCGAGGCCGTGCCCGAGGACGTGTTCAGCCGCGAATTCCAGGCCGCAATCCCTGCCGCCCAGATCAGGGCGCTCTCAGCCAGCTTCGTTGCCCAGTTCGGCGCGGCGGTGGCGGTCGATCTGCTCAGCCCGCGAGACGGAACCCGCGCAGTGCTCCACATCCGCTTCGAACGCGGGCTGGCGAAGGGCAGCATCGCGATCGAGCCCGGACAGGACAATCGCGTCAGCGAACTGCTGTTCACCTCGGTCGATTCGCTCGCGGTTGCGGGCGACACGCCCGAGAAGATCGCTGCAGACCTTGCTGCCCTGCCCGGCACCGTCAACGCATGGTTCGCCCCGCTTGACGGCGGTGCGCCGCTGATCGCCATCGGCGCCGACAAGCCGCTCGCGCTGGGTTCCACCTTCAAGCTCTATGTCCTTGCCGCGCTGGCGGAGGACGTGAAGGCCGGACGGCGCAAGTGGAGCGACGTGGTGCCGCTCAGCGAGAAAAGCTATCCCAGTGGGCGCTTGCAGGACTGGCCGCAGGGCGCGCCGCTGACGCTCCACACCCTGGCCAGCCTGATGATCTCCATCAGTGACAACACCGCCACTGACCAGCTGATCGCAGTGCTCGGACGCGCGCGAATCCTCAAGCTGATGAAGGACAGCGGCCACGCCAACCCGGGCGCGAACGATCCGTTCCTGACGACGCGCGAGCTGTTCATCCTCAAGACGATGGACCCGGTGTTCCTCGATCGCTGGCGCACCAAATCGCCGGACGCGATCACCGCTGCCGAAGTGCTGATGGAAGTCGCCAATCCCTCGCTCGACGAGGTCAATGCCGCCTTCGCGCAAGGCCCCAAGGCGATCGACATCGAATGGTTCGCCGCGCCCGCCGATCTTGCGAAGCTGCTCGCCCACATGCGCAAGACCGCCGATCCTGCGGTGTTCGACATCATGGCGATCAACCCTTCGGCCACGCCCGCGATCAAGGCCAACTGGCCCTATGCCGGGTTCAAGGGCGGGAGCGAGCCGGGGGTGATGAACCTCACCTGGCTTCTCACCGACAAGGCCGGGCATGACTGGGTGCTGACGCTCGGGTGGAACAACCCCGCGGCCGCGCTTGACGAAGGCCAGCTGGAGGGGCTGGCCCAGCGCATCCTGTTGCTGCCTCGCTGATTTGGCAGGACTCGCCCCCTTGCGCCGCGCCAAACGCGCCCTTATCGCTGGCAGCGAAATTCAGTCTCACAGGAAAACTCATGACCGATCAGCCGCAGCGTTTCGAAGGCACCAAGTCCTATATCGCGACCGAGGATCTCAAGGTCGCCGTCAACGCCGCCGTGCTGCTGCGTCGCCCGCTGCTGGTGAAGGGCGAACCCGGCACCGGCAAGACCGTGCTGGCGCACGAAATCTCCAAGGCGCTTGATGCCCCGCTGATCGAATGGAACATCAAGTCCACCACCAAGGCGCAGCAGGGCCTTTACGAATATGACGCGGTCGCCCGTCTGCGTGACGGCCAGCTGGGCGACGAGCGCGTCCACGACATCAGCAACTACATCAAGAAGGGCAAGCTGTGGGAGGCCTTCACCTCCGAGAAGCTGCCCGTGCTGCTGATCGACGAGATCGACAAGGCCGATATCGAGTTCCCGAACGATCTGCTGCAGGAACTCGATCGCATGAGCTTCGACGTCTACGAGACGATGGAGCGGATCGAGGCCAAGGTGCGCCCGATCGTCGTCATCACCTCGAACAACGAAAAGGAGCTGCCCGACGCCTTCCTGCGCCGCTGCTTCTTCCACTACATCAAGTTCCCCGACCGCGAGACGATGCAGGAAATCATCGATGTTCACTTCCCCGGCATCCAGAAGGTGCTGGTGAAGAAGGCGATGGATATCTTTTACGACCTGCGCGAAGTGCCGGGGCTGAAGAAGAAGCCCTCGACCAGCGAACTGCTCGACTGGCTCAAGCTGCTGCTGAACGAGGACATGCCGCTGGAAGTGCTGCAGGACAAGAACCCGGCGAGCGCAATCCCGCCGCTCCACGGCGCGCTGCTCAAGAACGAACAGGACATCATGCTGTTCGAAAGGCTGGCGTTCATGGCGCGGCGCAACCCGAGCTGAGGCTGGCAGCGCGCACGCCCCCGCGGGGGCGTTGCACGGTCATTGCCGGGTCATTGTGCGATCATTGCAAGGTCTTTCCGGTGTTTCACGTGGAACACCGGCAGGCTACCTGTGCGGCTCAATCGAAGCTGTAGGCCAGCTCGAAATCGCCCCAGCGCCGTCCGCCGATCACCAGCGGAACATAGACGTTGCGCACCACGAAGTAGCTCTGCCCGTCGCCTTCCTGGCGGTAGACCGCCATCATGTAGGGCGCGCTGCTCGCCTTGGCCTTGCGGTCGATCGGTTCGAGCATGATACGCCCGTTGCGGCAGAACTGGGTGTCGTGGTTGACGTCGCCGGTCGGTGTGCGGGACTTTTCGGTGAGGTGGGTCGGGAGGAAGCCGTTCATGTCGGTGCAGGCCGCGGCCAGCACGCGCGGGTCGCCCGCTTTCGCACGGTCGAGGAACGGGCGCCATTCGGCATGGGCCCAGTCCGTCAGGCGGGTGCGGAACAGCTGCGGGTTGGTGCCCGGGATCGCCACGTAATCGGTATCGAACAGCGCCGCCATCGTCACCGCGCCAGAGGCCAGCGCGGCTTCGGTGTGCGCGGCAAGCTCGGCCATCATCGCCTGCGCCTGCGCCACCACCGCGCTGTCTTCGGGGCTGAGGCCGGCCTGCACGATGCGATCGAACATTTCGGAGGCGGTGAATTCCAGCTCCTCCATCTTGCGGTGCGCGCCGTGGAGACGGTCTTCATTGCTGCGCGCGGCGGCATCGAAGCTGGTGAGCACGCGCTGCACCTTGTCGACGTGGCCGGAGATGGTGCCGGTGGACCGGGCAATGACGTCGTTCTGCTTGTCGACCTCTTCCACCAGCCCGCCGACGCTGGCCATGGTGGCCTCGATCCGTGCGACCGAAGCCTTGGCCTCGCCGCTCGCCCGCGCGCCGGCTTCGATCCGGCCGATCACCATTTCCGCTTCGCCGCCCAGCGCGTCGATGGTCTGGGCGATTTCCTCGGTCGCCTTGCGGGTGTCGTTGGCAAGGCTCTTCACCTCGCTAGCCACCACCGCGAAGGTGCGGCCGGCATCGCCCGCCCGCATCGCCTCGATCGTCGCGTTGAGGGCGAGGATGTTGGTCGTCTCGGCGATGTTGTCGATGTCCTGCGCGCTGCGGCGCACCTGCTCCATCGCGGCGGAAAAGCTGGTGACGTGCTGGCCGAGGGTTTCCACCAGTTCGATCAGCCCGCCGATCTGCGCCAGCGAGGACTGGATCAGCGCCGTGCCTTCGGCAAGACGGTCGATCGCGCGTTCGGACAGCAGCCGCGCCTCGTCGCTCGCTTCGGCCACCTTGGTCTGGTCGGCTTCCAGCGCACGCACGGTTTCGGCCAGAGCCTCGTGCTCCGAACGCAGCGTCTTGGACGAGGCGATCACCGCCTCCACCACGCCGGCGACATCGGTGCAGCCCACCGTCACCGCACCGCAGCTCTCCGGGATCATCCCCAGCGCGTGGGCATTGGCGGTGTCGATAGCGATCTGTTGCATGGTGATATGCGGCCCCTTGTTGTGCCGACTTCCCTAGCCGCAAGATGGTAAGCGAAGGGTTAAGCCCTGCCTCTTTGTCCCCTCAAGAATGGGGGCTGGTCAGGCCAGCGCCTGCGGGTTAATCACCGCCCATGTTTTTCAATTTCGTCGACGAGCTGAGGGCCGCCGGGATCGGCGCCTCTTTCAAGGAGCACCTCACGCTGCTGGAGGCGCTCGACAAGGATGTGATCGAGCAGACGCCCGAGGCGTTCTATTACCTCTCGCGCGCCACCTTCGTGAAGGATGAAGGCCTGCTGGACCGCTTCGACCAGGTGTTCCACAAGGTCTTCAAGGGGATCATGACCGATTACGGCCAGAACCCGGTCGACATTCCCGAGGACTGGCTGAAGGCCGTTGCCGAGAAGTTCCTCACGCCTGAGGAGATGGAGAAGATCAAGTCGCTCGGCGACTGGGACGAGATCATGGAGACGCTCAAGAAGCGGCTCGAGGAACAGGAAAAGCGCCACCAGGGCGGCAACAAGTGGATCGGCACCGGGGGCACCTCGCCCTTCGGCAATTCGGGCTACAACCCCGAAGGCGTGCGCATCGGCGGCGAGAGCAAGCACGGGCGCGCGATCAAGGTCTGGGAAAAGCGCGAGTTCAAGAACCTCGACAACACCAAGGAACTCGGCACCCGCAACATCAAGGTGGCGCTGCGCCGCCTGCGCCGCTTCGCCCGCGAGGGCGCGGCGGACGAGCTCGACATTCCCGGCACCATCGAAGGCACCGCCAAGCAGGGCTGGCTCGACATCCGCATGCGGCCCGAGCGGCGCAATGCCGTCAAGCTGCTGCTGTTCCTCGACGTCGGCGGATCGATGGACCCCTTCATCAAGCTGGTCGAGGAGCTGTTCAGCGCGGCCACGGCGGAGTTCAAGAACCTCGAATTCTTCTACTTCCACAACTGCCTCTACGAAGGCGTGTGGAAGGACAACAAGCGCCGCTGGCAGGAACGCACCAAGACCTGGGACGTGCTCCACAAATACGGCCACGACTACAAGATCGTGTTCGTGGGCGATGCGGCTATGAGCCCCTACGAGATCACCCATCCGGGCGGCAGCGTCGAGCACATGAACGAGGAAGCAGGTGCAGTGTGGCTCCAGCGCGTGGTCAACACCTATCCTGCGACCGTGTGGCTCAACCCGGTGCCCGAAAAGCAGTGGGGCTATTCGCAGTCGACCAAGATGATCAAGCAGCTGATGGGCGACCGGATGTATCCGCTGACGCTCGAGGGGCTGGACGATGCGATGCGGGAACTGTCGCGGAAGCACGGGGCTTGAGGAAGGTCTTCTAAATTTTGATGTTACGTGGTAATTTCCTATCAAAGGAGACTGCTATGCTTCCGTTCACCACACCGCTTGCATTCTTCATCCTTGGCGCGGCAGACGTGCCTCCTAACTTTGCGCTTCCCTCGGCGGATGAACCGATCTCGGCCATGACCGAACTGCGGCCTGACTTTCTGGCTGGAGACAAATGCCGCGACAAAAACCTGCCAGCAGCAGGCAATTCCGGTCAGCAACCGCGTTTTGAACGCGGGCCTGCCACGGCGGATATGGGGCAGTATATCTATGCGGTCGACCGGCGGGTTGATGGCTGCTCCGTGAGTCTCGCGATGAACTACGGCATCGAGCCCCGTGGCGAGATGAAGCTCTCCCCGGAAGAGATAGCGAAGATTCTTGGTCGTCGTTGACGGTCGCTAGCAAGTTCAGCATCTCAGCGGCGGATGACGTCACCCCGCCACACCCGTTTCGAGGCCGTCCGCCTCCGGCTCGAAGCCTACGATCCCGGCACGGGCTGGCGGCTGTGGCTCTACGAATTCCTGCTGTTCGGTTTCAAGCAGGGTTGGGCCTGCCTGTTCGGCGGACTGCTGCTCGCGCTGCTCCTCGGCACGCATCTGTTCTACCCCGAAGACGCAGCGCTCCACCGCTATGACTTCCTGACGATTGCCGCCATCGCCATTCAGGCCGGGATGCTGGCCTTCCGGCTCGAGACCTGGCGCGAGGCACGGGTGATCCTGATCTTCCACATCGTCGGCACGGTGATGGAGTTGTTCAAGACGCAGGCCGGATCATGGACCTATCCCGAGGCGAGCGTGCTCCACGTCGGCGCGGTGCCGCTGTTCTCGGGCTTCATGTATGCCGCGGTCGGCAGCTACATCGCGCGGGTGTGGCGGATCTTCGACTTCCGCTTCACCCACTACCCGCCCGCCTGGGCGACATGGCTGCTGGCGGCGGCGATTTACGTCAACTTCTTCACTCACCACTACACGCTCGACATCCGCTGGGGCCTGTTTGCCGCCACGGCAGCGATCTTCTGGCGCACCCGCGTCCACTTCCGCAACTGGCGTGCGCATCGCTGGATGCCGCTGCTGGTCGGCTTCGGGCTCGTCGCGCTGTTCATCTGGTTTGCCGAGAACATCGCCACCTTCGCCAACGCCTGGAACTATCCCGGGCAGGAGGCCGAGTGGCGCATGGTCAGCCTCGCCAAATATGGCAGCTGGTATCTGCTGATGTTGATCAGCTTCGTGCTGGTAACGCTGGTGCAACCCGTGCGGGAGCCGGACTAGCCCTTCTTATCGAGCTCCTCGTTCAGCAGCAGCCCGCAGCGCCAGAAGAAGAACGCCGGCACCAGCCCCAGCACCGCCGCCCCGTAGAGCACATAGCGCACCGAATCCGCGCCAAAGCTCGGTTGCAGCCAGTCGGACAGCATGCCGAAGAACAGCGGCCCCAGCCCGAGCCCGATCAGGTTCTGGAAGAACAGCAGGCTCGCCGCCGCAATCGCCCTTGCCCGCAGCGGAACAAGGCCCTGCGCAGCCGAATAGCACGGGCCGTAGTAGAGCGAATTGAAGACGGTCGGCACAAACAGAAGCGCCAGCGCCAGCGGCCAGCCCGGCGCGTGATAGGCGGCAATCGCCAGCGGCACCGCCACTGCCATGCCGATCGCGGGCGCGCTCAGCACGTGGCGGCGGTTGATCGCGCCGAAGCGGTCGGCCAGATAGCCGCCGAGCCAGGTGCCGAGCATCCCGCCCACCCCGCCCAGCAGGCCGAACCACAGCCCCACCTGCCCCGGGGTCAGATCATGGGTGCGCTGGAAGAAGATCGTGGTCCAGGTGGTCTTGCCATAGGACAGGAACGCCGCGGCCGATCCCGCGCACAACAGCAGCACAAAAGCACGCGAGCCCATCACTTCCTTCAAGGCCTCTCCCAGCGGCAGCGCGGCCGGCTGGTTCTGCGCGCGCAGCACGGCGGCGGCATCGGCCTGACGCGGATCCTTGAGCACGAACCATACCAGCAGTGCCAGCGCGAGGCCGGGCAGGCCGACAATTACGAAGGCATCGCGCCAGGTCATCAGATCCGCCAGCGTGCCGCCGATCACCATGCCGAGCAGCGAGCCGATCGGGATGCCGAGCGAATAGAACGCCAGCGCCGAGGCGCGCTTTTCGGGCGGCACGATCTCGCTGATCAGCGAATGCGCCGGCGGGGTGCAGCCCGCCTCGCCCACCCCCACCCCGATGCGGGCCAGCAGCAATTGCACGAAGTTCTGCGCCAGCCCGCACAGCGCCGTCATCGCCGACCACACCGCCAGCGCGATCGCGATCAGTTTGGGCCGGCTGGTCGTCGCCCGATCGGCGAACCGGGCTATGGGAATGCCGAGCACGGTGTAGAACAGCGCGAAGGCCAGTCCGGTCATCAGCCCGATCTGGGTGTCCGACAACTTCAGGTCCCGCGCGATCGGCTCGGCGAGGATGTTGACGATCTGGCGGTCGATGAAATTGAAGATGTAGACCACCAGCAGGATCCACAAGGTGACCCGGACCGACCGCTGACCGGCTGTCCCTGCATTCGTGCTCGCCATCGGCTACCCATCCTCTCGCGGTGACGGTTCGTCCGCCATCCATTGTCATGTCGTTGCAGGCTCGTTGCGGGGTCTTTGCCACCGCTTTGACGCCATTCAGTAAAGCAGATGCGGCCGCACCTCGGCTACCCATGCGGCCTCGTCATGTGACGCCATGACGTCAAGGTCATGGGGTGATGCGGCCGGGTCATCGACCCACTGGCGCAGCGAAGGCCCGCCGTTGATGACGTCGATCGCAAGCCGGGTAAGCTCGTATTCGTAAGGGAAATCGCGCCACAGCGGATAGTCGGGATAGAGCCGCCGGATCGCCTTGAACGCCAGCGCCTGCAGCCGCCAGGGGCGGAAGGCGTGATGCTCGTAAAAGCGGCCTTCCGCGTGCATCATCAAGGCGTTGCACAGCTTGCCCTGATGCTTGTGGAACGTCGGCTCGAACCAGCATTCCCGCACGGCTGCGCCCGCCAGCCAGTCCGGGGCGAGGCGCTGCATCTCCGTCAGCACCGCCCTCGCATCAACATCGGGCGCGCCGAACAGCACCTCCAGCGGCCGCGTGGTGCCGCGCCCTTCCGACAGCGTCGTGCCTTCCAGCATCACCGTTCCGGCATAGCAGCGCGCCATGTTGACGTTGGCGGCATTGGGCGACGGGTTGATCCACAGGCGTGATGCAGGCCAGCCAAAGCTGCCCTCCTCGTCCGGGTTCCAACCCGCCATTCCCACCACGGTGTAGGCCACATCGAGCCCGAAATGGGCGATGAACCAGTGCCCCATCTCGCCCATCGTCAACCCGTGGCGCATTGGCATCGGCGCCGCGCCGACAAAGCTTTCCTGCCCCGGCACCAGCAGCGTGCCTTCGACCGGGCGACCGGCGGGATTGGGCCGGTCAAGCACCCAGACCTCCTTGCCGTGCTTTGCCGCTTCCTCCAGCAGGTAGAGCAGGGTGGTGACGAAGGTGTAGATCCGGCAGCCTAGATCCTGGAGGTCGAACAGGAACACGTCCGCGCTCGACATCATCTGACCCGTAGGCCGCCGCACCTCGCCATAGAGCGAGAACACCGGGATGCCGTAGGCCGGATCGAATTCGTCCGCCGTCTCGACCATGTTGTCCTGCTTGTCGCCCTTGAGGCCGTGCTGCGGACCGAAGGCGCTGGAGATGTTCACACCCGCGCCGATCAAGGCATCGAGGCTGTGGACGAGATTGTCGGTCACACTCGCCGGATGCGCCACCAGCGCGACGCGGCGGCCGTTGAGCCGGGCGAGCAGTTCGGGATCGGCCAGCAGCCGGTCTATTCCTGTCTTCATGGGCCGAGGGGTGCAGCAGCCTCGCGGCAAAGGCAATGGCATTTGCTCCTGCGCTCCCTATATGCCTGTTCATGGACTGGACCAGCGCCCTCATCGCCGCCGCATGGGCAATCATCCTCGGCGGCGCTGGCGGCGCGCTGACTGACATCGGCCAATGGTATCGCGACTTGCGCAAGCCGCCCTGGCAACCGCCTGACTGGTTGTTCGGCCCGGCCTGGACCACGATCCTCGGCCTTGCGGGTTGGAGCTTCTATGTCGGCCTCACCAAGGCGCCCACGCCAGAGGCAAAGTTTGGCGTCTATGCGCTATTTGCCGCCAATTTCGTGCTGCATTTCTGCTGGTCGCCGCTGTTCTTCAAGCTCAGACGCCCCGACTGGGCGCTCGCCGAAAACGTGCTTCTGTGGTGCTCGGTCGCCGCGCTGCTCACCGTGCTGCCCCGCCTTGCGGGGGACAGCTTCGCCGGGTGGCTCAATCTGCCCTATTTCGTCTGGGTGAGCTTCGCCTTCATCCTGAACGCGAAGATCGTGCAGCTCAACCGGCCCTTCGGCGCCTAGCGCTCGATGATCAGCGTGCGGCAGGCCTCGGAATGGAACTCCGGCTTGCCCGGCGGAAAGCCCAGCGCCCAGAACTGCAACCCGCCATCGGCATGCTCGACAATCGCGTTGAGCGCGACCTGGGCCGGGCATGGCAGATCGGCGGCGATGCTGGCCTTGAGCACCAGCCCGTTCGCGTCATGCGAGCAGGCGATGGCGATAGCCTCCACCGGCGCGTCCCGCATGCCATCGCGGAAGGAATCGAAGTCGTAGGCGGCCCAGCGACCCGATGGCGAGAGGTTGAACTCGCGGTAATATGTGCCGCCGAGCGGCTGCCAGAAGATTTCGAAACAGGTGGTCTTCCAGAGATTGTCCATCCGCTCGGGCATGGCCGGGGCCGGAAGCGCGATTGCCGGGACATGACCGTCGAGCCGGAATTCGGCCTCGCAGCCTTGCTCGGTCGCGGTGATGGCGGCGGTAACGGCGCGGATCGGGCCGAGGTCGCAGGTCTGGTGAAGCATGAGCGGGTGCATCGCGCATCCATGCCTTTGCCGCCTGCGGCGGGCAAGTCTCTTCCCGTCGCCTCTCCCCCCTGTTAAGCGCCCCCCGAAACGACAGGAATCCCATGAGCACCTACGAATCCGCCCTCCTGCGCCTCCTCGACGAGCGTGGCTACATCCACCAGATGACCGACGCGGCAGGGCTCGATGCCCTTGCGGCCAAGCAGATCGTGCCGGGCTATATCGGGTTCGATGCCACCGCCCCGTCGCTGCATATCGGCAGCCTCGTTCAGATCATGATGCTCCGCCGGCTGCAGCAGACCGGGCACAAGCCGGTAGTGGTGATGGGCGGCGGCACCACGCGGATCGGCGACCCCACCGGGCGCGACGAAAGCCGCAAGATGCTGACCGATGAGACGATCGAGGCGAACATCAAATCGATCTTCACTGTGTTCAACAAGCTACTGAAATTCGGGGACGGTCCGACCGATGCGGTGATGGTCAACAATCACGACTGGCTGGGCAAGCTGGGATACATCCAGTTGCTCCAGGAAGTCGGCACGCACTTCACGATCAACCGGATGCTGACCTTCGATTCGGTCCGCCTGCGGCTTGAGCGCGAGCAGCCGATGACCTTCCTCGAATTCAACTACATGATACTTCAGGGATATGATTTCAGGCACTTGTCCAAGGAACTTGATGTCCGCTTGCAGATGGGCGGATCGGACCAGTGGGGCAATATCGTCAACGGGATCGAACTCGGGCGGCGCATGGACGGGACCGAGCTGTTCGGCCTCACCACCCCGCTGCTCACCACGGCGAGCGGCGCCAAGATGGGCAAGACCGCCGCGGGAGCCGTGTGGCTCAACGAAGACCAGCTTCCAGCCTATGATTTCTGGCAATATTGGCGCAACGTCGATGATGCCGACGTCGGCAAGTTCCTGCGCCTGTTCACCGATCTGCCGCTGGACGAGATCGCGCGCCTGGAAGCGCTCGAGGGCGCGGAAATCAACGCCGCCAAGGTGGTGCTCGCCAACGAAGTGACCGGGCTGGTGCGCGGGCAGGAAGCCGCCGCCCGGGCCGAGGCGACCGCGCGCGAAACCTTCGCCGGCAGCGGCGCGGGCGAGGATCTGCCCACCCTTGACACCGGGCCGGAGGGGATGCGCATCGCTGCATTGCTGACCGAGATCGGCCTCACCGCCTCGAACGGCGAGGCCAAGCGCAAGCTCGCCGAAGGTGCGGTCAAGCTTGAGGGCGAGACGATCACCGATCCTGCTCATCTCGTGCTGCCCGGCGAGGGAGAAACCCTGCGCCTCAGCCTCGGCAAAAAGCGCCACGCCCTGGTCAAGCGCTGATCGCCCTTTACCAATTAGAAGCCTTTATCCGGCATCTCCCTTAGCGGACCCGAAGCAAAACGGAGGATCGCGGGGCGTGACGAGCGGAGCGAGTCTGAGCGTAACCGATATGCGGCGCGCGGCGCGGCACCCGGTCGATTATCCGGTGATCGTCGAGCATTTCGAGCACGGCGATCTCAAGCTGCATGTCTGCAACCTTTCGGCACACGGCTTCATGGTCGACGACGCGCACCATCTGGCGCGCGGCGACCGGATCATCATCCGTCTGCCGGTGGTGGGCCGGATCGAGGCCTACGTGATCTGGACGCGCGATTCGCGTGCAGGCTTCCAGTTCGAGCGGATCATCCGGCTCGACGATTTCATCGCCATTATCGACGAGCTTCAGCCCAACCCGCGCCTGCGCCGTCCGCGCTGAGCCACAAGCCCGGCTGAACCCCTGCCAAGTATCGCCTGCTTGGCAGAAGCGATGCCGCCTGCCATGGCGCGCGCGTGACTGACCCAGCCTCTCCGCTCCAGATCGGTGATTACCGGCGCTACTGGCTCGCGCGGTTTCTTGCCGTGTTCGCCACCATGTCGATGGTGGTGCTGCTCGGCTACCAGACTTACGAGGTCGCGCGCGCCGATTATGCGATGAGCGTGGCGGAGGCCTCCTTCTACCTCGGGCTGCTGGGGCTGGCGCAGTTCATTCCGCTGTTCGTGCTGACCCCGGTTGCGGGGCTCGCCGCCGACCGTTTCGACCGCCGCCATGTCGCGGCCTTCGCCAACGGGATCGACGGGCTGGTGGCGGTGCTGCTGGCGGTGCTGACCTGGGCCGATGCGCTCAACCTGCCGATCCTGTTCGGCCTCGCCGCCGCCCATGGCACCGCGCGTGTCTTTGTCGGGCCTTCAATGAGCGCGATTGCACCCAATATCGTGCCCCCCGCCCTGCTGCCGCGCGCCATCGCGCTAAGCTCGATCGCATGGCAGACCGCCAGTGTCGCCGGCCCGGCAGTGGGCGGGCTGATCTTTGCCGGCTCCGAATGGCTCCCGCACGCGATTTCCGCCGTGATGCTTCTTGCCGGAACCGCGCTGATCCTTACCGTCCGCCCGATCAGGGCGCGCCACGATGGTCCGCCATTGAAGCCGCTGCGCCAGATCATCGAGGGAATGGTCTATGTCTGGCGCGAGCGGTTTCTGCTTGGCTGCATCACGCTCGACCTGTTCGCGGTGCTGCTGGCCGGGGCCACCGCGCTGCTGCCGGTGTTTGCGCGCGATATCCTGTTCGTGGGGCCGGAGGGCCTCGGACTGATGCGCGCTGCCCCTGCGCTGGGCGCGGCGCTGGTGGCGCTGTGGCTGTCGTTCCGCCCGCTCGAGCGCGGGGTCGGGATGAAGATGCTCTACGCCGTCGCCGCCTTCGGGGCGCTCACCATCGCCTTTGCCTTTTCGCGCAGTTTCGCCCTGTCGCTGGCGATCCTCGCGGCAATGGGCGCGGTCGACATGGTCTCGGTGTTCATCCGCTCATCGCTGGTCCAGCTGTTCACCCCCGATGACAAGCGCGGGCGGGTGTCCTCGATCTCGGGCCTCGCCATTTCCGCATCCAACGAGTTGGGCGAGATGCAGTCGGGCCTTGCCGCCGCGCTGCTGGGCGCGACCGGCGCGGTTGTGTTCGGCGGGGCGGGTGCGATAGTCGTGACATTGGTGTGGGCGTGGTATTTCCCCGAATTGCGACGCGCCAACAGCTTCGAGCCACAAGCGCTTAAACGAGAGGTATCGACATGAAGGCTGACAACATTCTCGCCACCATCGGCGGCACCCCGCATATCCGTCTGGCGCGGATGTTCCCGGATCACGAGGTGTGGGTGAAGTCCGAGCGTTCGAACCCCGGCGGCTCGATCAAGGACCGCATCGCGCTCGCCATGGTCGAAGACGCCGAGGCGCGCGGCGCCTTGCAGCCGGGCGGAACCATCGTCGAGCCGACCAGCGGCAACACCGGCATCGGCCTTGCGATGGTCGCGGCGGTCAAGGGCTACCGGCTGGTGCTGGTGATGCCCGAATCGATGTCGATCGAGCGCCGCCGGCTGATGCTTGCCTATGGCGCGAGCTTCGATCTCACCCCGCGCGAGAAGGGCATGAAGGGGGCGATCGAACGCGCGCAGCAGCTGGTCGAGGAAACCCCGGGCGCGTGGATGCCGAGCCAGTTCGACAACGCCGCGAACCCCGCCGTCCACGCCCGCACCACCGCGCGCGAAATCCTCGCCGATTTTGCCGACACCCCGATCGACGTGATGATCACCGGGGTCGGCACTGGCGGACACCTAACCGGCTGCGCGGAGGAGCTGAAAAAGCACTGGCCCACGTTCAAGGCCTATGGGGTGGAGCCCGCGCTCTCGCCGGTGATCAACGGCGGCCAGCCCGGCCCGCATCCGATCCAGGGCATCGGCGCGGGCTTCATTCCGGGCAATCTTCACACGGCGGCGATCGACGGGGCGATCGCGGTGGATGCCGAGGAAGCCCGTGAAATGGCGCGCCGTGCCGCGCGCGAGGAAGGGATGCTGGTGGGCATTTCCAGCGGCGCGACGCTGGCCGCGATTGCGAGCAAACTGCCCGATCTGGCTGCGGGCAGCCGCGTGCTCGGGTTCAACTATGACACGGGCGAGCGTTACCTTTCGGTGCCCGATTTCCTGCCGGTCGAATGAGCCTCGAACCGCTGGCCTATGCCGATGGGGCAACCGCGCTGACCGGATGGCTGGCGCGGCCCCCTGCCCCTGCCCGCGCGGCGGTGGCGGTGTTTCCGACCTTCATGAACACCTCGCCCGGGGTCGAGGCCAAGGCGCTGGCTCTCGCGGAGGCGGGCTGCATCGCGCTGGTTGCGGATTTCTACGGCCCGGACGCCCCGCATGACGCGGCCAGTGCCTTTGCCGCGATGGAACGCCTCCGCGCCGATCCGGAAGCCATGCGGGCACGGCTGCGTGCCAGCCTGACGGCGCTGTCCGCGGTTGCACCGGGCGTACCGCAGATGGCGATCGGCTTCTGTCTTGGCGGGATGGCGGTGCTGGAGCTGGCGCGCGATGGCGCCGATCTGGCGCTGGTGGCGAGCTTTCACGGCCTGCTGGCGACTCCCCTTCCCGCCGCCGCGCCCATCACCCCGCGCATTCTGGTGTGTCACGGCGATGCCGATTCGCTGGTGCCGCGGAGCGACGTGTTTGCCTTCTGGGCGGAGATGGACG
>CAZQOO010000037.1:0-4647 GCA_964594845.1 uncultured Porphyrobacter sp. | reverse complement strand
AAGGTCAAAGCCGGCACCCAGCGCTTCATGGGTGCGCGCGAATAGGGCCTATTTCGGCGCGGCCTCGCCGTGATCGAGGATGATCGCAAGGCCGACCGAAAGCCCCGCCACGAACCGCTCACGCCCGGTTTCGAGATATTCCTCAAGGCTGTGGGTCCGCCCCCCGCCCGCCCCCGTGCCGATGGTAAGCGCCGGGATGCCGAGGCTCATGGGAATGTTCGAATCGGTCGAGGACTGGTCAAGCCTGACGGCAAATCCGGCCGCGTGCGAGGCCCGCATCGCGCTTGCCACCAGCGGGTGGTCGGTCGGGGTTTTGCCGGCCGGCCGGTCTCCGATCAGCTGCGGATCGAGCGCAACCGTCCCGGCAGCAGTCGACCGCGCGGCATTTTCGGCTGCAACCCCGGCCGCGGCGGCTGCCAGCACCGCGTTTTCAAGCTGCCCGAGCGCCGCCGGATCGCCCGAGCGCATATCGACATCGAGCGTGACGAGATCGGGAATGGCATTGACCGAGGTGCCTCCGGCGACAACCGTGGCGGCATAGGTCGTCTTCGGTTCGGTGGGCACGGCAATCGCATGAATGCCGCGTACCGCCTCGGCCATCGCGCCCATCGGATTGACGATCCCGAAGGCGCCGTAGGAATGGCCGCCCGGCCCCTTGAAGGCGAGCCGGTAACGGCGCGAGCCGACCGCGGCGTTGACGATCCGCCCGGCATCGGCGTTGTCGACCGACAGGAAAGCACCGATCCGCCCGGCGTAGGCACCCTTGGTGAACAGGTGCCGCACCCCGCGCAGATCGCCCGCGCCTTCCTCCCCGACGGTGCCGACGAACAACACAGGCTGACGGGTGGTGAGGCCATTTGCATCGAGCAGCCGCGCCCATACCAGCAGCGAGGCAAGGCCGAGGCTGTCATCCCCGATCCCCGGCGCCAGCAGCCGCTCGCCCGCGCGCGTCACTGTGATCGGCGTGCCTTCGGGAAACACGGTGTCGAGGTGGGCCGAGACGACGAACACCGGCCCCTCCTCGCGCCCGGGCCGCAAGGCGAGGACATTGCCCTCGGCATCGATGCTGACGTCATCGATACCGGCATCGCGCAGCATCTGCGCGAACAGGGCGGCCCGCTCGGCCTCCTTGAACGGGGGAGCAGGCGTTTCGGTGATGCGGATGAGATCGGCGATGACCCGGTCATACTGGGCATCGAGCTGGGCATGGAGCGGGGCCGGCAGCGCGCCCTGCGCCTTCTCTCCGGCATGGGCAGGCATCACCGGAACCGTCGTCGCCAGCGCCAGCGCTGCCGCCATTCCCATCAACGCTCGTGCCATCATCGCGCCGTCTCCCTTCATGCGTCCCGCCCGGCAATCGCAGGCTAACTCCGCTGCGACAAGGGCGCACGCGCGAAAGCCGTTGCCAATCACCGGCGCACTGTTAGCGTCGTCCCCAAGGACAACAGGAGAGCAGAGCAAATGACAAGGCATCTGGCGATTTCGGGCATGGCATTGGCATTCGCGCTGGTGGCGGGGCCGGTCGCGGCGGAGACTCCCGATCGCGCGGCGCTGGAACAGACAGTCGCGGCGCAGCACGATGCGACGGTGCAGGCCCTGCGCGAGTGGATCGCACTGCCCACTATCGCCGCCGAGAAGCGCGGCACGCCCGAAGGCGCGGAGTACATGAAGCAGCTCGCGCTCGATGCGGGCTTCCAGCAGGCCAAGATCATCCCCACCGACGGCGTGCCAGCGGTCTTCGCGACGCTCGATGCCGGCGCACCGACCACGCTCGGCATCTACTTCATGTATGATGTGAAGCAGTATGATCCGGCCGAATGGTCCACCCCGCCGCTCGAAGGCACGCTGGTCGAGCGTCCCGGCGAAGGCACCGCGCTCTACGGCCGCGGGGCCGTCAATCAGAAGGGGCCGGAGATGGCCTTCCTCGCCGCGATCAAGGCGATCCAGGCGAGCGGGCGCAAGCTGCCGGTCAACCTCGTGCTGGTGGCCGAGGGCGAGGAGGAAGTTGCCTCGACCCATTTCGATCAGGTCGTCGCCGTGCCCGAAGTGCAGGCGGCGCTGGCCAAGGCGGTCGGCGTGTTCATTCCCGCCGCCAACCAGAATCGCGACGGCAGCGCCGGAATCACGCTCGGGGCCAAGGGCGCGGTCGAATTCCAGCTAGTGGTGGGCGGCGAGACTTCGGACAAATACCCGAAGACCGACATCCATTCGTCGAACTATGCGCGCATCGAAAGCCCCGCTTGGCGGCTGGTCAAGGCGCTCGACACGCTGGTGGCCGATGACGGCCACACCCCGGCGATCGACGGCTGGTTCGAGAATGTGCAGCCGCTCACCGCGCGCCAGAAGGAGCTGATCGCCCAGAGCGTCAAGCCCGGTGCCGAGGAAGGCGAGAAGGCCTTGCTCGGGGTCGGGCGCTGGATCAATGACGAGGACTACGTCACCAGTCTCGAACGCTTCTTCTCCCAGCC
Organism: uncultured Porphyrobacter sp.; assembly: GCA_964594845.1. Classification (GTDB taxonomy): domain Bacteria; phylum Pseudomonadota; class Alphaproteobacteria; order Sphingomonadales; family Sphingomonadaceae; genus Erythrobacter. Next base: position 2,179 of record CAZQOO010000037.1, on the reverse strand, counting down.
CACCGTCAACATTCAGGGCCTCGTCTCAGGCTATACCGGCGAAGGCGGCAAGACCGTGCTGCCCGGCCGCGCCGAGGCCAAGCTCGAATTCCGGCTGGTGCCGAACATGACAAAGGCCGAGGCGGTGGAAAAGCTCAAGGCCCACCTCGCGCGGCGCGGCTTCGATGATGTGCGCGTCACGGTATCGGGCGGCTACGGCCCCAACGAGACCGCCGAGGATTCGGTGCTGATCCGTGCCCAGAAGCGCCTGTTCGAGGCAAGCGGCATCCCCTACACCATCCGTCCGCGCAACGCTGGCAGCTGGCCGGGGGTGATCTTCAACGGCCCGCCACTCAATCTGCCCGCCTCGCAATTCGGCCTCGGCCGCGGCGGCGGGGCGCATGCGCCCAACGAATGGTTCCTGATCGAGAGCAGCGATCCCAAGGTGTTCGGCCTCGACGCGGCGACCATGGCCTATGTCGATTACCTCTATGTGATCGCCGAGGAGGCGGCGAAGTAGGCGCTACTGTTCGGCCAGCAACGGCGCAGCCGCCTTGGCCATCTCGCCATTGCTGTGGCCGACCCCCGGAACGGTCTGCACCCTCCATCCGAACGGCGTTTGCAGCGTCGCGGCGGTCTGTTTGGCATTGGCGAAGAACTGCTGACCGCGCGCAAAGCGGTGCGGGCCTTGCGCGTCGGCTTCGGGCGTCTTGCGCAGGTCGGGATCGCTGCGGTCGGTATCGGCTGTGCCGAGCAGCACCGTCACCTGTTTGCCCAGTGCGGCAGACAGGGTGCCTTGATCCACCGGTGCATCACCGAGGCCATAGGGAAAACCGGTCTGCATGTCGGGCATGGTGTACCATCCCGCATTGGCCGACACCGCCTGATCTATCCGCGCCTCGGGCATGAACAGCACGAAGCGGTGAACAAACTGCGCTCCGGCGGAATGTCCGTAGATCGAATAGCGCGCCACGCGGGTGCCAAAACGCTGGCGGACATCGTCGAACAGCGGCTCGATCGCGGCGAACGACCATAGGGATCGCGGGCGCGGCGTCCCGTCCTCCTCGCTGAAAAAGCCGGTGTTGTAGCCGCGCGAACCGGGAAAATCGGCCTGCCCGAACTGCGGCACGACAGCGATGAAGCCGTGGCGGAGCGCCAGACCGGCCCATTCGTCGCGATAGCGATCGGCATCGCGGTTCACCCCGTGCATCACGAAGACCACCGGAGTGTCAGGCTCCACGCGGTCGGGCAGCTGGTAATAGACCGGCAGATCAGGCCCGTCCCACCCGGTAAAGACAAAGCGCCCGGCAGTGCTGGCCTGCTGGGTGGCGAGATCGGGCTGGCCATAGAACAGCGCCGCCGGAACACCGAACAGCACCAGCACCGCGGCAAGGACGATCTGCCAGTTCCGCATCATCTTGCCCCCCGGAGTGTGACGCGCTGACCGATACAGCAAGGGCCGCCATGCGCAAACATGGCGGCCCTGCATATGGCGCTTGCGGGAGCGCGGATCAGGCGGCGGTGGCGAAAGCCTCGGCAGGAAGCTTCATCATGTATTCGCTGCCTGCTTCGAGCTTGCGGCGCAGCGCCCCTGCGTCGGGCAGGAAGCGTTCGGCGTAGTAGTTGGCAGAGACCAGCTTGGCTTCGTAGAAGGCCTTGTCTTCCGGTTCGTCCGCGAGCTTGGCAAGCGCGACCTTGGCCATCTTGAGCCAGAAGAAGCCGAGGGTCACGATGCCCATGATGTGCATGTAGTGATGCGCGCCTGCGCCGAGATGGTTGGGGTTGGACATGGCGTTCTGCATGAACCACATGGTCGCCGCCTTCTGCTCGCCCAGCGCCTTTTCGAGGCGTTCAGCGACCGAAGCCAGTTCCGGCACCTGCTTGGCCGTGGCGATTTCCTCGTCGATCATGGCGAAATAGGCCTGGATCGCCTTGCCGCCGTTCATGGCGAGCTTGCGGCCGCACAGGTCCATCGCCTGCACGCCGTTGGCGCCTTCGTAGATCATGGCGATGCGGCTATCGCGCACGAACTGCTCCATGCCCCATTCCTTGACATAGCCGTGACCGCCATAGACCTGCTGCATGTTGTTGGCGATGTCGTAGCCCTTGTCGGTGCCGTAGCCCTTGATGACAGGGGTCATCAGCCCGATCAGCATGTCGGCCTGCTCGCGCTCCTCGGCGGTCTGGGCCTTGTGGGTGA
>CAZQOO010000036.1:3236-21448 GCA_964594845.1 uncultured Porphyrobacter sp. | reverse complement strand
AGCCCGCGCAGCCTTGTGCCCCGCCGCGCCGGGCTGATCCACCTCGCCACCGCGCACGGGCCTGCCGAACTCGGGCTGGCGGCGCGGCTGGAGGCGGATGCGGTGCTGCTCTCGCCGGTCTTCCCGACCCGTTCGCACCCGGGGGCGCCGGTGCTCGGGGCAGCGCGCTTCGGCCTGCTCGCGCGGCAATCGCGCCTGCCGGTGATCGCGCTCGGCGGGATGAGCGCGCAAAAGGCCCGCGCGCTGGGCTGGGACCGCTGGGCGGCGATTGACGGGTTGAGCTGGAGAAACGCCCTGTCGCACATCGCTTGACCCGGACTCTGCGAGGATTCATGATGTGTTCCGCACAGGAGACACCCCATGGCCAGCCGCGCCGTTACGCCCCGAAGCACGAATGGCCGCAAGCCTGCCGTCAGCAAGTCCGATGCCGAATGGCGCGCGGGGCTCAGGCGGGGCTTGCGCCGGCTCGCGCAGATGACCGGCGCGGCGGCGCTGCTGGGGGCGATGGTGTTCCTCGCGCTGGCACTGGTGAGCTACACCCAGACCGATCCCAGCTGGTCGACCGCCGCCGATCCGGGCGAAGTCGCCAACTGGATGGGCACGGTCGGTGCATGGGTGGCGGACCGGGTGCTGCTGGTGTTCGGCCTGCCCGCCGCGCTGCTGCTGCCGCTGCTCTACGTCAGCGCGCGCAAGCTGTGGCGCGATGTCGAGAACGGCGACGAGCCGGAGACGACCCCGTGGTGGCTCCCGGCCGGCCTGCTGCTGATCGCCATGACGCTGCTGTCCACCGTGCTCAGCCTCGCCTTCGAAGGGCCGGGCGGAACCCTGCCCGCGCAGGCGGGGGGGCTTGCCGGTCTGCTCGGTGCGGGCGCGGTGCAGGCGCTGGCGGCGCGGATCGCAGGCGATGCGCAGGGCTGGGTGATCCTCGGCACGGCGCTGGTCTGCCTTGCGACCGGCGTGGGCCTCTTGACCCGCATCTTCGCGATCGACTGGCGGGTGCTGATGAGCCTGCCCGAATTCCTCGGCGGCGGTTCGCTCGCCGGCCTCATGCGCCGCCTGCCGCTGCCGGGCCGCAAGCGTGCCGCGGGCACTGCGCTGGCCTTTGCCGATGACGAGGACGAGGATGCCCCCGCCCGCCCGCGCCGCAGCGCCAAGGGCGATGCCGCCCCCGTCACCATCGACGATCGCCCGCGCCGCGCGCCGGAGATTTCCGATCCTTCCGCCCCGCCCAAGCGCGCCCAGCCGGCCAAGACCGCACAAGGCGACATGTTCGCCGCCTTCAAGCTGCCGAGCCTCGACCTGCTGGCCGAGCCGCCGGTCGACAAGGCGCCCAAACTCGACAAGATCGCGCTCGAACGCAACGCCCGCCTGCTCGAGAATGTGCTCGACGACTTCAACGTGAAGGGCGAGATCACTGCGGTCCGCACCGGGCCGGTGGTGACGATGTACGAGCTCGAACCCGCGCCCGGCATCAAGGCCAGCCGAGTGGTGGGGCTTGCCGAAGACATCGCCCGCAACATGAGCGCGATCAGCGCGCGCGTCTCGCCCATTCCCGGCCGCACGGTGATGGGCATCGAACTGCCCAATCAGGATCGCCAGATGGTGGCGCTCAAGGAACTGGCCGCCTGCGCCGCATTTGCCGAATCCAAGGGCAACCTGCCGATCATTCTCGGCAAGGACATTGCAGGCGAGCCGGTGATCGCCGATCTTGCCGCCATGCCGCACCTGCTCGTCGCCGGGACGACCGGCAGCGGCAAGTCGGTCGGCCTCAATGTCATCCTGCTCAGCCTGCTCTACCGCTTCACGCCGTCGGAACTGCGCCTGATCCTGATCGATCCCAAGGTGCTCGAACTCAAGACCTATGACGACATCCCGCACCTGCTATCTCCGGTGGTGACAGAGCCGGCCAATTCGGTGCGGGCGCTGAAGTGGGCAGTCGAGGAGATGGAGCGGCGCTACCGCATGATGAGCGCGATCTCGTCGCGCAACATCAATTCCTTCAATGAGAAGGTCTCCGCCGCGATCGCCAAGGGCAAGCCGCTCGGGCGCCGGGTGCAGACCGGGTTCGATCCCGAAACCGGCGAGCAATTGTTCGAGGAGGAACAGCTCGATTACCAGCCGCTGCCCCAGATCGTGCTGATCGTCGACGAACTCGCGGACCTGATGGTGACGGTGGGCAAGGAAATCGAAGTCCTGATCCAGCGCCTCTCGCAAAAGAGCCGCGCGGCCGGCATTCACCTCATCATGGCGACCCAGCGCCCCTCGGTCGATGTCATCACCGGCGTGATCAAGGCCAACCTGCCCACCCGCATCAGCTTCAAGGTGACCAGCCGGATCGACAGCCGCACCATCCTCGGCGAACAGGGCGCGGAGCAGCTGCTGGGCAAGGGCGACATGCTCTACAAACCCAACACCGGCGCGATGGTGCGTGTCCACGGCCCGTTCGTGTCAGACGAGGAAGTCGAGGCGGTGGCCGATTTCTGGCGCGGGCAGGGCGCGCCCGAATATGTCGATGCCGTCACCGAGGAACCGGAAGATGGTTTCGGCGGCTTCGGCTTCGAGGACGATCTCACCGCATCGGACAATCCCGAAGAGCGCAAGTACCGGCAAGCGTGCCAGATCGTGTTCGAGAACCAGAAGGCATCGGGGTCGTGGCTCCAGCGGCAGATGGGCGTGGGCTACAACACCGCCGCCAAGTGGATCGAGCGGATGGAGGAAGACGGCTTCGTCGGCCCCGCCAACCACGTCGGCCGGCGCGAGATCTACCGCGACAAGGACGGCAATCCGCTCTGAACGCGCACTTTTTTCGCGCTCGTTCCGACAAATTGCATGGTTAGCGGTTACGGTTAGGATTTTCTAAACGGCCTCGCCGTAGGGCTACGTAAGTCAATGGGGGCTTACGTCATGCTCAACCTTCTTACCGCGCTGGTTCGGACCTTCGCGCTGCTTTCAATCGTTTGCGCATCGCACGTCGCCGCGCAGGACAGCAGTTGGACGCTCCAGCCCGATGCCCGCATCGAGGTCCAGACCATCAGCGCCCAGACAACCACGCGCGACGAGGACCTCGTGATCGACGGCGAGGCCATATCCTTGCGCGGGCAAGTCGGCCTGGCGCTTGAGAAGCGCGGGGTGCGGATGCGCATCGAGGCGGACCGGATCGAGGTGTTCCGGCTTGGCGACGGTCGCAGCGATCTCGCCCGCGACCGCTTCACCGCCACGGTCCAGACCGACATCGAGAAGGACTGGGAGCTCCAGCTGCAGGCCCGCCACTTCGACGACGTGGTCTCGGTCGAAGCTGCCGACACCGACGAATGGCAAGGCTCGGCGCGGCTTACATGGGAACCCCGCCGCGCGCACCGGGTGCGCGTGCAGGGCACCTGGAGGGAACGCGAATATGACGATGGCACCCCTGTCGAGGCCACCGGCGAGGGCCCGCGCGTGGATGCACAATATCGCCGCCGCTTCGGCGCCTACCACTATCTCGCTTTCGATCTGCGGGCCGAGGAAATCCGTTCGGCGGATGCCCGCCGCGGCTATGAACGCCAGTCGGCCGGGGTCGCCTACACAAGGCCGATCACGCCCGATCTGCGCGTGCGTCCGGCGATCGAAGTGATCCGCACCCGCTTTGACGGCCGCATCACTGCCGCCGGCGAACGCCGCCGCGACCGGCTGGTGGTGCCCGAAGTCGAGCTGCTGTGGTGGCCGGGCAAGTGGCGCATCGAGGCCGAGGCCAAATACATCTTCACCGGCAGCAACGAACCCGTGCGCGAGCGCGAGGGTTACCGGTTGACCTTGTCGCTGGGCTACGCCTTCTGAGATGTTTTCCCGGGTCGCTCAGATCTGGAAGCGCGCCACCCCGCAGGTCAGGCGCCCGGTCTATGTCGGCCTCGCCGTCGGCCTTGTGCTGGCCGCGCTGGTCGCGCTGGGCGTGGCCAATACCGATGCCTTCTTCGTCCTGCCCTCGACGCTCGATGGCGTCGCCACCTCGCAGGCGATCTGGGGGCTGAAGCCGTCGAACCTGCTGATGGTGCTGCCGCTGGGCGCGTTCCTCGTGGTGCTGGCACGCAGCTTTGTCGGGTTGAAGGCGTTCGGCCTGTTCACCCCGATGCTGATCGCGCTGGCCTTCCTGCAGATCGGCCCGGTCATGGGACCGGTGGTGCTGTGTTCCTCGGTTGCGGTCGGCATGATCGTGACGCCGAGCCTGCTCAAGCTGCGCATGACCCGGGTCGGCTTTCTCGGGGTGCTGATCTCGCTGATCGTGCTGGTGCTGGTGGCCTTGCTGATGGTGCTCGATACCGAGCTTCAGGTCGATGCCTTCCCGGTGATCGTCTGCGCGCTGGTGGTGGAGCGGTGGTGGAAGCAGGTCGGCAAGGACGGCCCCAAGCCGGCCGCGCGGATGGCGTTCAACACCTTCATTCTGGCGGTGGTGATCGAATTCGTGATGGTCTCGCACTTCGCGCTGGCGCTGATCGAGTGGTCGCCGCTGCTGATGCCGGCCTTCACTGCCGTGGCGATCGGCGTGCTCGGGCGGTATCGTGGCCTGCGCCTTTCGGAACTCCACCGCTTTGCGCCGATCTGGCTCGAACGCCGGCGACAGGCGCGGCTGAAAGCCAATCCCGACCAGCTCGAGCTCGATCTCGGCGGGCCGATCCCGGCCGAACGCCGCGCGGCTCCGGCGCCGCTTGGCGCGATGTGGGTGATCAGTTCCCCCGAGGATCTGGAACCGGGACGACGAAGGCGGGTGCCGCAACCGATACAGCCCAACGCGCAGTCCCAGTTCGAGCCGCGCACGGGGCCATCAGGCAGGCCGATGATCCACAATGCGTGGGTCATCCGGTCTGTCGAGGACGTTTGAGATGCTGGGATTGTTTCGCAAGCGCCGCGCGAGCCACGACGCGCTCAGCCGTCTGCGCCCGCCAATGCTCGAGGGAGTGGACGAGATCCTCGGCATCAACATGCGCAACGCGCTGATCGCCAAGTATAACCCACGCCACGCGATCGAACGCGCGCGCGACAAGGTGGCGGCCAAGGTCGCGCTCGAAGCGGCGGGCATCGCCTGCACCGGCACTGTCGCGGTGATCGACGATCACCAGAAACTGGGCAATTTCAAGCCGAGCCGCGATATGCCGGATGCCTGGGCGATCAAGCCCGCGCGCGGCTCGCAGGGCGACGGCATCCTGCTCGCGGTGCGGCGGGAGGGCAACACCTGGTTCAAGGGCTCGGGCACCCCGCTGCCCGAGGACGCGGTGATGCACCACATCCAGAAAGTCGTGGATGGCGGCTTTTCGGGGGATTCGGCGGCCGAGGACGCGGCGCTGATCGAACCGCTGATCATCGCCGATCCGGCGCTGGCCGGGATCGTGCCGGAAGGCCTGCCCGATCTGCGCGTCATCAGTCTGCACCACACCCCGCTGATGGCAATGGTGCGCCTGCCGACCAACGAATCCGACGGCAAGGCCAACCTCCACCAGCGCGCGATCGGGGCGGGGATCGATCTCGAAACTGGGCGCATCACCCGCGCGGTGGTCAAGGGCGAAGTGATCACCCATCACCCTGATACCGGGGTGCCGCTGATCGGGTTCGAGATCCCCCACTGGGAGCGCGTGCTGGAACTCGCCTCGAAGTGCGGGCCGGCGGTGGGGCTGGGTTATTGCGGCGCGGACATCGTGCTCGACGTCAACGAGGGGCCGCTCGTGATCGAGGTCAATGCCCACCCGGGGATCGAGATCCAGAACATCAACCAGGCCGGTCTCAGGGCCCGGATCGCGGCGACGGGCGAGGATTTCCGCTAGGACTGCCCGGCCCGGCCCCCGGTCGCGCCGCGATGCAAATCGGCAACGTCCCGAAACTGTCAACCCGGCGTAACCGAGCCTTCACGCAGTCGTCGCGGCAGCGTCACCATGTCCTGTCACGGGCAGGGCCTCTCTCCACCAACAGGGAAGCCCAACCATGCTCCGCACCACCTTGTCGCGCGTTTCGCCGATCGCGCTTGCCACCGTTCTCGCCGCCGCTCCGCAGGCCGCCTTCGCGCAGGAGGCCGAAGCCCCCGCCGAGGAGGAGCGTTCGGGCAACCAGATCATCGTCACCGCGCAAAAGGTCGAACAGCGCCTGCAGGACGTTCCGATCACCATCTCGGCCACCTCGGGCGAGCGGATCCGGGAACTCGGCGTCACCGATCTTGACGAGCTGTCGCGCTATGTCCCGGGCCTGCTGATCCAGGAGCAGAGCGCCAACAACCCCGGCATCGTCATCCGCGGCATCACCTCGGACAGCGGCTCGGCCCAGCAGGGCCCGCGCGTCACGCTCTATTACAACGGCGTCGACATCTCGCGTTCGCGCGGGTCCTATCAGGCGATCTACGATCTTGAACGGGTCGAGGTGATCAAGGGCCCGCAGGCGACCCTGTTCGGCACCGCGTCGGCGGTGGGCGCCATCAGCCTCGTCTCGGCCCGCCCGCGCGAAGGCTTTTCGGGCGAAGTGATCGGCGGCTACGGCAATTTCAACCAGACCCTTCTGGGCGGCTTCCTCAATGCCGGATCGGATGTGCTGGCAGGGCGCATCGCCTTCGAATGGCGCACCCGTGACGGCTATGTCGAGAACCGCAATCCCAATCAGGAGGAAGAGCTCTATGCGCAGGACCAACTCGGGGTGCGCGCCTCGCTGCGCTACACGCCGACGGCCGATTTCTCGCTCGATCTGATCGCTACCTACGATCAACAGCGTAATGGCGGCACCCCGTTCATCTCGGGCACCTTCCCCGGCTTTGCCGGTGCGCCGGGCGGCGCGGCCAACGCCTTCGGCGATGCCAATCTCGGCGGCTTTCCGGCGGGCGCGGCGGCATTGGGTGACGACCAGCTCGGCCTGAACCGCGAAGTCTACGACTTCAACCTCACCGCCGAGTACCAGTTCGCCGACGACTGGACCTTCACCACGGTCAACGGTTACCGCGAGTTCGACAGCCGCGAAGTGTTCGATGCCGACGGCTCGGCCGCGCCGTTCCTCGAATTCACCGAAATCGCCGATGGCTGGCAGTTCAGCCACGAAGGGCGCTTCACCTATACCGGCAGCAAGCTGCGCGCCAGCGCGGGCTGGAACCTGTTCATCGAGGACAGCATCCAGAACGTGCCCTTCGCGACCGAGGAAGGGGTGTTCCTGACCTGCCTCGGCGGGCTGTTCAGCAACCCGCGCCGGCTGTGCGTTGCGCCCGATGGCTCTGTGCCCTCGCTCGGGGCCACCAACATCCCCTACAGCGCGGTGCTGTTCGAAAACGGGGGCCGCAACGAGGCCTATTCGGTGTTCGCCGATGCCACCTGGATGCCGACCGACTCGCTCGAACTGACCGCCGGGGTGCGCGTTCTCGACGAATATCGCCGCTCCACCTTTCTCTCCGAGATTCCCAACAGCGTGATCACCGGCGCGCCGCTGGTGCCGGGCGGGATCAACACGGGCGGCCGCGTGCTGAGCGCCGACGACAGCTTCCAGGCGGTGCTGCCGCGTTTCAACGCGCTCTATCGCATCAGCGACGATGTGAACGTGTTCGCCACCGTGTCGAAGGGTCGCCGCTCGCCGGTGGTGCAGGTTGCCGCACGTCGCGACGGGGCGAGCGTCCTCGCCAACGTCACTCCGGTCGCCGAGGAGATCGTGTGGAACTACGAAGGCGGGATCAAGCTCGCCAGCGGGTCGGTGTCGGGCTCGCTCGGGGTGTATTACCAGGTCTATGACGGGTTCCAGGTGAGCGTCGCCGAAGTCGACAGCCAGGGCAACGCCACGGGCCGCTTCATCACCCAGAGCGCCGGCAAGGCCTCGAACCTCGGAGTCGAGGCCGAACTGGCCATCGATCTGGCAGACTGGTTCCAGGTGTTCGGCAATGTCGGCTATATCGATGGCGGAATCGATCGGGACGCCGCGCTTTCGCCCGCCTTTTCGGGCGCGCGCTTCCGCCTGCAGCCCGAAGTCCAGGCCGCCGGCGGCTTCACCATCGATTACGACATGAACAACGGCATGCGCTTCTTCGCCACGCCGAGCGTGTCCTATCGCAGCCGGATCTTCTTCGAGGTTCCCAACAACCCGCTGATTTCGCAGGATGCGGTGACGATCGTCAACGCCCGGGCCGGGGTGAGCTTCGGCGATGGCCGCTATGAAGTCGCCGGGTTCATCCGCAACGCCTTTGACGAGGACTATCTGCTCGACGCGGGCAACACCGGCGGGGCGTTCGGCGTGCCGACCTTCATTCCCGCCGAACCGCAGTTCTACGGGGTGGAAGTGACCGTGCGCTTCGGCAACTGAGCCGGCTTACTCGGCCATGATCGGGGGCGGGGGACGCAGGTCTCCCGCCCCTTCGTTTGGCGCGTCACGCTCGGCCTGTTCTTCCGCCGTGAGCGCGCGGAAACGGATTGCGATGGGCGTGAAGCTGCCGTCCTCGCGCTGGCGGATCGTCACGATCCCGCGCTGGTCGGGTTTCTGCAATTCCTGCTGCAATGCCCGCGCCCGCTCCTGCCCGACATAGAGCCGCCCGCGCCACAGGGCATCCCAGCCATAGACCCCGCCTTCCGATGCGCGCAACGGGTGGGCGCAGTCCTGTTCGCTGTCCGTCGTCACCCGCCCGATCACCGGTGCGTCGCCTTCAAGGCACAGGGTGGCGGGGATGATGTCGCTCTCGGCGACCCCCGGCCAGTCATAGCTGAACTCGACATAGTGCCCGCGCAGGAAGTCGCGCGGGTCATAACCCTCGATCGGCACCTCCCATTCGGTGCCGGTGCGGTAGTGGCTGTCGCTCTGCACCCACAGGGCAGCGAGCCCCGCGAGCGGGAGAATGGCGGCGAGCAGGCGGGCGGCGCGCATCATGCTTCGGGCTCCTCGCGCGGGGCAAAGCGCTTCGACACCCGCACCGCCGCCCATGCCACGCCGAGGATCAGCACGCCGGCGAGGATCAGCCCGAAGCCGCTCATCAGCAGATCACCCGCCAGCTCGAAGCTGAGGATGATGAGGCGCAGCGCAATCACGCCGACGGCAAGCTGGAACACGCCCCGCCAGTGGGCTGCCAGCGCGGCGGCGGCGATGCCGACCCACAACGCCATGAACAGCAGCGCGGGCGGCAGGGTCACATTGTCGGCGGCATAGGCCAGCGGCAGCACCAGCCCCGCCCCCGCGATGATCGCGCCCGCCATGCGCCCCGACACGCCCGGCCGCGCCAGCACCACGCCAAGCCCGGCCGCCAGCGCCACTGCGGCGCTTACCGCCATGCTGGCCCATTCCTGCAACAGCCCGCGCTCGCCATATCCGCCGACCGCCGCGACCGCGGTCGCGAAGGAGGCGCCGGCGACCGCATAGGCGAGCGCAAGCTGCTCCAGCCGCCGCCAGAAACCGGCGCGTGCGGAGCGGGCGCGCAGCCACGCAGCGAGGGGCGCGAACAGCACCGGCAAAGCGGTGACAAAGGCCAGCCACAGCAGCAGCGCCATGTCTGGCGTCCCCTTGTCGTAGCCGGTCATGTCGGTGGCATAGTCCCACGCGGTCCAAACGGCCCCGCCCAGCACCGCCAGCGCGGCGGGCCAGCTGCGGCCCTTGAGCAGCAAGAGCGGCGCGAACAGCACCAGCCAAACGCCCAGGGGCTGCCACAGCGGCGAGGCGGTCTGGTAGACCTGCCCGAGATGCCCGAAGAAGGTGAGGCCCAGAGCAGCAAGGACGAACACCAGCGCCTCGACCGCCCATGGCGATTTTGCCGCCAGCCGTGCCTCGCGCAGGAACAGCGCCGCCAGCCCCGCGCCGATCAGCGCGAGATGCACGCCGAGCCGCAGCTGTCCCGGAATTGCCTCCCAGTTGGACGCGATCACCGAGACCAGCCCGAGCCCGATCGCCAATGCCCCGATACCGAAAACCGCCCACAGCGCGAGCGGACGCGCGTGGGCGGTTTCGTAGTCCAGCAGCCGGTCACGCGTGGCCGCGTCGATCAGTCCGGCCTCGTGCCATGCGGCGATCTTGCGGGCGCTCATGCGCGGCATGCTAAGCCGCGAAGTCGCCTGCTGCAATCACGCTTACTTCGCGGCGAGTTCCTCGCGGGTCAGCACGGTCTGCTCGCGCACCTTGGCGGCATTGGCCTCCATCGCCTCCGGCGGCATCGCGACCATCCCGATCTTGGCCAGCGGGCCACCCTTGCCCCAGCTCTTGACCCACTCGTCGAGATAGGCCGACAAGCCCGGGATCGCGCGCATATGTTCTTTCTTTACATAGATATAGAGCGGACGCGCGCCGGGATAGGCGAAGCTGGCGATGTTCTCGTAGGTGGGCTGCACGCTGTTCATCGGCAGGCCCTGCACCTTGTCGAGGTTTTCTTCGAGATAGGAGTAGCCGAAAATGCCGACCGCCTGCGGATTGGCCTCGATCTTCTGGACGATCAGGTTGTCCTGCTCGCCCTGATCGACATAGGCGCCATCATCGCGCACTTCGGTGCAGACCTGCTTGTACTTGTTCTCGTCGCTGTCCTTGAGCGCCTTCATCGCCGGATCGGCAGCGCAGCCCACTTCGAGGATCAGTTCCTTGAGCGCATCGCGCGTGCCCGAGGTGCTCGGCGGGCCGTAGACGAGGATCGGCTGAGCCGGCAGTGCGGGATCGACATCCTTCCACGTCTTGGCGGTCTGCGGCTTGCCATAGGGCTGGGCAGCGAGCGCCTTGTAGATCGTCTCGGGCGAGAGGTTGAGCATGATGCCGCCCTTGGCAGAAGCGAAGGCGATGCCGTCAAGGCCGACCTGAAGCTCGATGATCTCGTCGACCTTGTTGGTCTTGCAGCCGTCAAACTCGCTGTCCTTCATCCGGCGCGAGGCGTTGACCATGTCGGGGGTGTTCGGGCCGAGGCCCTTGCAGAACAGCTGGATACCGTTGCCGGTGCCGGTGGATTCGATCAGCGGCGAGCGGAAATCGGTGTTCGAGCGGGCGAAGTTCTCGGCCACCAGCTTGGCGAAGGGGTAGACCGTCGAAGAGCCGACCGCGTGCACCGAATTGCGCGCGCCGCCGCTGCCGCCGGAGCTGTCGCAGGCGGACAGGGCAATCGCAGCCAGCGCAAGCGTGGCAGTGGTGCGGGCGAGAGCGGCAAAGGAAGTGGTCATGGAGAGTCCCCGAAATTATCCGATGCCGCGCGCTAGTGCCTCTCCATGACAAGCATATGACAAGCAGCGGAGGCAATCGACCTGCCCATTCCCGGGCCTTGCACAGGACACCGGCCGGACCGGACCAAGCCAATGAGATTACGTGATATTCCGAGGACAACGCTGATGAAGGGCTTAACAGCATCGTAAGGGCTTGAATGCTAGTCCCGCGCGCATGGGTAGGCTGTGCCTCAAGATCTGGCTGTGGCTGGCGGCTGCGTTGCTGTCTGCGGGCCTTGCCGCGCCCGCCGCAGCCGACAATCATGCACGCCATGTCGCCGCCCCGCGCTGCCACGCTGCCACCCCGGCGGATCGCAGCGCGGTGGCGATGATCGACCGGGCGGCGTGGAACTGCACGGCGGGCGGCTGGCGCGCCGATCTGCCCTCGGCATGGCTGCGGTTCGAGGCCGACAGCTGGCGGGACGGTCCGGCGCCGCGCTATTTCTTCACCCGCACCGCCCGGCATGCCGCCATCACGCTCTATGCGCTCGATGCCGACGGCACCCTGCGCGCGCGCAGCTTTGCCGAAAGCGACGGGCGGCCCTTCGCCGCCGGGCCGGTGTTCCGCCTGCCGCTGCCCGAAATCACCGCCGACACCAGGGCGGTGCTGGTGCGGATCGACCGCCCCCATTCGATCCCGCTGCTCACCGAGGCAGGCCTCGCGCACTATGCCGAGGATGCCAACCGCAGCATCGAGGAGATGATGCTGCTGGCGCTAGTGCTGGGGATGCTGGTCCTGCCGCTGCTGTTCGACGTAAGCTTCTTTCTCGTGCTGCGCGAACGCTTCGTGCTCTACCATGCGACCATGGTGGTGGCGATGATGGGCTATGTGCTGTTCGCCGGCGGGCTGATCTCGGTGGTGGCGCGCCTGCCGGTGGCGTTTCTCGCGATGATGGCGCCGCTGTGCTGGGCGGTGGGCTGCGGGGCGGCGCTGCTGTTCCTCAGCGACTTCCTCGAACGCGGGGCGCTGTCGCGCGGGATGCGGCGGCTGACCTTCTGGACGGGGTGCTGGACAATCGCGGTGCCCGGCTTCTTCGCGTTGCAACTGCATGCGACGCAGGCCTTCGACGACACCGGCTACTTCCTCACCATCACGCCTGCCGCTGTGGTGGTGAGCGCTGCGCTGATCCACGCGATTGTGCGCGGCAGCCGCTCGGCCCGGTTCGTCGCGGTTGCGTGGTTCCCGCTGATCCTGACCTCGATCGAACGGCTGCTGCGCGGGCTCGGGGTCTATGCCGGCCCGGCCGACCTTGACCTTATGATGTTCGTCGCCACCGGGATCGAGGTGGTGATCATCAGCCTCGCGATTGCCGACCGCTTCCTCGCGATCCGCCACGAGCGCGACGCGGCGCTGACCGAAGCGCGGATGCTGGAGCAGATCTCGACCCGCGATTCGCTCACCGGCCTGATGAACCGCCGCGCGATCGAGGCGCGCTTCGACGAGCTGATGGCGCAGGGCTTCGACACCTTTGCGCTGGTCGATCTCGACCGCTTCAAGGCGATCAACGACCTGCACGGCCACCAGGTCGGCGATGCCGCGCTGATCGCGTGTGCCAATGCGATCCGCTCCGTCGGTGACCGCGACACCATCGCGGTGCGGCTCGGCGGCGAGGAATTCGTGGTGCTGCTGCGCGGGCTGCGCACGCTCGAACGGGCCGAAGCACTGCGGCAGGCGATCCCGATGCGGATCGCCAAGGACGTGCCCGGGCTGGAGCTGCCGGTGACCGCGAGCATGGGGGTGATCGTGCTGGAACAGGCGCTGCGTCCGACGATGCAGTTCGCCGAATTCTACGCCCGCGCCGATGCGCTGATGTACGAGGCCAAGGCTTCGGGTCGCAACCGGCTGGCCTATGAACGCCTCACGGTGTTCAGCCAGCCCCCCGAGCAGCGGCGGCGGGAACGGGCCGCCTAGCCAGCGCGAAAGGGTTCGAGAACCTCGGGCCGCACCCGCGCCAGCCGTCCGCTCGCGCGGTCGAGCATCGCCCAGGTAGTCGCCGCGCTGACGAGGCGTTTTCCCGATGCGTTGGTGAACTCGACCCGGCGGAGCGACTTGGCGCCCTGCGCCGGGCCTTCGATCCATGTCTCGGCCGTCACGGTCTCGCCCTCGGAGACATTGCCGCGATAGTCGATCTCGTGCCGCACCACGACCCAGAAGAAGGCTTCGCGATCCTCGGGCCGCGCCACTGCGTCCCAGTGAGCGGTGGCCATGTCCTGAATCCACTGCACCCACACGGTATTGTTGACGTGGCCGAGCTCGTCGATGTGCTCGGGGCGCGCGGTGAAGGTGCGGGTGAAGCGGGAGCTCACACGCATTCTCCTGCAAACACGCAGGCAGCCCAAAGCAGCAGGAAAGGCGAGGCCGCAATTGTCAGCGCAACCGCTGACACGATTATCAGGCCTCGCCCGTAATTGGGCGCCTTCACTCGCCCTCGCCCTTGTCTGCCATCCCCATCTGCCACAGGATGAAGGCGTATTCCTCCGCGGTTTCCTTGAGGGAGTTCCAGCGCCCCGACTGCCCGCCGTGGCCTGCGCCCATGTTGGTCTTCATGAGGAGCAGGTTGTCGTCGGTCTTCACCTCGCGCAGCTTGGCGACCCACTTGGCGGGCTCCCAATAGGTGACGCGCGGATCGTTCAGCCCGGCGGTCACCAGCATCGGCGGATAGGCCTTGGCCACCACCTGATCATAGGGCGAATAGGACAGGATATAGGCAAAGGCCTCCTTGCTCTCGATCGGGTTGCCCCATTCCTGCCACTCGCCCGGGGTGAGCGGCAGCTTCTCGTTGAGCATCGTGCCCAGCACATCGACGAAGGGCACATGTGCGACGATCGCGCCGTACTGCGCGGGGTCCTGATTGATGATCGCGCCCATCAGCTCGCCGCCCGCCGAGCCGCCGCTGGCAGTGACCATGCCTTCCGCAGTGTAGCCCTTGGCGATCAGGCCCCGGCCGACATCGACGAAGTCGTTGAAGGTGTTGGTGCGCTCGAACAGCTTGCCCTGCAGATACCAGCGCCGGCCGAGATCATCGCCGCCGCGGATATGGGCGATCGCATAGGCGAAGCCGCGATCCACGAGGCTGAGGCGCGTGGTCGAGAAGCCCGGCGGCACGGCATAGCCATAGGCACCATAGGCATAGAGATGCAGCGGCCCCGGCCCCTCGATGCCCGCCTTCCTGAGCAGCTCCGCCCGGTCCTTGCGCATCATGATGCTGACCGGCACCATCGTCCCGTCGCGCGCCTGCACGGTCAGGCGTTCGGCAACGTAGAGCGAGGGGTCGTAGCCGCTCGGGATTTCCTGCGTCTTCAGGGTCTCCAGCTTGCCGGTCGCGACATCGTAGTCATAGACCGTGCTCGGCGTGACCATCGACTGGTAGGCCAGCCGCAGCTTCTTCATGTCGTATTCGGGGTTGTTGGAAAGGCCCGCGGTATAGCTGGCTTCGGGGAAGGTGATGGGCGTGATCTTCGCCGGATCGGCGTAGGAGCGCAGCTGGATCTGGTCGAGGCCGTTCAGCCGGCCTTCGGTGACGAAGAAGTCCTTGAACAGGTCGAAACCGGTCAGATAGAAATCGTCCGAACCGGCAATCACCGTCTGCCAGTCGCCGGGGGTTTCCAGTTTGGCCTTGGCGAGGCGGAAGTTGATGTGGTTGTCGTTGGTCCACACCCAGACCTCGCCGTCACGGACATCGACCGAGTATTCGACGCCCTTCTGGCGCGCCTTCACGATGATCGGTTCGGCGGTCGGATTGGCGGCGGGGACGAGGCGCACCTCGCTCGTCTCGTTGTCGCCGGTGGCGATGATCAGCCAGTCTTCCTGCGCGGTGAGGCCGGTGCCGACCCCGAAGGACTGGTCCTCCTCCTTGTAGAGCGTCACGTCCGCGCTCACCGGCGTGCCGATCACGTGGAGCTTGGCTTCGAGCGTGCGCCATTCCTCGGTCGAAGGGCCGTAGACCAGCGCGGTGTCGTTCGCGACCCACACCAGATCGCCGCGCAGATTCTCCAGCACATCGGGCAGATGCTCGCCGGTCTGCAGATCCTTGATCCGCGCGGTGTAGCGTTCCGATCCGTTGGTGTCGGTCGAATAGGCGAGATAGCGCCCGTTCTGGCTGATCGAGGCCGCGCCGAGGCGGAAATATTCGAGGCCCTTGGCAAGCTCGTTCTCGTCGATCAGCAGCTCGGCCTCACCGCCGGCGACAGCTTTCCGGTAATGCTTGCGATACTGCGCGCATTCCTCGAACTCGGACCAGTAAAGGTAGTCGCCATCCTTCTGCGGGACGGTGGAATCGTCCTCCTTGATGCGCGCGCGCATCTCGGTGAACAGCGCTTCGGTGAAGGGCGCCTGGGCTGCCATCTTGGCTTCGAAATAGGCGTTTTCGGCCTTCACATGGGCCAGCACCGCCTCGTCATCCACCACCGGATAGGACTTGTCGTAGAGCCAGTCGTAGGGATCCTCGATGGTGATCCCGTGATGGGTATAGCTGTGCGGACGCTTCTCGGCGACGGGAGGCTTGATGTCGGTGTTCGCTGCGGAAGACGTGGTCACGCGGGTCGGTTCCTCTCGGATGGTGGCGTGCGCGGGCACAGGCGCAAAGGTGGTGGCGGCAAGCGCGGTAGCAAGAGCGATGGCGCTGACAAGTCTGGTCATGGGTTGCGTTTCCTGTCGGCAGTCAGATCCGGCGCTCGCGGGTGGAAAGACGCGCCGCATGGGCCTATGGTGATGCTTGTAATGACCCAATGTTGCGCGGCAAGCCCCCGCGCCGCTACCCGAGGATCACGCCTATGCTGATGCAGACCCATGAAGCCCGCCTTGCCGCCCTGCGCGAGGAGTTGAAGCGTCGCGGGCTCGACGGCTTCATCGTGCCGATCAGCGACGAACACATGAGCGAATATGTCGGCGACTATGCCCAGCGCCTCAAGTGGCTGACCGGCTTCGGCGGCTCGGCGGGGTTTGCCGCCGTGACGCTGAACCACGCCGCGATCTTCGTCGACGGGCGCTACACGGTGCAGGTGCGCGAGCAGGTCGACGGCAATCTCTTCGACTACAAGAGCGTGCCCGCCGACACGCTCGGCGGCTGGCTGGCCGAGGTGTGCGAGAGCGGCACCAGGATCGCCTATGATCCCTGGCTCCATACCTGGGCCTGGGTCGAGGCGCTGGAAAAGCAGCTCGCGCCGAAGGGTGTCACCATGGTGCCGGCAGAGGGCGGCAATCCGCTCGACGCGGTGTGGGCCGATCGCCCGGCGCCCTCGCCGGCGGTGGCGATCCCGCATGACGAGACGCAGGCCGGTCGCACCTCGGCGGACAAGCGCGCAGCCGTGGCGGACTGGCTGGCGAAGGAGGGCCACGATGCGGTGGTGATCCCCGCACTCGATTCGGTCGCCTGGCTGCTGAACATCCGCGGGGCCGACGTGCCGCACACCCCCGTCGCACTCAGCTATGTGATCGCCCACAAGGACGGCAGCGCGGAGCTGTTCATTGCGCCCGAAAAGGTCACGCCCGAACTCACCCGCCATCTCGGCAATGCGGTGACGATCCGGGATCGGGCGGGGTTCGAGGCTGCGCTGGCGGGCGACTATGCCGGCAAGAGCGTCGCGCTCGATCCCGATTTCGCGGTGGTGGGCATCGCGCAGGCGCTGCGGACGGGCGGGGCCAGCTTCGCCTTCAAGCAGGACCCGACGATCCTGCCCAAGGCGATCAAGAACCCGGTCGAACAGGCCGGCCAGCGCGACGCCCAGGCGCGCGACGGGGCGGCGGTCTCGAAGTTCCTGCGCTGGCTGGAGATCGAAGGGCCCAAGGGCACCGTCGACGAACTCTCCGCCGCCGCGCGCCTTCAGGCCTTCCGCGAGGAAGACGCAGGCCTCAGCGATCTCAGCTTCGACACCATCTCGGCCGCCGCCGGCCATGCCGCCCTGCCGCATTACAAGGTGGACGAGGACAGCAATATCCCGATCCCGCCGGGCTCGATCTATCTGGTGGATTCAGGCGGGCAATATCCCGGCGGCACAACCGACATCACCCGCACCGTGTGGGTCGGGCCGGGTGAGCCGACGCAGGAAATGCGCGATCGCAACACCCGCGTGCTCAAGGGCCACATCCAGCTCGCCCGCGCGGTGTTCCCGCAGGGCACGGTCGGCGGGCAGCTTGATGTGCTGGCGCGGCAATATCTGTGGGAGGCGGGCGTCGATTACGCCCACGGCACCGGGCACGGGGTGGGCAGCGTGCTGGCGGTCCACGAAGGCCCGCAGCGCATCGCCAAGCCCTCTGGCGGGCAGGCGGGCACCGCGCAGGAGCTGTTTGCCGGCATGATCCTCTCGAACGAGCCGGGCTATTACAAGCAAGGCGCCTTCGGCATCCGCATCGAGAACCTCGTGCTGGTCGAGGAGCGGCAGATCGAAGGACAGGAGGGCCGCTATCTCGGCTTCGAGACGCTGACCTTCGTGCCGCTCGATCGCAGGCTGATCGACAAGAGCCTGCTGACGGCGGACGAAATCGCGTGGGTTGACGGCTATCATGCGCAGGTGCGCAAGGTGCTCAGCCCGCGCCTGTCGGGCGATGATCTGGCGTGGGTGGAGCGGGAAACGGTGCCGCTTTAGGGTTTCCTGCACGCCCTGCAGCGTGCAGTCCTCGGCGAGTCTCCGTCGCATCGCGCCGGATCGCCTGCGGCTCGCGCGCCACTGATCTTCTTGGCATGCTCGCGGCCCGTCCGTTGGCGGGCCGATGCACCGCGCCTGTCACGGCTTGTCGGCCGCGTGATGTTCCTATAATGTTCCTTCATCGATTCGTATGGGAGGAACATCAATGATCGGCTACGTTACCCTTGGCA
The DNA here is from genome assembly GCA_964594845.1 of uncultured Porphyrobacter sp. Classification (GTDB taxonomy): domain Bacteria; phylum Pseudomonadota; class Alphaproteobacteria; order Sphingomonadales; family Sphingomonadaceae; genus Erythrobacter. The sequence goes on along the minus strand of CAZQOO010000036.1, from coordinate 3,495 downwards.
CCAATGATCTGCCGCGCGCGGCGGCGTTCTATGACGCGATTGCCGCGCATTTCGGCGTCGGGCGGATGATGGATTTCGAAACCTTCATCGCGTGGGGCGAATGGGGCGGGGCGCCGGGGATTGCGGCGACGGTGCCGTTCGATGGCCAGCCCGCCACGGTCGGCAACGGCGTCATGGTCGCGCTTGAAGTGAAGTCGCCGGAAGATGTCCACGCGATCTACGATATTGCCATGGCCCATGGCGGCAGCGACGAAGGCGC
>CAZQOO010000036.1:0-3136 GCA_964594845.1 uncultured Porphyrobacter sp. | reverse complement strand
GCTAACGCATCAGCCCGCCGAGCAGATTGCGCACGAAAGCGGTCGCACCGGTGCGTAGCGGATCGGCGCTCGACTTCTTGCCAAGCACCGCGGCCACCGCGACCGCGGCCAGCGAACCGCTCGCCGCGGTCATCGCGCTCTTGCCCGCCTTCTCCCACATCGAGGGTGTCTTGCGCTCGCGCCTGGCCACTTCCTCGCGTCCCTTTTCGGCGACTTCCACGGCGGTCGCGGCAGCATCGGCAGCCTTGGCAGCAAGCACTTCTGCCGCGCTCTCGCGGTCGACGCGGGTGTCGTATTTGCCGTCGAGCGGGCTCACCGACTGGATGATCGCGCGCTCCTTGGGATTGACCGGCCCCAGCCGTGAACGCGGCGGCTTGATCAGGGTGCGTTCGACGATGGTGGGCGCGCCGTCCTCGTCGAGGGTCGAGACCAGCGCCTCGCCCACTTTCAATTCGGTAATCGCGGCCTCGACATCGAGCTTCGGGTTGATGCGGAAGGTCTCCGCGGCCGCCTTGATCGCCCGCTGGTCACGCGGGGTGAAGGCTCTGAGGGCGTGCTGCACCCGGTTGCCGAGCTGGCCCGCAACTTCCTCGGGAATGTCGATCGGGTTCTGCGTCACGAAGAACACCCCGACACCCTTGGAGCGGATGAGGCGCACCACGTTCTCGATGGTGTCCTGCAGCGCCTTGGGCGCATCGTCGAACAAGAGGTGCGCCTCGTCGAAGAAGAACACCAGCTTGGGCTTTTCCGGATCGCCCACCTCGGGCAGGCTCTCGAACAGCTCGGCCAGCAGCCACAGGAGGAAGGTGGCATAGAGCTTGGGGCTGCGCATCAGCTTGTCGGCGGCGAGCACATTGACGAAACCGCGCCCCTGTTCGTCCACCTTCAGGAAGTCGTTGATCTCCAGCGCCGGCTCGCCGAAGAAATTGTCCGCCCCTTGCGCCTCGAAGCTCAACAATTGCCGCTGGATCGCGCCGACCGAGGGCTTGGTGACATTGCCGTATTTGCCTGACAATTCAGCCGCATTCTCGTTCGCCCAGGCCAGCAGCGCGGCCAGATCGCTGAAGTCGAGCAGCAGCAGTCCGTTCTCGTCGGCGTGGCGGAAGATGATCTGCAGCACGCCTTCCTGCGTCTCGTTGAGATCGAGCAGCCGCGACAGCAGCAGCGGCCCCATCTCCGACACGGTGGTGCGGATCGGGTGGCCCTGTTCGCCATAGAGGTCCCAGAAGATCACCGGATTGTCGGAATAGGCATAGTCGGTGATGCCCAGCTCCTTCGCCCGCGCTTCGAGCTTGTCGGCGTGCTTGAAGGTGGGCGAGCCCGGCATGGCGATGCCCGACAGATCGCCCTTCACGTCAGCCACAAAGACCGGCACCCCGGCGGCCGAAAAGCTCTCGGCGATGCCCTGCAGAGTGACGGTCTTGCCGGTGCCGGTGGCGCCCGCGATCAGCCCGTGACGGTTCGAGCGGCTCAGCGCCAGCGCCTGCCGCGATCCGTCCGATCCGAGGCCAAGATAGATGCTCCCCGCGATTTCCGCCATTTCTCGTCCCCGTGTCTGCGCTTGGGTGCAGATGTGCAGGGGGCGCGCGCGGCGGTCAAGTTCTCGACTTGCGCGGCAATTGCGGTATGGCTGCGCGGGATGGTTCAGCCACCGCCATTTGTTCTGCTCGATGATGCCCGCGCCGGTGCGGGCGCGGCCGATGCCCTCCTTTACGAGGCTCCCGAGGCCCTGTTCGTCGCCCACCGTGCCGAGCAGGTCGAAGCCGTGCTCGCCGCAGCCGAAGCGGCACGAAAAGCGGGCGGCGGGGCGCTGGCGGGCTATGTCGCCTACGAGGCCGGAATGGCGCTCGAGCCCCGGCTCGCTCCGCTGGCCGCACGCCGCAGCGGCGCGGCGGGGCCGCTGGTCTGGCTCGGCCTGTTCGGCGCGCCGACGCGGATTGCGGCGAGCGACGTGCCCGCCTTTCTTGAAGCCCGCGCATCCGGCCCAGGCACCATCGGCCCGATGGAACCTCAGCTCTCCCCCGGCGGCTATGCCGCGGCCTTCGCCCATTTGCGCGAGGCGATCCGCGCAGGCGACATCTATCAGGCCAACCTCACCTACCCGCTGGCCGGCACCTTTCGCGGCGATCCGGTCGGGCTCTATGCGGCGCTGCGCGGCGCCTCGGCGGCGAGCTATGGCGGGCTGATCTTCGACGGGGCGCACTGGCTTTTGAGCTTCTCGCCCGAGCTGTTCGTCGCGCTCGCCGGAGACGAGGCCAAGGTCAAGCCGATGAAGGGCACGCGCCCCCGGATGGCCGACCCCGCAGCCGACGCGGCGATGGCGGACGATCTCGCCACCTCGGTCAAGGACCGGGCCGAGAACCTGATGATCGTCGATCTGATGCGCAACGATCTGTCACGCGTGGCCGAGGCGGGGAGCGTGCGCGTGGATGCACCCTTCGCGGTCGAAAGCTACCCGACGGTGCACCAGATGGTCTCGACCGTGCGCGCGCGGCTCAGCCCCGGCAAGGGTGCGATCGATCTGGTGCGGGCGCTGTTCCCCTGCGGCTCGATCACCGGTGCGCCCAAGATCCGCGCGATGGAGCTGCTGACCGAGGCCGAGCGCGATGCGCGCGGGCCCTATTGCGGCGCGATCGGGCGGATCGATGCCGATGGCAACACCGCCTTCAATGTCGCGATCCGCACCCTGCGCCTGACCCCGGTCGAGAACGGGCAGGGCGCGGCAGTGCTCGGCATCGGCTCGGCCATCGTCGCCGATAGCGAAGCAATGGCCGAACGGCGCGAATGCGAGGTCAAGGCCGGCTTCCTGCGCCGCGCAGCACCGGGGTTGACGGCGCCGCAATGCGATCTGATCGAGACGATGCGGTGCGAGCCCGACAACGGCATAGCGCTGCTCGAAGGGCACCTTGCGCGGATGAAAGCGAGCGCCGCGGCGCTGGGCTTCGCATTTGATCGCCATGCTCTGCGCAACCAGATCCAGGCGCTGTGCTTCGAACTCGACGCGCCGGCCAGGGTGCGGCTGATGGTCGCCCGCAGCGGGGCCAGCGCGCTGGAAACCGCAGCCCTGCCGGCACCTGTGCCCGAGCCGGTGAAGGTCGCCGCCCTGCCCCATCCGCTCGATCCTTCCGACTGGCGG
>CAZQOO010000035.1:14942-21999 GCA_964594845.1 uncultured Porphyrobacter sp. | reverse complement strand
GTCCGCCCCGCCGATCGGGATGATCAGCAGGAAGCCGATGGCAAAGGCGAGCACCGCGATCCAGATCACCAGCTGGCCTTCGCCGGCCCCGCCCGCGCCCGAAAGCGTATAGGCCGCAATCAGGCCCAGAATGGCAAGCAGCGTGCCCAGATTGATGACATGGCGGCCCGGCAGCAGGATCGGCGAGCCGCTCATCCGGCCCGACAGCTTGAGGAACGCAATCACCGAACCCGAGAAAGTGATCGCCCCGATGGCGATGCCGAGGCCGAGTTCGACGCGGCTCACCGCCAGAATCTGCCCGGCGGCATCGACGATCCCGAAGGACTGCGGATCGAGCCATGCGCCGAAGCCCACCACCACCGCGGCAAGGCCGACGAGGCTGTGGAAGCCCGCGACCAGTTCCGGCATGGCGGTCATGGCAATGCGGCGGGCCACGACCACGCCGATCACGCCGCCGATGGCGAGCGCAATGCCGATCTCGACGATGTTGGCGAGGTTATGGGTCACCAGCGTCGTGACGAGCGCGATGCCCATCCCGATCATGCCATTGCGGTTGCCGCTCCGCGACGTCGCCGGGCTGGAGAGCCCACGCAGCGCGAGGATGAAGAACACGCCCGACGCAAGGTAGGCCAGCATCGCCCAGGCGGGAGTGCCGCCTTCACCGGCTGCGGCTGCGGAAAGCAGGGAGAAGTCCATCTCTTACTTCTCCTTCTTCTTGTACATTGCGAGCATCCGCTCGGTCACGGCGAACCCACCGAAGATGTTGATGCTGGCGAGCACCACCCCGAACAGGCCGAGATACTTGGCGATCGGGCTGGCGGCTTCGGCCGACGCGATCAGCGCGCCGACGATGATCACCGACGAGATTGCGTTGGTCACCGCCATCAGCGGGGTGTGCAGCGCCGGGGTCACCGACCAGACGACGTAATAGCCCACAAAGCAGGCCAGCACGAAGATCGAGAGAATCGAGATAAAGTCCATGTCAGCCCCTTGTTGCGGTCCATGGCAGAACGAAATTGCGGCCCTCGGCCCAGGTCTGGCCGACCATCTTGCCGTCCACGAGGCAAGCCGAGGTGTGGTAGAAGCCCTGTCCGTCGGTGGTGCGGAAGGCGACGCAGCTGCGCCCCTGCGCGCTCCCGGCGCGTCCGGCGAGGATTTCGCTGTTGTAGAAGCTGCCGGTCACCCCGCCGTCTGGCGCAACGGTCAGCACCATCGGCTGCGCATAGGGCTCGTCAGCCAGATCGACCCGCAAATCGACAGACCATGTGCCGGAGAGCGCCGCGGCGCGCTCTTCTGCGGGCGTGGCAGCCACCAGCGCCGCGGCCAGCGGAACAAGGGCCAGCCGCGCGGCGTGATGTGAAAGCCTGCCCATGCGCCCCCTCATTTCCCCGGCGCCAGATATTCGGTGAGCAATGTCACCAGCCCCGGCACGTCTGCCCCGCGGCTGAGGTTGAAGGCGATCGGCGCTGAGCCCGACACGGTCAGCGTCACCTCGGTATCGAGATCGAAATGCCCGGCGCTTTCCAGCGTGAAGGTGGTGATCGCACGGTAGGGGATGGTCAGGAACCGCTTCTTCGATCCCGTCAGCCCCTGAATGTCGATCATCAGGATGCGGCGGTCGGTGAAGATGATCGAATCGCGCACCAGCTTGAACGCCATGCGCACCACCTCGCCCTTGCCCAGCGCATAGGCGAGGTCTTCGGCGGCGTCCTCGACGTCCCACACCGTCGCGTTGATCAGGCCCATGGGGTTAACCAAGCAGCCGCTCGTTGACGACCTTGCCGCCCTCAGTCAGGCGGATCGCATTGCCGATTTCCTCGTCGAGCACGGGCTTGCCCTGCTCCTTGTCCCAGAAGGCGCTGAGGAAGTTGTAGTGGTTGCGCGCAAACAGCGCCGAGGCGTCGGCGGGCAGCGCGGCGGGGGTGTTGGCGTAGCCGATGATCTTGACGCCATGCTTTTCGACGACCTTATCGGCCACCGAACCTTCGACATTCCCGCCCTGCGCCACCGCAAGGTCGAAAATCACGCTGCCCGGCTTCATCGTCGCAATCTGCGCGTCGGTGATGAGGCGCGGCGCGGCGCGGCCCGGAATCAGTGCGGTGGTGATGACGATGTCCTGCTTGGCGATGTGCGAGCTGACCAGTTCGGCCTGCGCCTTCTGGTATTCCTCGCTCATTTCGGTGGCATAGCCGCCTGCGCCTTCGCCCTCGATCCCGGCGACATTCTCGACGAAGATCGGCTTGGCGCCCAAGGACTGGATCTGCTCCTTGGTGGCCGAACGCACGTCGGTCGCGGAGACCTGCGCGCCCAGACGCCGCGCGGTGGCAATCGCCTGAAGGCCGGCAACGCCGACGCCCATGATAAAGACGCGCGCGGCCTGCACGGTGCCGGCGGCCGTCATCATCATCGGAAAGGCGCGGCCATAGGCATCCGCTGCCGCCAGCACTGCCTTGTACCCGGCAAGGTTCGACTGCGAGGACAGCACGTCCATCGATTGCGCGCGGGTGATGCGCGGCATGAATTCCATGCTCAATGCCTCGAAGCCGGCCGCGGCATAGGCATCGACCACGTCACGCTTGGTGAAAGGGTCGAACAGCGCCGCCACCATCGCGCCGGGCTTGGCGCCCTTCAGCAGCGCCACATCGGGCGCCTGGATGCCGAGCACGATGTCGGCATCCTTCACCGTCGCAGCCGCATCGCCGACGCTCGCGCCAGCCTCGGCAAAGGCTTCGTCGGTGATCGACGAGATCACCCCCGCCCCGGATTCGAGAGCAACCGCGCAGCCCAGCGCGGCAAACTTCTTCACCGTTTCGGGCGTGGCAGCGACGCGCGTCTCGCCCGAGGCGCGTTCCTTGAGGATGGCAATCTTCACGCGCGCGGCCGCTTAGCTGGCGATCGCTGCGACGACGGCGAACACGATCACCGCAATCACCGGCACCGCCCACTTGAGCGTGGCCATGAAACCGCCATAGGTCGCCTGGGCCTTATCCATGTCGTGAACAGTCATATTGTGTCTTTCCCCTTGGGTTCCTGAACACCGCAGGCCGCATTTGGTTGCACCAAAAACAACCATGCCGCATTTTGTGCCTGCCCCCGTATCGAAGCACGGCCCCGCGCTCAAGTCACCTTTAATGAGAGGCTACCCGCCGCCCTCGGCCCGCCCCCGCACGCGCCGGGCAACAGCCTTAATCCCGTCTTTACCCCTGCGTCCTATGCACAAGTCTGTGTCAGCCCGGGACAAATGCCCCCGGGCCAAGGAAAGGCGAGCGGCAAGGCTGATGGCGGATATTGATTGCCACCCCGAGGCGCAGGACGATGCGCGAATCGTGATGCTGATCGACGACGAGCCGGCGCAGTCGCGGCTCATCACGGCGATTGCCGCGCGTGACGGCTGGCGCACCATCGTCGCCGCCGACGCCGAGACCGCGATCGCCATGCTCGGCACGCGCGAGGGAATGCAGCTGTCCGCCATCCTGCTCGATCAATGGGTGCCGGGCGATGATGCCTGCTCGCTGATTGCCGAATTGAAGGCGCGCCGCCCGGCCCTGCCGATCCTGATGCTCACCACCAGCGCCTCGCCGCTGCTGGCGGTGGAAGCGATGCGTGCCGGGGCCAGCGACTACCTCGTGAAACCCGTCTCCCCCGACCGGCTGATGGAAGCCCTGCGCTCGGTCACCACCCGCGAGACCCCGCGCGACGAGCTTGCCCCGCTGACCGAGAAGATGTCGGCCAGCCTCGATTTCGACGCGATGATCGGCACCGCCCCCTCGTTCCGCGCCGCGCTGGCGCAGGCGGCCAAGGCCGCACGCGGCCAGGGCCATGTGCTGATCGAGGGCGAGACCGGCACCGGCAAGGAAATGCTGATGCGCGCGATGCACGGCGCATCCCCGCGCGCCAAGGACGCCTTGCGGATCATCAACCTCGCCAGCATCCCGCCCGGCTCGATCGAATCGGTGCTGTTCGGGCACGAACCCGGCTCCTTCCCCGGAGCCTTCGACCGCCAGATCGGCGCCTTCCAGCATTGCGACGGCGGCACGCTGATCCTCGACGAGATCGACCGGCTCACGCCCGTTCTCCAGCAGCGCCTGAACGAGGCGCTCGACAGCGGCATCATCCGGCCCGTCGGCGCAAGCTACGGCTTCCGCGTCGATGTGCGCCTGCTGGTGACGAGCAATGCCGGGCTCGATCTGCTGGTGGAGGCCGGCCAGTTCGACGCCGCACTCGCCGCAAGACTCGGCGCAACCCGCATCCGGCTGCCTGCCCTGCGGGAGCGCACCGGCGACATCCCCGCCCTCACCCGCCACTTCCTCGCCCGCATCGGCGAGCAACCGGGCCTCAATCACCTGTCGATTTCCGACAGCGCGCTGGCGCTGCTCGCGGCCTATGACTGGCCGGGCAATGTCCGCCAGCTGCAATCGGTGCTGTTCCGCGCCGCAGTCTATTGCGAGGGCAACACGCTCACCGCCGACAGCTTCCCGCAACTCTCCGAGATGCTGGGCGAACAGGATTCCAGCCGCGCCATGGCAGCGCATGAGGGCGTGGGCATCATGCTCTACACCGAGGACGGCAACCTGCGCCCGCTGGAAGAGATCGAGGCCGACGTGATCCGCCTTGCCATCGGCCATTATCGCGGCCGCATGACCGAAGTGGCGCGCAGGCTGGGGATCGGGCGCTCTACGCTCTATCGCAAGCTCTCCGATCTCGGGATCGACAACGCGGCGTGATCGGCCTAGCCGGTCGCGCATGACACAGGTTAAGGATTTCAGGGGGCGCTCGGCGCTCGTCACCGGGGCGGCTTCGGGGATCGGGGCGGCCTGCGCCCGCGCACTTGCGGCGCGCGGCGCGGCGCGGCTGTTCCTCGTCGATGTCGATGGCGCCGGGCTCGATGCGCTCGATCTCGGGCCTTGCAAGGTGCACCGGATCACCGGCAGCGTGGCTGACGAGGGTCTTTGGCAGGGCATCGCCCAGTCGTTGGCGGGTCTTGACCATGCCGTTGTCAACGCCGGGATCGGCGCAGGCGGGCCGCTGGCCGCGCTGACGCTGGCCGAATGGCGGCGGGTGATGGCCGTCAACCTCGACGGGGCCTTCATGACGCTGGCAACGTCGCTGGGGGCGATGGAGGGGCGGCGTGGCAGTGTCGTTGTGGTATCGTCCACCACCGGTCTCAAGCCCGTTCCCGGCATCGGCCCCTACGGCGTGTCCAAGGCAGCGGTCGCGCACATGGCCCGCATCGCTGCGGCCGAGAACGCAAAGAGCGGCATCCGCGTCAATGCCATAGCCCCCGGCGGCGTGGACACCGCGATCTGGGAGAGCGGCGAGGACTTCAAGGCCTCGGTCGCCCGCATCGGCCGCGAGGCGACGATTGCGCGCATGGCCAAGACCACGCCGCTGGGCCGCTTTGCCACCTCGGAGGAAATGGCGGACAGCATTCTCTATCTGCTGTCAGACGCCGCTTCCAACATTACCGGCCATGTGCTGGTTTCGGACGGCGGATTTACCCTCTGATTTTCAGAGAGAAATTTCCGCCAATCCAACATCGCCCGAAATGTTTCACGTGAAACATAGCGGGAACATCACCAGCCGAACACCTGCTCCGCCAGCGTTTCGCTGGTGTTGCCCTTCAAGGTCAGGGTGAGCTTTTTCGCCTTCCAGTCGATGTCGACGAGGCCGTAGTTCTCGACCGGAAAGAACTTCGTCACCCGCGCGGGATCGGGCTCGCGCTGGGTCGCCCGTTCGACATCGCTGCCGAAAGCAAGGTTGAGAGAGGAACTGGTCAGCTCCCACATGGTCTCGCCCTTGTGCGCGGTCTGGTAGATGCCCGCGGCGTGGCGATCGCCCGACAGCAGCACCAGCCCGCTCGCCTCGCGGCCCGCCAGAAGATCGAGCAGCCTGGCGCGCTCGGCGGGGAAATTGGTCCAGCCTTCGAACTGGTGCGCCTGGGTGATCACCTGCGTCGAGGAGACCACGATCCTGAGATCAGCGGGCTTGGCGAGCTCGGCCTTGAGCCATTCCCACTGCGCCGCCCCCAGCACGGTCTTGGCCGGATTGTCGTCAGGCACATAGCCGCCCAGCGGCGGGCGGTCCTTGGTCCAGGCGGCGCGCTTGAGGTCGGACCGGAAGAAGCGGGTGTCGAGCAGGATCACCTGCACCCGCTTGCCTTCCGGGCCGGAGATGGTGCTGTCGTAGATCCCGTCGCGGCCGCGCACCGTGTCGGACGATCCCCAGAAGGTCTCGAACAATTCCTCACCCCAGCGCCGCATCGGGAAGCTGCCCCCGGCGTCGTTGAGGCCGAAATCGTGATCGTCCCAGGTCGCCATCATCGGGAACTTCGCGCGGAAGCCCGCGAATTCCGGGTGCGAGGCCTGCAGGGCATAGGCGCTGCGCAGGCTCTCCAGCCCGGCATCGGCATCCCAGCCATTGTCGCCATAGACATTGTCGCCGATCATCAGGAACAGCTGCGGGTTCTGGGCGGCGATCTGCGCCCACATGTGCTGCGGGGCGTTCTGGTGGTTGCAGCTGCCGAAGGCGATGCGGGTAAGCGTGGTCGCCGGGCTGAGCGCCGGGTTCGGCCCGGCCTCGGGCATCGACACCTTCTTGCGCAGCTCGGCATAATAGGGCGCGAGCAGCTGGTCGGGCGCGAGGCTGACGCTGACCGGCGCGTCGTCCGCCCCGGCGTGCCCGGCATGATTGTCGGCCAGCAGCGGCGCGGCGGCGAGGCCGGTGGCGACAAGGGCAGTTGCGGCGAGCAGCGACAGGCGCATGGGGTTACTCCTTGGTGGAATCGCGGGGTTGGCAGCGTTTTGCTCGCGCTCCATGACAGAACTAAGGCGTGCGCGAAAGCGCCGGTCAGAGCGGCGGGAGCTGGCTGAAATCGGTCAGCGCCGCATCGCGCAGGCCGCGCCAGACATTGCGCGCCTGCACTGTCTCGGCAACATCGTGGACGCGCAGCAGGTGGACACCCGCCTCCATCCCCTTCACCGCCAGCGCGATCGAGCCCGCCAGCCGCGCATCGGCGCTTTCCTCGCCCGACAGCGCGCCGATCATGCGCTTGCGGCTC
>CAZQOO010000035.1:0-14842 GCA_964594845.1 uncultured Porphyrobacter sp. | reverse complement strand
CCGCGCATCGGCGCTTTCCTCGCCCGACAGCGCGCCGATCATGCGCTTGCGGCTCACCCCCAGAAGGATCGGACTGCCGAGCGCATGGAACAGCGGCAGGGCATTGAGCAGCGCAAGGTTCTCGGACAGCGACTTGCCGAAGCCGATGCCCGGATCAAGGATGATCCGCGCCTCGGCAATGCCGGCAGCCATCGCCCGTTCGCGGGCCAGCTTGAGGAAATCGAACACGTCGCACACGACATCGGCATAGTTGCCGCCAGCGTGCAGATCCTCGCCCGCGCCGGGCGCGTGCATCAGCACCACCGGGCAGCCGCTCGCCGCAACCAGCTCGATGCTGCGCGGATCATAGCGCAGGGCGGACACGTCATTGGCCATGTGCGCGCCGGCGGCCAGCGCCGCTTCGAGCACGCCCGCGCGGCGGGTGTCGACACTGATCGCGGCTCCCATCTGCGCGCAGTATTCGACTGCGGGAATGACGCGGCGGATTTCTTCGTCCTCGAAGGTCGCCGAAGCGCCCGGGCGGGTGCTTTCTCCTCCAATGTCGATGATCGCCGCGCCCGCTTCGAGCATCGCGGCGGCCGCATCGCGCCCGGCCTGCGGGTCGATGGTCTTGCCGCCGTCCGAGAAGCTGTCGGGGGTGACGTTGAGGATGCCCATCACCTGCGGCTGATCGAGCCGGACGGTGCGGTTGCCGAGTTGCAAGGGCGCATGGACTTTACGCAGGTTGTCCCACTGCCGCGCCGCCTCGCGCGCTGCGAGATCGGGCAGGCGCGCAATCGCCGCTGCCATTCCCGCGGGCGTGGTGATGATCCGCTCGGCCACTTCGCCAGTCGCCTCGCGCAGCACCAGCGCGAATTCGCGGGCATAGGCCATGCTGCCACCGAGCCGCACCGCATCACCGTCTACGGCTTGCGGGCCGGAGACGAGGGTGACGGGAAAGAGATAGACGCTGTCGGTCACGGGCCGCGATCAATCCTCGCTGGCGAGCAGGTAAAGCTGGCGTGCGGCGTCGATCGGCTGGACGTCGGCGCCGGTCTCGTAGTGCCAGAAGGCCCAGCCATTGCAGCTCGGCGCGCCCTGAAGCTCCTTGCCGAGGCCGTGGATCGAGCCGGTCTTGCCGCCGCATTCGAGGCTGCCGTCGGCGCGCACCGTGGCGATCCAGCGGCGCTTCTTGTCGAACACCTTGCTGCCCGCCGGGATCAGCCCGGTCTCGACCACCGCGCCGAAGGCGACCTTGGGCGCGGTGCGGGCGCTCTGCATGGTCGTGAGAGCGCTCTCGTCGAGCGGCAATTCCTTGGCGATCCGCTTTTCGGCAACGCTGCGATAGAAATCCTCGCGCTCGCAGCCGATCCACTCGCGGCCCAGGCGCTTGGCGACCGCGCCGGTGGTGCCGGTGCCGAAGAAGGGATCGAGCACCACGTCGCCCTTTTCGGTGGTGGCCAGCAGCACGCGGTACAGCAGCGCCTCGGGCTTCTGCGTGGGGTGCGCCTTCTTGCCATCTTCCTTCAGCCGCTCGCCCCCCGAACAAATCGGCAGCACCCAGTCGGAACGCATCTGGAGTTCGTCATTGAGGGTCTTCATCGCGCGGTAGTTGAAGTGGTAGCGGGCCTTCTCGCCCATGCTCGCCCAGATCAGGGTTTCGTGGGCGTTGGTGAAGCGGGTGCCCTTGAAATTGGGCATCGGATTGGTCTTGCGCCAGACGATGTCGTTGAGGATCCAGAACCCCAGATCCTGCAGGATGCTGCCGACGCGGAAGATGTTGTGGTAGCTGCCGATCACCCACAGCGCGCCATCGGGCTTGAGCACGCGGCGCGCCTCGGTCAGCCATTCGCGGGTGAACTTGTCATAGGCCGCCATGGAATCGAACTGGTCCCAGTGATCGGTCACCGCATCGACATGGCTGCCGTCAGGGCGATTGAGATCGCCGCCGAGCTGGAGGTTGTAGGGCGGATCGGCGAACACGAGATCGACGCTGGCCGAGGGCAGCGAGCGCATCGCCGCGATGCAGTCGCCCGGCAGGATCCGGCCAAGGGGCAATTCAGGCGCACGCAGCACTTTAGCCGTTTTTTCAACGACCTTTGCGCGCGACTTCACCTTCTCTATGACACTCACTGGACTGACCCCGCTGTTCCGGCCTTAAACTTATCCACAGGCATGAGTCCCTGAAGAGTCCGCGTCAAGCACCTAAATTTGCGGGCCTTATGGTTAACACATCGTATAGCGTCAGGAACGAAACGGGATCGCCACAAGATGTTGAGTCTGCACCTCCTACGAGGACTCGATATGCAGCGGTGTGGCGCGAAGGACTCACCCCGGCAGCGAACGCCGGATGATTTTTCCGATTACAGCAGGCTGGCCTGAGCCACCGGCGCGAAGCTGCGGCGGTGCAGCGGGCTCGGGCCATGCACCCGCAGCGCCTCCATGTGTTCGGCGGTACCGTAGCCCTTGTTGCGCTCCCACCCGTAGTGCGGATAGGTCTCGGCGGCCTCCAGCATCAGCCGGTCGCGCCATTCCTTGGCGATGATCGAGGCGGCGGAGATGGCCGGCTCGATCCCGTCGCCGCCAACAATCGCGCGGGCCGGCCAGCGCCAGTCGGCGCAGCGCCCCGCCGGGGTCATGTTGCCGTCGATCAGCACTTCGCACGAGGCCCCGCCCAGAGCGTCCGCAAGTCTCGCCACTGCACGCGTCATGCCGAGCATGGTCGCCTGGAAGATATTGACCCGGTCGATCTCCGCAGGCTCGACCACCGCGACCGCCCAGCAGCAGCTTGCGCGGATCGCTTCATCGAGCACGGCGCGGCGCTTGGCCGAAAGGCGCTTGGAATCGTCGAGCCCTGCCGGTATCGCCGCCCCAAGCACAACCGCCGCGGCCACCACCGGCCCGGCGAGCGGCCCGCGGCCGGCTTCGTCGACACCGATGACCACCGCCTTGTCCTGCCCCGTGAAACCCGGAGTGACCCCCAGCATGATCCTCTCGTCCCGTCTGCTCGCCGCTCTTTCCCTCTCCGCTATGGCGCTGGCAAGCTGCGCGAATGCCGAAACGGGGGAAACCGCCGTCGCCGCCGCAGCCGAAGCGCCGCCCTTCACCTCGAGCGAAATCGCCACCTTCGAGGAGCCCTGGGCGATCGCCTTCGCCCCCGGCACGCCGGTGCTGTTCGTCACCGAGAAGGCGGGCGCGCTGAAGTTCATCGACACTGCCACCGGCACCGCCGGCACAGTCAGCGGCCTGCCGGAAGTCGCCTATGGCGGTCAGGGCGGTCTGGGCGATGTCGCCTTCCTGCCCGCCGAAGCCTCGGCCACGCTGGGCGGCCGCACGATCTATCTGAGCTGGGCCGAAGCGGGCGAGGATGACACCCGCGGCGCGGTGGTCGGCAAGGGCAAGCTGGTGTGCGCCGAACCCGCTGCCTGCACCATCGAGGGCCTCACCGTGATCTGGCGCCAGACCCCCAAGGTGACGGGCCGCGGCCACTATTCGCACCGGCTGAGCATCTCGCCCGACGGGCAGTATCTCTACGTCGCCAGCGGCGAGCGGCAGAAGATGCAGCCGGCGCAGGACACCGGCACCACGCTCGGCAAGATCGTACGCCTTAACCTCGACGGCACGCCTGCCGCCGGCAATCCGATGGCTGAAACGGGCGGCGTCACCGCGGAGATCTGGTCGCTCGGCCACCGCAACATCCTCGGCATGGACTGGGATGCGAGCGGGCGGTTGTGGGAAGTCGAGCATGGCCCGGCGGGCGGCGATGAACTCAATCTCGTGAAGGCGGGCGCCAATTACGGCTGGCCGATCCGCTCCAACGGCGAGCATTACAACGGCGATGCGATCCCCGATCACGCCGAAGGTGACGGCTTTGCCCAGCCCGCCATCAGCTGGACCCCGGTGATCGCGCCGGGCGACATGCTGATCTATTCTGGCAGCATGTTCCCTGCGTGGAACGGCCATGCGCTGATGGCGGGCCTCGGTTCGATGGCGCTGGTCGATGTCGCGCTCGAAGGCGAGAGCGCGCGCGAAGTTACCCGCTACACCTTCGACAAGCGCCTGCGCAGCCTTGCGCAGGGCCCCGACGGCGCGATCTGGGTGGCCGAGGACGGCAAGGGTGCGCGGCTGCTGAAGCTCACCGCTCGCTGATGGCCACTGCAACCGCGACCCTGATCCCGCTCGAGGCGGTCGATCCCGCCATGATCGAGGAAGTGCTCGACCGTGCCTTCGGGACGGACCGGCACGCGCGCACCGCCTATCGCATCCGCGAAGGCATGAACTGGCTGCCGGGCCTGAGCCTCGCCGCGCTCGACGAGCACGACATGCTGGTGGCAACGATCCAGTGCTGGCCCGTCGGCCTCCAGACAAAGCAGGGGCAGGTGCCGCTGGTGATGGTCGGGCCGGTCGCCGTGGTGCCCGAGCGGCAGGGCGAAGGCTTCGGCGTCGGCCTGATGAGCGCGATGATCGCCGAGGACGCGCGGCTGGCTTCATCAGGTGGCCCTGCCCTTCCGCAGGTGCTGATCGGCGATGTGGAATATTATGGCCGCTGGGGCTTTTCTTCGGCGATGACCGGCGGCTGGCGCTGCCCCGGCCCCTACGAGCCGCACCGGCTGCTTGCCCGCGGTCACGGGCTGGCGGCGATGCCTGCGGAGGGAATGCTGGGGCCTTGGCAGGGATAGGGCTTTTTTGTTGCGTGATCGCCCGCCGGACGGCGGGCGATCTCCTCGCTCACGCGACCTAACGGTCGCATCGCTGCGGGCGGCCGGTCGGCCTTGCGGTCCGCCCATGGCGGACCGATAACCCCTTCACCTCGCGCGCGCCATCTGCCATCGGTTGCCCGCAATGCCCTACGAACCGCCCCCGCACCTTGCCGGTCTGAGCCTCGCCGAGATCGCCGCGCTAGTCGAGGCGCGCCAGCTGCCGCCGGTGGAAAACTGGTCGCCGCAGCAGGTGGGCGAAAGCCATATGGTGATTGCCGCCGACGGGACATGGTACCACGAGGGCGGCGTGATCCGGCGCGAGGCGATGGTGCGCGCCTTCGCGAGCCTCATCACCCGTGACGCGGCGGGCCACCACTGGCTGGTGACGCCGGTCGAAAAGCTCAGCATCGAAGTCGAGGATGCGGCCTTCATCGCCACCGACTGCGTGCGCGCAGAGGACGCGCTGGCATTCCGGCTCAATACCGACGAACTGGTGATCGCCGGGCCGGAGCATCCGCTGCGCGCGGCTGGCACGACCGACAATCCGGCGCTCTATCTCCATGTCCGGCGCGGCTGCGAGGCGCGCCTCAACCGCTCGACCTGGGCGCAGCTGGCCGAGATCGCGCTGGCCGAAGGGGCAGACAGCAAGGGCTGGCGCATCGCCAGCCGGGGCATGAGCTTCGCGCTGCTGCCATGACGCTCTCGGCCCGGCCCAGCATCTACGAACCGCTCGCACGGCTGTTTGCCGAAGGCCACGCGCGCGACATTCCCGATCTGCTCAGCGATGCGCAATTCGCCCGCGACGGGCGGGCGACCCCGGCGGCCGTGCTGATCGCGATTACCGATGTGCCGGAGGCTCCGCAGGTGATCCTCACCCAGCGGCCGCGCTCGATGCGCGATCACCCCGGGCAGGTCGCCTTTCCCGGCGGCAAGATCGATCCGGGCGAGGATGCCGTCACCGCCGCCCTGCGCGAGGCCGAGGAGGAGCTGGGCCTGCCGCGCGCGGCGGTGCGGGTGATCGGCACCAGCGATCTCTACCACACCGGGACCGGCTTCATCGTCACACCGGTGGTGGGCGTGGTACCGCCCGGGCTCGACCTGCGGCCCGATCCGGTCGAGGTGGCCGACTGGTTCGAGGCGCCGCTGGCGCTGCTGCTCGATCCGGCCAGCTGGACCGCCAACGAGGCCTATTGGCGGGGTGCGACGCGGCGCTATCTCGAACTCGACTGGCAGGGATTCCGCATCTGGGGCGTGACTGCGGCGATCATCGCCAACCTGTCGCGGCGGATCGCGATGGAGGGGCTGAAGAATGCTGCGTGACCTGTCCGAGGCCGAATGGCCGCGCCGCGCCGGGCTCGCCGCGCTGACGGCGGCGCTGGGGGCCGAGAATATCCGCTGGGTCGGCGGGGCGGTGCGCGACAGCCTGCTGGGGGCCGAGGTGCATGATGTCGACTGCGCCACGCTGCTGATGCCCGCAGAAGTGATCGAGAACTGCCGCGTCGCCGGCATCCGCACCGTGCCCACCGGGATCGCGCACGGCACCGTCACCGCGATCCTCAAGGACGGGCCGGTCGAGATCACCACCCTGCGACGCGACGTGGAAACCGATGGCCGGCGCGCCACCATCGCCTTCGCCTCGGACTGGCGCGAGGATGCGGCGCGGCGCGATTTCACCATCAACGCGCTCTATGCCCATCCCGAAACGATGGAGATCGCGGACTTCTTCGGCGGGCTGGACGACCTGCGCGCAAGGCGGGTGCGCTTCATCGGCTCGGCGCAGCAGCGGATTGCCGAGGATCACCTCAGGATCCTGCGCTATTACCGGTTCCAGGCGCGGTTCGGCGCCACGCTGGATGCGGAGGCCGAAAGCGCCTGTGCGGAACTGGCGCATACCCTCAAGGGCCTCAGCCGGGAACGGATCGCCGCCGAACTGCTGGCGCTGCTCGCCCTGCCCGATCCGCATGCCACGATCGAACGGATGCGCGAAAACGGCGTGCTCGGGGTGATCCTGCCCGAAGCCTGCGCCGCGCAGCTCGCCGCGCTCGCTCGGTTGATCGCGGCCGAGCGCACGCAGGGCTTTGCGCCCGATCCCGTGCGGCGGCTGGCGGCGCTGCTCCCGCCCTCGCCCGAAGTGGCCGAGACGGTCGCTGCGCGCCTGCGCCTGTCCAAGGCCCAGCGCACAAGGCTGGTAAGCGCCGCCGAGCGCAGCGCCGATGATGCCACCAGCCCGCAGATGCTCGCCTATCGCCTCACGCCGCCGCTGGCGATCGACCGGCTGCTGCTGAGCGGCGGCGATGCGCGGTTGCTGGATGGCTGGCGTGTGCCGGTCTTTCCCCTCAAGGGCGGCGCGATCGTCGCGCGCGGGGTGAGCGCCGGGCCGGACGTGGCGCGCATCCTCCAGCAGATCGAGGCGCGCTGGGTGGCCGAGGGCTTCCCCGATCCCGACCGGATCGCGCAATTGCTCGACGAAGCCCTGGCCGGTCAAGCAAGGCCGGGCTAAGCGGCAAGGCCTGCCCCGGACGGGGCGAACCGCAGCAAAAGCGGGGCAGGCCGATCCCGCAACAAGCTTGCGGCGGTTGTTTGCCGCGCCAGGCCCTTGCTAGGAACCTTATGCGGGATTTGTGCATTTATTGCACACGCGTTCCAATCGAACCGGGCCAGTTCGCCCGTCCGCTCGTGGTGGTCTTCGGGCCATTTGTCCGCGTCTCTCCCGCCGATGCTGCCACCCCCCGGCAGTGCCCTGACGAAGTGCAAGAATGGAGAAAAGATCGATGAACACCGTAAAGCGCGCGCTGCTGGCCACCCTCCTTGCAGCCAGCCCCGCTCTCGTCCCGGCCGCTGCCCATGCGCAGGATGTCGGCGCTACGGTCTATGGCAATGACGGCAATCCGATCGGCACAGTCGAAGCCGTGGCGAACGGAATCGTCACGATCGACACCGGCAAGCACAAGGCCCCCATCCCCGCCGAGCTGATCGGCGCCGGCGCCAGCGGGCCGAGCATCAATGCCACCAAGGGCCAGATCGACGCGATGATGGACGAACAGGTCGCCGCAGCCATGGCGCAGCGCGATGCCGCGCTGGTGGTGGGCGCAGCGGTGATTTCGGCCAACGGCAATCCCGCCGGCACCCTCAGCCAAGTCGATCTCGCGGCCGACGCGATCATTCTCGAAAGCCCCCAAGGCCCGGTCGCGCTGAAGAAGGAGCATTTCGCGGTGAATCCCGCAGGCCAGCTGATGGCGCTGTTCACCCGCGATCAGATCGCCAGCGCTGCCACCAGCGCGCAGGCCGCCAGCACCGGCGGCGCGGCGCAGTAATCCGCGCTGACATTGCGCCGGGTCGCAGGCACACCTCGCCTGCGGCCTGGCGCATCAATCGAAGCGGTTCGACTTGGGGAAACCCTGCGGCGGCATCCGTCCGGCCGCCCCGCGCGCAACCTTCCACATGCGGATCTCGGTCTCGGTGCGGGTGCGCTCGCCCGATCCGCCCATCTGCCAGCTGAGCCCGTCAGCCAGCACGAAGGTGGTCGCGTCGGACAAACCGCCATCACGGTAGCGCTGCAACTGCACCCCCTGCCCGCGGGTCATGACCGGCAGCTCCTCGAGATTGAACACCACCAGCTTGCGGTTGTCCCCGACGCAGGCGACATGATCATGCGCCTCGCCGATCCGCCGGATCACCCGCAGCACCGCTCCGTCCTTGAGGTTGACCACCTGCCGGCCCTTCCGGGTTTCGGCCAGCAGCTCGTTCATCTCGGCAACGAAACCCTTGCCGTGGCTTGAGGCGAGCAGCAGACGCCCGCCGGGCTTGTGCACCATCATCGCCGCAACGCTCGCCTCGCTTTCGAGATCGATCATGCTGCGCACCGGCTCGCCGAAGCCGCGCGCGCCGGGCAGCTTGTCGCAGCCCAAGGTGAAGAACCGCCCGTCGCTGGCGGCGAGCAGCAGCTTGTCGGTGGTCTGCGCATGGGCGATGAAGGCGAGGCCATCACCCTCCTTGTACTTGAACTCCTGATCGAGCGGCACATGGCCGCTCGCCGCGCGGATCCAGCCCTTCTGGCTGAGGATCACGGTCACCGGCGCCTTCTCGATCATCGCGTCCATGCTGAATTCAACCGTCGCGGCGGCCTCGGCAATCAGTGTGCGGCGGCGGCCGAGCGGGGTGTCCTCGGCATAGTCCTTGCGCAGGGCCTTCAGGTCGCGCTTGAGCCGGGTGCGCTGGCGGGCCGGGCTTTCGAGCAGCTTTTCGAGCTCGTCCTGCTCCGCCAGCAGCTCGTCCTGCTCCTTGCGCAGCTGCATTTCCTCGAGCTTGCGCAAGGACCGCAGCCGCATGTTGAGGATCGCTTCGGCCTGCCGGTCGGTGAGGTCGAATTCGGCCATCATCACCGGCTTGGGCTCGTCCTCGGTGCGGATGATCTCGATCACCCGGTCGAGGTTGAGGAAGGCGATGATATAGCCGCGCACCAGCTCCAGCCGCCGCTCGATCTGGTCGAGCCAGTGTTCGAGCAGCTCCTTCAGCCCCCTCACCATCGGCGTGCGGGTGGCATCCAGCACGTTCAGGTAGAGGCTGAAGCGCGTCTCCAGATCGGTCAGCTTGAACAGGCTTTCCTTGAGCAGATCAGGATCGACATTTCGGCTCTTGGGCACCAGCACGATGCGGATCGCCTCGTCGCTTTCGTCGCGCACGTCTTCAAGGATCGGCAGCTTGCGATCGGCAATCGCCTGCGCGATCTGCTCGATCAGCTTGGATTTGGGCACCTGATAGGGGATTTCCGAGATGACCAGCTGCCACTGCCCGCCGCCGAGGCGTTCGATCCCGGCTTCGATATCGGCCGGGTCTTTCGCTTCGGGCGCACGAAACCGCCCGCGCAGGCGGAAGGCCCCGCGTCCGGTGCGATAGGCCTCGGCAATCACTGCCGGGCTGTCCACCACCTGCCCGCCGGTGGCGAAGTCGGGGCCGTGGAACAGCTCCATCAGCCGTTCATGGGTGACGTAAGGGTTATCGATCAGCTCCAGCGTCGCATCGATGATTTCCGCGACATTGTGGCTGGGGATGCTGGTCGCCATGCCGACCGCGATCCCGCTGGCGCCGTTCGCCAGCAGATTGGGAAACAGCCCGGGGAAGATGTCAGGCTCGACTTCCTCGCCATTATAGGTCGGCAGGAAATCGACCGTGCCTTCGTCCAGCCCCGCCATCAGTTCGAGCGCGGTCTTCGTCAGGCGCGCTTCGGTGTAGCGGTAGGCCGCGGCATTATCGCCATCGACATTGCCGAAGTTCCCCTGCCCCTCGACCAGCGGATAGCGCAGGGCGAAATCCTGCGCGAGGCGCACCATCGCGTCATAGACGGACGCATCGCCATGCGGGTGATATTTCCCGATCACGTCGCCGACCACGCGGGCGGACTTCTTGAAAGCGCTGGAGGGATCGAGCTTCAATTGCCGCATCGCCCACAGCAGGCGGCGGTGAACCGGCTTCAGCCCGTCGCGCAGATCGGGCAGGCTGCGGGCGGTGATGGTCGAGAGGGCATAGACCAGATAGCGCTCGGACAGCGCGGCATCGAAAGGCGCATCGACGATGGCATCAAAGCCGTCATCAGGCTCCCCGGTGGTGACTTGATCGGACATACCGCCCGTCTAGCAACCCGCGCCCGCGCGAGGGAGAGGGGTTTCCACAGGGTTGAGCCTTTTACATTCGCCTGAGGTCGTTGCTTTCCGACGGGACGCTGACGGTCAGCCCGTCCATTTCGGCCGTCAGTTCGATCTGGCACGACAGGCGGCTGGTGCGCCGCGCGCCGGCGGCGAAATCGAGCATGTCCTCCTCCTCCTCGGCAGCGGGCGGCAGGCGCTCGAACCACTCTGGCGCGACGATCACATGACAGGTGGAACACGCCATCTGACCCTCGCAGGTGCCTTCGAGCGGCAGCCCCGCCGCCTGGCCGACGCGCAGCAGGTTGTCGCCCGGCTCGGCGGTCGTTTCCACCGCCTTTCCGCGCGGGTCGATGAAGGTGACGGTAATGCTCACAGGCCTTGCTCCCTGGCGGCGGCATTGATCATGGCGGCAGCAGTTTCGATATCCTCGAGGCTCGTATAGCGCCCGAATCCGAGGCGGATAGAGGACTTTGCCTCTGCGTCGGTAAGGCCGATGGCGCGCAGCACGTGGCTTGGCCGCCCCGACCCGCTGGCGCAGGCCGAACCGGCGGAGAACATGACCTGTCGGCAGTCGCTCATCAGCCGGGCCACATCGAGACCATCGCGGCGGAGATTGAGATTGCCGTGCCAGCGGTGCTCTGCGCTGCCGTTGAGAGTCCAGCCATCGAACAGCTCGCGGGCACGCTGCCATAGGGCTTCGACAAGGGCCGCGTCCTCTTGCCCGCGCTCCGCCGCCAGCCGCGCCGCCGCCCCGAAGCCCGCGATCAGCGCGGGGCTGAGCGTGCCCGAGCGCAGCCCCTGCTCCTGCCCGCCGCCATGGGTCTGCGGCTGCAACTCCACCCCGTCCCGCACCCACAGCGCGCCGATGCCCTTGGGGCCGTGGAGCTTGTGCGCCGAGACCGCAATCATGTCGGCATTGGCCGGCGGGGCGAGCTTGCCTGAGCCCTGCACCGCATCGCACAGGAACCAGCCGCCCGCCGCATGGGCCGCCTCGGCCAGCGCCGCGACCGGCTGGATCGTTCCGATCTCGTTATTGACCTGCATGACCGCGGTAAGCTGCGTGCCTTCGGGGATGATCATGTCCGCAGCGACAAGGCCGTCGCGGCCCACCGGCAGCACCAGCACCTCGGTGATATCGCGCATGGCATGGCCGCAATCGCGTACCGCGGCGTGCTCGATGGCCGAGACGACGAGGGTGTTGGTGCCGTCGCCGCGCGCGGTGCCCTTGATCGCGAGATTGATCGCCTCGGTCGCGCCGGAGGTGAAGATCACTCGCCCGCCCGGAGGAAACAGCGCGGCGACGTGCTCGCGCGCGGCCTCGATCGCGGCAGCGGCCATGCGGCCCATGCGGTGCGCGCTGTGCGGGTTGCCGAAAGTGTCGCTCTCCGGCCCGCCGAGCCAGCGCAACATCGCCTCGCGCGCTTCGGGAGCGAGGGGTGTGGTGGCCTGATAATCGAGGTAGATCATGGGGCAATCTTCGTCATTGCGAGGAGCCGAAGGCGACGCGGCAATCCATGGACTGCTGTCGCAACAGGCCGCAAGGTTTGGCCATGGATTGCTTCGCTACGCTCGCAATGACGATTCAGCATAGCGACGCCCAAGCCTCGGCAAACCGCTCCAGTTCCTCGGGCGTGGTCGACCACCCGATGCTCACCCGGATGGTGCGCGCAGCGACATCATCGGGCACCCCGAAGGCATCGAGCACCCGGCTTTTCTTGAGCGTACCCGAGGAACAGGCGCTCCCCGCCGACACGGCGAAACCCATCGCGTCGAGGCGGATCAGGAGAGCCTGCGCGCTCATGGTGGGGTGGGCGACGGCGAAGATATGCGAGCATTGCGGGCCGACCGCGATGGGTTCCCCCGCCGCCCAGATCGCCTCGCGGAATTCGAAACGGTCGGGCTCAGTAGTCGCCCAGCTCTGAAAACCGCCCGCCTCCAGCGCCGCCGCCATGCCGAGCGCACCGGGGAGGTTCTCGGTGCCCTGCCGATAGCCGCGCTCGTGCCCGCCGACGGGGTCAAGCATGTTGAAATCGCGCACCAGCAAGGCACCAATGCCAATCGGTCCGCCGAACTTATGGGCGCTGACAACAATCATATCGGCATCGGGAAGGCGATATTTTCCCGCGCTTTGTGAACAGTCGGCCAGCAACAGACCGCCGACCTCACGCACACCATTTGCAAGGGCTTGGCTGTTCTCCCACAGTGGCTTGAGGATGTGCGTGCCGGTCTCGGAATTGAGGGCCTGAAGCGCGACGATCGCTGGCTCGCCTCGGGCCAGCGCCAAGGCAAGCGCTTCCGGCTCCGGAGGATTGAGACCACAGTCCGGAACCGGAAACACCTCGGCATCCGGCGCGGCCCGGAACACCGCGTCATGCTCCACCGCGCTGACGATCTGGCGCTTGGCCTTGCAGCGGTTCAGCCCGATCCACAAAGCCTCGCTCGCACCCGAGGTGAAGATCACCTCGCCTTCCCACCCCAGCGCGCGCTTCACCCGCTCCCTTGCATCCTCCAGCGCGGCGCGGGCGCGGCGGCCTTCCGCATGGGGCGAGGACGGGTTCGCCCACAGGCGAAAGCCCTCCTCCATCGCCGCCTTGGCCTCAGGGCGCAGCGGCGAGGTGGCGGCGTGATCGAGATAGACCCGCTGGGGAATGACCATTTCCTCACAAGAAATTGCGATTTTCGCGAGTGACACTATATAGGCCGCGCAATCGCCAGCGCCACCCGGCGCGCAGGCTCTCGATCACAAGGTTTGCCCGATGCCCTCAGTCATCTTTCCCGGCCCGGAAGGCCGCCTTGAAGGCCGTTTCTCGCCCCCGCCCCGCCCGCGTGCGCCGGTGGCGATGATCCTCCATCCGCACCCCGAAGGCGGGGGCACGATGAACGACCGGATCGTGCAGCGGCTCTACAAGACCTTCGCGGATCGCGGCTTTGCGACTTTGCGCTTCAACTTCCGCGGCGTGGGCCGTTCGCAGGGGAGCTTCGACAGCGGGATCGGGGAACTTTCCGACGCAGCGAGCGCATTGGACTGGGTGCAGTCGATCCACCCCGAAGCGCAGAGCACCTGGATCGCGGGCTATTCCTTCGGCGCGCTCATCGGGATGCAGCTGCTGATGCGCCGCCCCGAAGTGCGCGGCTTCATCTCGGTCGCGCCGCCGGCCCACATGTACGATTTCTCCTTCCTCGCCCCCTGCCCCGCCAGCGGCATCTTCGTGCAGGGCGCGGCGGACACGGTGGTGCAGCCGACCGCGGTGCAGAAGCTGGTCGACAAGCTGCGCACCCAGAAGCACATCACCATCCACCACGAGGAAATCCCGCGCGCCAACCACTTCTTCGAGAACGAGCTCGAGGATCTGATGGCCTCGGTCGACAATTACCTCGACTTCCGCCTCTCGCCGGATTGCCCGATCAAGTGATGGTGGCGTCTCGGGACTGGAGACAGTCCTGAAACGCAACGCGAAACCGCTTCGCCCCTATCAAAAATCATAGTACTTTGGCTCCCGAGCGGAGCCGGAGGGTTCACGCTTCCCTAGGGTGCTCCGGCCACCGCTCCCACGATGATGGAGAGAGGAGCCCCGTAAATGAGCTATGCTTCCCATACCCGCCGACCCAATCCCGCCGCGCTGGCAGGTGCATTCGGCATTCCGGCTGCCTTTGGCGCGCTGCTGGTGGCCGGCCTTGCGGTCACGGTGGTGATCGACAACCCGCCGCCCCCGCTTCAGGGGTTCACGATCAGGCCGGTCCCGATCCCGCCGCCGCCGCCCGAACCGGTCAAGCCCACCGCCAGCACCAGCCAGCAGCAGACGAGCAGCACCTCGACGGTCACCCGCCCCGAGGTGATCCCGTTCGATTTCGCCACGACGCCGGTCGAGAGCCTGCCGGGCCTCGATGAACTCACCGGGCCGGTCGTGGGTCCGGTCGATTTCGGCATCCCCGGCCCGACGCCGAGCGCCTCGCCTTTCGATCCCGTCGGCGCGACACCGCGCAACAATCCCGGGCGCTGGGTGATGGACAGCGACTACCGTGCGAACTGGCTGCGGCAGGGCCTTTCGGGCGCGGCGCGCTTCACGCTGACGATCGATGCCGCCGGCAAGGTGACAGGCTGCACCATCACCCGCTCGACCGGGCACGGCGTGCTCGATGCGGCGACCTGCGAGCTGGTGAGCAAGCGCGCCCGCTTCGATGCCGCGCGTGACGGCACCGGCAAGCCGGTCGCTGGCAGCTTCAACGGCAGTATCACCTGGAGGATTCCTTGATGTGAGACGGCGCGCCCCTCCGGGCGCGCCGTTCCTCGCTCATGCGACCTGAAGGTCGCGTCGCTGCGGGCGGCCAGTCGGCCTTGCGGCGTCTGCGACGCCGAACATGCGGCATGCATGCACGTCGGACTATTCGTCCCCGGCAGCCTTGAGCTGCTCGATCGGCGCCTGCCCGCTCTGGGTGGGCACGGTCCAGATCAGCACGTTGATCACCGCGATCACCGCCAGCAGCACCATCAGCGCGGGGTTCTTCACCTCGCCGGTG
>CAZQOO010000034.1:18667-22000 GCA_964594845.1 uncultured Porphyrobacter sp. | reverse complement strand
GCGCGGCGGCGAAGTGGTCGCGGTGGGGACGCCCGAGGACATTGTCGAAGTGGAGCGCAGTTTCACCGGCCGGTATCTCAAGCCGCTGTTGCAGACCTGACCCGGAAAGAAGTCGGCCCCGGCGCAGCCACAAGGCGGGGCGGAAAGATGGTGAAGCAGCCCCGATCATCTATCGGGTGAAACCTTGCGCGGTTCCCGGCAATATCCTCAAAGGTGGGTGGGAAGAGTCCGCCGGGTCGCTCTTATACGAACCCCTCCCATAAAAAGATCACCACCTGTCAAGAAGGGTGGGCGACCGCCGTAGGGTCAGCTGCGGCCGCCCATAAGCTCGTCTACAGCTCAAGGACTGTGTATTTCTTCCAGAAAATCCAACGGCCATTCGACATTCGCTTGGGATACCAAGCGAACCGCGTAAATCTCCGCGGATAGCCGACGGCCCGTCCGTATTGCGCTTTGTACTGGAAGTAGCTTTTCGTAACGTCCGGGATTTCGAAGCGACTTCTTACTTCCTGTTGCGTTGTTTCATCTTCGATCAACGAGAGATTGTTTTCTTCAGTCATACATGCTTGGCCCCAGAAGGCGATAGCCTTCACCGTAAACTGCTGCGATTTCATAATCCGGAGAGAGCTTCGGACGGATCTGGTGGATCAGGACCCTCAGGTGGTTCGGCGTCAGATCGATGTGATCGCGCGATGCCAGCCTCGCCAGCTTGTCGTAGGAGCAGTAACGACCGGGTGCGCTGATCAGCGCCTTCACGATCCGCCGCTGCGAAAACGTGAGCTTTTCATAGTCGCAGACCTTGTTGATCCCGGCTCCGGCGAACAGATCGATTTCGTGCCTGGCCGAGGCAAGCCTGTACCTTTCGAAGATCGAAAGCGCCCTTGCCCCGAATTCCTCGGCGGCGCAGCTGCGCATGTTCAGCACGTCGTCATAGCCAACATTGAGCAGGTCGGCGCGTCGACGCGGGGCAATATTCTGGCTCAGGGCGAGCTTCGGGACATTGCGCAGCAGAGGCTCGTTCACCTTGATGAACGCGGCCAGACGGTCGGGATCGTTGCCACCGACGACGACGATATCGGCCCGCTCATAGGTCCGCGGCAGATCGTCGAACAGGATCCGGTACCGATTGATCTCGCAGTCCGGGAAAGCCTGATCTACGAACTTGTCGCGGAAACGGGCGAATGTATCATTGATGTAAAGATATTTGATATGGCAGAATGCCAGACGTTCCGACGGGCAAATGCTCTCAGGATTGAGAATTCTGAGCGAAGGTTTTGCGTAGCTCTTCTTTGAATTGGATTCGTCACGATCACGCATTGGATAATTCGAATCTTTCGAACGGCGTAGGCTTTGCATTTTTTTATTGACCCTAACTAAGCTTCGGCCCGCGTCCCTCGCAAGCAAAATAGGTATCCAGTATTAACCATGAGGCCCACGGGATCGTTAACGGGCGCGCTGCAGCCGAATTAAAAAAGTCTTCAAAAACAGATTTTTAATTCACGGCGAATTGGGAGGTATTAATCCCATATTCGTAGGGCGCGGATGCTGCAAAGGTTTTCCGCTACGCAAAAGTTAACAATGACAATGCGACCGAGACGCAATGCGTAAAGCAAGCGGCCCGGCAGCGCTTGGCCGACGGGGTGCTCTCCCGGCTTGTCTCCCCTTGCGCGGCCCCACATCGGGCAGTCCACGCCTTGATCGGTCATCTCGATCGGGGGCTCAGGCTTGTTGTGACATACTCGCAGCTACGTGAAAGGTTGTTTCGATAAGGCGAGACCCATGTCCGCCAAGTTGCCTTGCGCAGGGGGCCACGGCGGAGGGACTGCGCCATCGGGAAAGCCCGCGCGGGCGACTCCCCCTTTCCTACACCCCCGCCCCCGACATACCCTCCCGCGCAGGCGTCGGCCTGCATGCGCAAGGCTCTCCCCGCGCTGGTCCCACCCCCGGCCCCGATGCCCGCCCCGGACGTGATCCGCGGGCAGGCGAGAGGGGTGAGGGGCCTCGGGCGACCGGTGAGGGACAAGAACCTGCGGCAGGGCGGCGCTCTATGCTCACTCTCTCCCCAAGGAGCCCGCGCCCATGTCTTCCCAGCTTTCCTCTTCCGGCCAGCCCGCTGTCACCGGCCCTGCCGCGCTGGCGGCCGATGTGCCGCTCGAAAAGCAGGCGGTCTTTGTCCAGACGCTCGCGCAGTGGGGCAATGTCCGGGCGGCGGCGCAGCAGGTCGGGGTGAGCCGCGCGCATCTCTACCGCATGCGGCGCGCCTCGGTGCAGTTCCGGCAATTGTGGGATGCCGCGCTGGTGCTCGCCCGGCCGCAGGTCGAGGAGGTGCTCGCCGACCGCGCGCTCAACGGGGTGCAGGAGGTGGTCTATTACCACGGCGAGGAGGTCGCCACGCGCACCCGCTACGACAGCCGGCTGCTGCTCGCCCACCTCGCCCGGCTTGACCGGATTGCGGGTTCGGCGGGGGTCCATGCCACCGTGGCGAATTTCGACGCGGAGGTGGAACGGCTGCTCGATCCGCCGGAGCTCTACGACTGGGACGAGGACGACGAGGACGACGAGAACGCCTGGGACGACGGGCGCTGGGCCGACGAGGACGGCGAGGACGCGGCGCTTGAGGACGCGGACGGGGAGGACGAAGACGGGGAGGCGGAGGAGGCTGAAGCGTGCGGGGCCGAAGCGCAGGCCGGGGAGCAGGCCGGAGAGGATGGGGCCGGGGAGAGCCGGGCTCTGGACGACGCGCCAGCTGCGGCGGATGCGCTCAGCGCGGGGGGCGGACGAGCGGGCAGCGGGGCGGCGGGTTTTGTTGCTCTGGACAGTGTCTCATGTGTCTCCAACAGGCGCGGCCACGGCAGCGCCGGCGGGGATGGAGCGGGCAGGGCAGGGCCGGATCGGGCCGGGGCAGGCGGCCTCTAGCCGCGCTCACTCGGCAGGCAGCACCACCTCGGCCTCGTCCTCGACCACGGCGGCCACACGTTCCAGCCGCCAGCCGGTGGCGAGGAAGCTGCGCCGTTCGAGACTGGCGCTGCCGCCGGAGGGGAAGACGTTGATCGCGGCGTAGCAATCGGGGACCATTAGCGCGATGTCGCAGGTGCGGGGCAAGGCGGAAAGGTCGATGCGGTAGCGCCAGTGGCCCGCCGCCAGCTCCTCGCGCCGGACGGGGAGCGCGGTGAAGCGGGCGGTGTCGAAGGCGAGGATGTCGGTGAAGGTGATGCCGTTGATGACCGTCACGTCGAAGGCGAGCACGTCCTGCCCCGCGCCGCGCCGCACCGCAAGGTCGCTGCGGCGGGAAGGGCCGGCCCAGTTGCCGGGGCCATGGGCGGTCGGCTCGGA
>CAZQOO010000034.1:0-18567 GCA_964594845.1 uncultured Porphyrobacter sp. | reverse complement strand
GGCGTGCTGGTAGAGCACGCTGTCGAGCGCGAACAGCGCCGGGCGCGCGCGGATCGCGGCTTCGAGCGCGGGCAGATCGACGTCGTCAGGCGGCGCGCGGTTGGTGGCGTAGGCGGGCTCGGCCACGCGGCGACCGGTCTCGGTCTCCCATAGCGGGACGAAGGCGTCGATCCGCTCGGTCGGGACGAGCCAGCGCGCCCGGTCGAGCACCGCGGGCAGGTGGCGGGCGACGGTGGGGAGGAAGCCGCGGCGCTCCTCCTCGATGCCGAGCGGGAGGAAGGCGGAGAGGAGGTAGCGGGTCTGGAAGTCGGCGAAGAAGTCCCCGAAATGGTCGAAGAAGGTGCCCGGATCGAGCTCGCGCGCGGCGCGGCTGAGGCGGCGGTCAGGCTCGCGCCGGATGTGGCGGAAGTTGGAGATGATCTGCGCCACCGGCTCGCGCACGGTGACCAGCAGATCGGCGATGCGGCGATGCTGCAGCATCTCGCCCGCGACATGCGCCTCGACGAAGTCGTGCGCGCCAAGGCACTGGCCGAGCGCGGTGCAATCGGCGGGATAGGTGAACTGGCCTTCCTGCAGATGCGAACGGCCCCGAGGGAAGGCCGAGGCAAGGCGGCGCGCCAGGGTCTGGCCGCCTGTCTTGGGAATGTGCAGATAGAACATGGTCTCTCCCCGCGGTTCAGGCGCGCGAGTCTGTGCGCGGCTCCGGGCAGCGGCAAGCAGGGATGCATCCTATCTGGAGCAACCGAGCGCGCCGCCGGTGCAGGACGAACGCGCGGGAGCCGTAAACCCTTCGGATTGCTGGACGATCAGGGCTCCGGCGCGGGCTCCGGTCGGGCGGGGGTGAGTGTGGCGACGAGGGCGAATACCGCCACGCCGCTCGCGATCATCCACAGGAACGCCCCCTCGATCCCCAGCCCCCAGTCGAGCACGCCGAGCACCGCGATCTCGGTGATGATCGCGGCGAGCGCGGCATGTGTGCCTTGCCCGCGACCGGCCAGCCCCATGATGATCGGCACCGCCAGCACCGCCGCGATCGCGCCTGCATCGAGCACCAGATCGCGCAAGGTGGAGCCCGAAGCGGCCACCAGCGCCGCCACCAGTGCGGCGATCACCGTCGCCCCGCGCGCGGCGCGCAGCATGGTGCGCGGGGAGGCGTCGGGATGAAGCCGGCGATAGCCGCTCTCCGCCGCCACCGCTGAGACCGCCAGCAGCGCGGAGTCGACCGAAGACAGGATCGCCGAAAGCAGCGCGCCGGTGAAGACGATGTGCAGCCACGACGGAAACAACGCCTCCGCCAGAGCGGGCAGGAAGGTCTCGTCGGTGGCCAGCTCCACCCCCAGCACCGGCGCGAGCGGCGGGCCGAACAGGCCGAAGCTGACCGGCACGAGGCCGACCATGAGGTAGATCCCCGCGCCCGCCAGCGCTCCGCGCCGCGCGACCGCGGGCGAACGCGCGGCGAGCGTGCGGGCGAGCGCTTCCTGGCTCACCATCGTCCCGGCGATCGGGATCAGCCACAGTTCGGCCCATTCCACCCAGCTCTCGCCCGGGCTGGCGAAGGACCAGGCCTGCGGCGGAACGCTGGCCACCGCCGCCGCAACGCCGCCATGGGCATCGAGCATCAGGAAGGCCAGCACCAGCATTGCCGCGACCATGATCGCCCCCTGCAGGATGTCGGTCACCACGTCCCCGGCAAGGCCGCCGAACAGGGTGTAGGTCAGCACCAGCAGAGTGGAGCCTGCAAGAGCGGCGGGAAAGTCGAGCGACGAGGCGGCGTCGATGATCGTGGCGAAGGCAAAGAGCTGTGCGGCCGACCAGGTGGTGGCCGACAGTGCGATCACCCCGGCTGCGAGCCATTCCGTGCCTTCGCCGAAGCGGGCGCGCAGGAAATCGGCGATCGTGATGTAGCCGCCGCTTCTGAGCCGGTGGGCAAAGAACAGCGCGATGGCAAGGATCCCGAGGGCATAGGCAAAGGGCTCGGTCCGTGCACCGGCCAGCCCGCCGGAGGCGACTTCGGAGGAGGTGGCGATCAGGCTTTCGGAAGCGAACCAGGTCGCAAACAGGCTCATCGCCACGGCGAAAGGCCCGAGACTGCGACCCGCGACAAGGTAGTCGGCATCCGACTTCGCCCCGCGGCCTGCCCACGCGGCAAGCAGCACCTGCGCAAAGACATAGAGCAGGATCAACGCGAGCGTGATGGCGAAAGGTCCCCTGTGCCGCCCGCCGCAGCGCCCCCGCTGCGGTTCCGGGCGGCCAGCAGTCCTAGCCGCGCCGCCGCAGCGCGCAAGAGCCCTTGCGTGGGCAAGGCAGCCAGGGGCGGGGAATGTGCTGTTCCGGCAACCGTCAGGCGGGTGCCGGCAGCAGGGGGCCTGTCAGCCCTCGATCAGTTCGAGTTCGACCGTGGCGTGACCGCGCGCGATCATGCCGAGTTCCTCGGCCGCGGCGCGGCTCACGTCGATCAACCGGCCGCGGCTGAACGGCCCGCGGTCATTGATGCGCACGATCACGCTCGCACCGTTGGCTGGATTGGTGACCCGCACGAGGCTGCCGAAGGGCAGGGTGCGGTGGGCGGCGGTCATCGCGCCGTTGTCGAAGGCTTCGCCGCTGGCCGTGCGGCGGCCGTGGAACTTGTGGGCGTAGTAGGAGGCCGAGCCACGGCCAAGGCTGGTCGCCTGTTCGGGCAGTTCGGCCGGGGCCGAGGCGGCTTCCTCGGACAACGGGGCCGGGGCAACCGGCACCACTTCGACCGACACCGCGCTCGCTTCGAGCGGCAAGGCACCATCGGCGGGCGTCGCGGCGGTCGAGGCCGCCAGCGGCGCGAGGCCAAGCGCTCCGGCGACCAGCGCGGCGCGCAGGCTACGGGCCTTGAAGGCGTTGGTGCGATTTCCCGTCCGCATGGACAGTGCCCTTAGGTTGCACAGCTTGCAAAAGGCAAACCGGCGCAACGCCTTGTCGTTGGCGCAGGGCATTCCGGCGCTGAATCGCCCGCGATTTGCGGCAAAGCGCGTGGGCTGGCGTCGGCAGGCGCAAGGCTCTGCAAACGGCGACTCGGAGTCGCAGGCGGGCTGGGGGCGGGCGGGATCGGGGAGGATGCAACCGGGAGCCGCAATGCAAATGGGGCCGGCATTGCTGCCGACCCCACTCTCACCAGCGCGTGGACACCCCTTGCTCGCGATGCGTCCGGCGAACCTTCCGCATCCTCCGCGCCAGGGCATGCTTGGCGCCCGATGTCTAGCCTCTCGCTGCCTGCGCCTTGCGGCCGGCCCTGCCAGAGATTTGTCACCGGCGCTCGCGCCGGCATCCGGCTTTCGCTCCTGCCCTGCTGCGCCCTTTCGAAGCCCGAAGCCTCCGATGTTCGCTGCCTTGCGCAGTCGCTTGGCCGAGACCGTGTCCCTTTACCGATCCGGGCTTGCGGCGGCTTACGGACTTGCGTCCTTCACCATCACCCGTTCCGGCCAGGTTCCCGGCCTGTCCGGTGACATCGCGTCGCTCCTGCCTCAAACGAGCCGACTTGCCTTTGGCCGAAGCCTCCTGCATGCCCTCTCTCGACAGGCGCGTGGACAGATACCACCGCCATCCTTGGGATCAAAACCCCGGAAACTTCAAGGCCTTGCGGCTTTCCGTTCCGGTTGCTTCGTGTCCCGAAGACAAGTTGAAAGTGCGCCTCAACCGGCGTTCTGGCAACATTTCACCCGGCGACTTTTCCACTTCCGGCCGTTTAGGCTGTGGACACGAGTGGATAAGTCAACGCTTCGTCGCATTTGTCGCGAACCGGGTGAGCGAGCGGGAACGAAACCGCCTTCAGAATGTCACATTACCGGCCCGCTGCCGCCGCAGCGAGCGCGGCGACTCGGTTTTCCCCATCCGCTCGGGCGCGTTCAGGCGTCCCGGTTGCGGCGGGCAAGCAGCCGCAGACGCAACCCGTTCAGCTTGATGAAGCCCTCGGCGTCCTTCTGGTCATAGGCCCCCGCGTCATCCTCGAAGGTGACGTGGGCCTCGGAATAGAGCGAGTAAGGCGACTTGCGGCCCACCACGCTCGCCAGACCCTTGTAGAGCTTCAGCCGCACCGTGCCGGTGACCTTGTCCTGGCTGTGGTCGATCGCGGCCTGCAGCATCTCGCGCTCGGGCGAGAACCAGAAGCCGTTGTAGATCAGCTCCGCATAGCGCGGCATCAGCTCGTCCTTGAGATGCGCGGCGCCGCGATCGAGCGTGATCTGCTCGATCCCGCGATGGGCGCGGGCGTAGATCTCGCCGCCCGGGGTCTCGTACATCCCGCGGCTCTTCATGCCGACGAAGCGGTTCTCGACCAGATCGAGCCGCCCGATGCCGTGTTTGCGGCCAAGGTCGTTCAGCGCGGCGAGCAGGGTGGCAGGCGACATGGCCTCGCCATTGAGCGCCACGCCGTCGCCCTTTTCGAAATCGAGCGTGATGTATTCCGGCTGGTCGGGCGCGTCCTCGGGATTGACCGTGCGGGAGTAGACGTAGTCGGGGGTTTCCTGCCACGGATCCTCCAGCACCTTGCCTTCCGAGGAGGTGTGCAGGAGGTTCGCGTCGGTCGAGAAGGGGCTGTCGCCGCGCTTGTCCTTGGGCACGTTGATCTGGTGCGCCTCGGCCCAGGCGATGAGGGCCGTGCGGCTGGTCAGATCCCATTCGCGCCACGGAGCGATCACCTTGATGTCCGGATCGAGCGCATAGGCCGAAAGTTCGAAGCGCACCTGATCATTGCCCTTGCCGGTCGCGCCGTGGGCGATGAAATCGGCGCCGGTCTGGTGCGCGATCTCGACGAGGCGCTTGGAAATCAGCGGGCGGGCAATCGAGGTGCCGAGCAGGTAGTCGCCTTCGTAGCGGGCATTGGCGCGCATCATCGGGAAGACGAAATCGCGCACGAATTCCTCGCGCAGGTCCTCGATGAAGATGTGATCGTCGGGAATGCCCATGGCGCGGGCCTTGGCGCGCGCGGGTTCGATTTCCTCGCCCTGCCCGAGATCGGCAGTGAAGGTCACGACTTCCAGCCCGCGCTCGACGCTCAGCCACTTGGCGATGACGCTGGTATCGAGACCGCCCGAATAGGCGAGGACGACTTTCTGGGGCTGGGCCATGGCGCGGTTCCTTGGGAGAGATAGGCGCCGCGCCCGTATCAGCGCCGCCGGTGCGACGCAATGCGCCAATACCGCGGTTACAGCGTCAGCCGCGCAAACAGGCGCACTCCGTCGAGGAGGTAGGCGACACGGGCTGCATAGTCCTCGTCATCGACCCCGAGCCGGTACTCGGTCGAGCGCCATGCCGCGCCGATCCCGAAGCGCCCGGTCACCGCGAGGGTTGCCGAGGCCTCGAGATTGGTCAGCCGGCCATCATACTTGCCGACCTGAAGCTCGAAATAGTCCGCCCGGGCGCGCAGCTGGAGCCATTTGGCCGGACGATACTGCGCCTGCACGCCGATGGTCGGCAGCGGGGCAAGTACGTCGCGGCTGCGGCGCAGCGTGGTCGCGGTCTGGCCGTTGACGCTGGCGGCACCTTCGATCTCGAAGTCGAAGCGGGTGACATGCGCGCCGAGCAGCATGGCCAGATCCCAGTCTGTCCTCGCGACGATCCGGTATCCGGCCGACAGGCGAAAGATGTCCGAGGCAAAACGGGATTCGACCCGCGCGCCCAGCGCATAGGTTGCATCCTCCACCGTGATCGGCGCGGCAAGGCTGGCGGTGGTGGTGCGGTCGATATCGAACAGGCTGGCTTCGAGATAGAAGTCGTCATCGAGCTTGGCACCGAGCGTTGCGTCGAAACTGCGCGCTCTGGTCCTGAAACCGAGGTCATCCTCGAGCGAGACAGTGGTCCCGTCGTCGCGATCGGGCAGGGACAGCGAAAGCTCGGTCTCGGCCCGGGGCAGGTAGACCCCGCCCTCAAGCCAGAAACGCGGATCGGGATCGATCTCCTGCGCCTGAACGGTACCGGCGCACAGTGCCGCAAGCATGAAGGCTCCGGCCAGCCTCAACCCCTGTATCCGCATGCATTCCCCCGCAAACCCGGCGGTCAGCTATAGAGATAGTCGCGGGTTATCGGAAGCGTGTTGCGGCGGCGCACGTACTGGATCTGGTAATTGCACATGCTGCCATGCTCGAACACGGTGGCAGCGCCGGCGAGGTAGAAGGTCCACATCCGGAAGAAGCGCTCGTCATGCAGGGCGATGATGGCCTCCCGGTTGGCCATGCAGTTGGCGTACCAGCAGCGGATCGTCTTCGCGTAATGCAGGCGCAGCGTCTCGATGTCGGCGGCGATCAGGCGGAACTTCTCGCTGGCGGCGAGGGTCTCGGACAGGGCGGGGATATAGCCGCCCGGGAAGATGTATCTGCGTGTGAAGGCATCGGTCGTGCCGGGGCGGCCCATGCGCCCGATGGTGTGGAGCAGCATCACTCCGTCATCGGCGAGCATCCGCGCGGCGGCTTCGAAGAAGGTCTCGAACTGGGCGCGGCCGACATGCTCGAACATCCCGACCGAGACGATCCGGTCGAAGCGGCGGCCCGAGGCGGCGGTGTCGCGGTAGTCCTCGAGCAGGATCGTGACCTTGTCGGCCACGCCTGCTGCGGCCACCCGCTCGCGGGCGAGGGCAGCCTGTTCTTCCGACAGGGTGATGCCGGTCACCCGCACGCCGTGATGCTTCGCCAGATGGATCGCCATCCCGCCCCAGCCGCAGCCGATGTCGAGCACCTCCTGCCCGGGCGAAAGCGCCAGTTTCTTCGCGATATGCGCCAGCTTTGCCCCCTGCGCCCCGGCCAGCGTGGTAATGCCGTCCGCCCAGTAGGCGCAGGAATACTGCCAGTGCTCGGGATCGAGCATCAGCGCATAGAGATCATTGCCGATGTCATAATGGTGCGCGACATTGCGCTTCGATCCGACGCGGTTGTTGATCTGCTCCGCAGCGAAACCCGCGCGGTTGACCAGCCGCTTGAGCGCGCCGGGCCGTCCGAGATTGCCGCCCTTGTCCCATGGGGCATTGGCGCGCAGCAGGCTGACGAGGCCCATCACGTCGCCTTCCTCGATCAGCAGGCGGCCATCCATGAAGGCCTCCGCCGCGCCGAGCCGCGGGTCCATCAGGATGTCGCGCGGCACGCGCTCGTCGGTCAGGCGCAGGACGATCTCGGGAAAGCCGGGGGCGGGGGTGCCGAAAGTGCTGGCGCTGCCATCGGCATAGACCACGCCCAGCCGTCCCTTGCGCACCGCCCGGGTCAGGAAACGTGTCAGGAGGGCCTTGCTCATGGGTCTCCTTTCGTGGTTCTGTGCCGTCAGGTTACCCGAAGCGCGCGCGCTGGCAAGGTCAACCACGATGGGGGGATGGTGCAGGATGGCCGAGGCGAAGACCGTGATCACCGACATGCCGGTCGAGGGGTTCCTCGCGTCGGTCGAGCCTGCGGCCAAGCGCGAGGATGCGCTGGTGCTCGATGCGCTGTTCCGCAAGGTCACCGGCGAGGTGCCGAGGATGTGGGGGCCGAACATCATCGGCTATGGCGAATATCGCACCACCTACGAAAGCGGGCGCCATGTCCACTGGATGCGGACCGGGTTCAGCCCACGCAAGGCCAAGCTCTCGCTCTACCTGATGGGCGGCTATTGCGACGACATCACCGCTGCAAACCGGGCCGAGGCCATGACCCGGCTGGGCAAGCATTCGACCGGCAAGAGCTGCCTCTATGTCAACAAGCTGGCCGACATCGATCTGGCGGTGCTGGAAGAGATTATCGCCGAAGACTGGCAGACGATGCTGCGGCTGTTTCCCGCCCGCTAGGCCGGATTTCTAGATCCCGGCATACCACTGGTAGCCGGCGAGGTCCTCCCAGAATCCGCCCTTGCCCTTGCCGATGTCATCAAGGCTGGCGACGGCTTCGATGCCGGTGAGATACTTGGCGTGCTTGTAGCCCAGTTGCCGTTCGATCCGCGCGCGCAAGGGGGCGCCGTTCTTTTCGGGCAGCGGCTCGCCGTTCAGCGCATGGGCAATGATCGTCTGCGGGTGATAGGCCTCGACCATGTCGATGCTCTCGTAATAGGCATTGCCGTAGAGCGTGTCGGCACAGCGGAAGACGATGAACTTCGCCGCCTCGCGCACCCTGGCGGCATCGAGCAGGACGGAGAGCTGCGGCCCGGTCCATTCGCCGATCGCGCTCCAGCCTTCGACACAGTCGTGACGGGTGATCTGGGTTCGCTGGGGCAGTGCGCGCAAGTCGGCAAGGCCGAGGCTGAGCGGCTGTTCGACCAATCCGCCGACCATCAGCCGCCAGTCGGCAAAGCCGCCCGCCAGCTGCTGCCGATAGAAATCGCTGTCGACCGTAACCGAGCCATTGCCCTTGAAGGTGGGCGAGCGGTCTTGGGGGGCGTATTCGGGCGCGAGGCCCTGCTTGCCGGCCAGCGCCCGGTGGAGCGCGCGGTGCCCGTCTTCGGCAGCGGCGAACAGGCTCTGCCCGCTATCGCTTCCGGTGATCTTGGAGCATGCTCCGGCCCCGAGGGCGGCGATCCCGGCCAGCAGTGAACGGCGGCGAATCTCAACCATGCTCCGGCGCTCCCTCGGCGGTTGGCACAGGTTCGGGGGCCGGTGCGGGGGTCGACGCGCGCTGCCCGCCGGTGACCATTTCGAGGATCAGCCGCCAGTCGCTCAGCGCCAGCACGATGTGGATCGCGAAGAAGCCGGCAATGCCCCAGGCGGCGAGGAAATGCAGCGAGCGGGCGCTCTGCCGGCCGCCCAGCAGATCGACCAGCCACGGCGCGGCAGGCTCGAATCCCGGGCTGATCGCGAGGCCGGTGAACAGCATCAGCGGCAGCAGCACGCCCAGCACCATGCCGTAGAGGATCTTCTGCACCGGATTGTAGCCATGCGCGGCATCTGCACCCCCTGCCGAATGGGCGCGCAGCGAGGCGAGCACGCCCGCCGGAGTCCAGTCGGTGGGCCGGGTGGCGAGATCGCGGCGGAAGTGGCCATTCGCCAGCATCGCCACCCAGATGAACAGCAGCCCTACGCCGAAAGGCCAGGCCGCGAGGATGTGCCAGTCGCGCGCCATGGCGAGGTTGTAGTATTGCGGCAGCGTCGCCCAGCCGGGAAAGCGGATCACGCTCAGCCATGCGTCCTTGGGATCGAAACCGTAGTCTCCCCAGTAGAGATAGCGGTGGGCGTTGGAGATGTTCAGCCCCGACATGAACAGCACGATGATCGCTGCCGCGTTCACCCAGTGCCACAGGCGGGTGGAAAGGGCGTGCTTGGCCATGGGCGTCAGGCGCTCCGTTCGGCAGCGGCCAGTTCGCGCGCCAGCCAGATCACGTCGCGCGGCTGGTCGAGCAGGTGCTGGCCGCTGTCGATGAACAGCGTCTCGCCGCTCGCCAGCGCGCCAGTGGCGAGAAACAGCGCGGCATCGGCGATCTCGTCCGCGCCGGTCTTGCGGCCGAGCAGGTTCATGCGGTGCGACAGTTCGGTTTCCTCCTCGCTCTGGTCGTGGCTGGCAAGGATTGCGCCGGGCGCGATGCCGTAGATGCGGTCCTGCGGGCTGCGCGCGCCCTTGGCGATCATTCCGATGGTCGCGGCCAGCGCGTGCTTGGACATGGTGTAGCTGAAGAAATCGGGGTTGGTGTTGGCGATCTTCATGTCGGTGATCTGGATCACCGTGCGCGTCGCCGCACTCGCCGCGTGGGCGAGGAATGTCTGGCTCATCCGGGCCGGGGCAAGAGCATTGACCTGCATCGCTTCCCGGTACGTTGCCGGATCGAGCGCAGTTACAGCGTCATAGTGAAAAACCGAGGCCGAATTCACCAGACAGCGCCAGTCGGGCAGGCGGTTGGCCAGCTGGCGGATGGCGCCGACGGCGGCGTCATCATCCCCCAGATCGAACCCGACCGTCTCGGCCGAGGGCAGCGTGGCGGCGAGTTCGTCGGCCTGGGCCGCGGAGGACTTGTAATGGATCACCACGTGCCAGCCGGCCGCGGCAAAGGCGCGGGTGATGGCGCCGCCGATACGGGTCGCCCCGCCGGTGACGAGAACAGCCGGGCGGGTCATGCGGGGAACAGGATCGGGCTTTGCATGGCAGCGGGGCTACCAGCCGGAGCCGTGCGCTTCAATCGGGGATGGCCAAGGAAGCGTGCCAGCGCACGGGCTCTGACAGGCGAAAACGCCGCCGGCGTGGTGGCCGGCGACGTTCGCAGGGGACTTCGGATCAACCGATCAGCGGCAGCGCGCACCGCCGCGGTCGATTTCGCGGCCCAGCAGGCCTCCGCCGACCGCGCCGAGCACGGTGCCCAGCGTGCGGTCGCCGCGGCGGTCGACTTCGCGGCCGATCAGCGCGCCGACACCCGCGCCGACCAGCAGGCCGACCGTCCCGTCGTCGCGGCGGCAGCGCCAGCGGCCGTCACGGCCCTGCCAGAAGCGGTCGCGGCCCCGGAAACGGCGATCATCGTCCCAGTCGCGGTCACGGTCGCGCCAGCGGCGACGGTCGCGGCGGTCGCGCCAGTCGTCGTCATAGGCCGCGACCGAGGCGAAGGGCGCGGCGCTATCGTGGAAGCCCGCGAAGACGGGCGAGGGCGCGGCGGGCAGTTCGGCCGCCTGGGCGGGGGCTGCGAAAGCCGCCAGCGACCCGGCGGCAGCGATCAGGGCAAGATGTTTCATGGCTCGTTTCCTTGTGGCGGCTCCCCGATGGAGCCCGACCCTTTTCGTTCATCTAACGCGAACGCAGGATGAACGAATCTTGCAGGAAACGGTTAAGGTTGACGGATTATTCCGCTTTCGCGGTCAAGCTGTTGTCTGACCAAGACGAAGCGAGGCCTTTTCGCGCAATTTCGGGCTGAGCCCAGCGAGTTCGGCGAGCGCGGCGAGTTCATCTTTCGTGGCTTTGCCGGTCACCAGCGCGCGGAACACCCGCGTAACACTCCAGTCTGCGGCACCGATGGCGATGCGTTCGAGCGAATCGCCTGCCTGCACTTCGCCGGTCTCGATCACCCGGAAGTACCAGCCGCAGCGGCCCGTCGCGATGATCCGGGCGACCATGCCCTTGTGGCCGAAGCGGTGCTCGATCTTCCAGCACGGCTGGCGCGGCTGGCTGACCTCGATCAGCGCGGTTCCGAGCCGGAAGCGGTCGCCGATATGCACCAACTCCTCGGTGAGGCCGCTGACCGCTAGGTTCGAGCCGAAGCCGCCGGGTTCACCCAGCGCGGGATGATCGCCGATTTCCCCGCGCCACCAGTCATGGTGATCGAGCGGATAGAGGTGCAGCGCCATTTCCGGCCCGCCATGCACGCGGCGGTCGGCCTGTTCGTCGGGGGCGAGGCCCTCGGCCAGCACCTGAACCATGCCCTCGCGCGGGCGCTTGGCGATGGCGCTCGTCTCCGCGCCGTTGAACGGACGCGCGGTGCCGGTGCAGACGGCTTCAATGGTGTGCTTCACGGCTTCCCCATGGTGAGATCGATCCAGTCGCGCTGGGTGCCGTCGGAGGCCTTGCCTGCATAGGTCTCCTGCACCGCGATGTCGAAACCTGCCGCTTCATAGGCCGCGACAAGCCATTCGGCGGACGGGAAATTGTGCAGCCGCCCGAGCAGGTCGCGCCCTTCACCAGTGCCGAGCTTGAAGCTGGCGAAATGCCACCCGCCCGCGCGCAATGCGCGGTGAATGCGGGCAAGCACATCGGGCAGGGCCGCCCGCGGGCAGTGCAGCAGGCTCGCATGGGCCCACACGCCGGCATAGGCGGCGTCCGCATCGAGTTCGTGAAAGGCCATCACCCGTGCGCGCAGATCGAAGGCCTGATTGGCGCGGGTGACGAGGGCAGGGACGGCATCGGTCGCATCGACGGCAAAGCCGCGCGCGCGCATTTCGGCCGCATCGCGCCCGCCGCCGCAGCCCAGTTCCAGCACCGCCGCCCCGGGCGGCAGGCGATCGAGGAAGGCGTCGAGCTGGTGGCTGTGCCGCTCGCCCGAATGGAACACCCAGTGCGGGGCGCGCTCCTGATAGAAGGCCAGTGTGTCGGGATCGGTGCTCACGCGTTTCAGGGCGCCGGCTTTTCGACCGGCATGACATTGTATTGGCGCACCTCGGCCTGGCTGAGGCAGTAGCGGGTGGAGGGGTTGTCCTCGCTCTTCACCGCCTGCTGCTTGTACATGATCTCGGTCAGCAGCTTGCGGCTGATCCCCATGCGGATGAGGAAATCATTGTCCTCGCTCGCCAGCAGCGCCGAGGACTGCTCGATGCTGCCGATCAGTTCGGTGGTGGCTTTGCTGCCTTCGATCACCACCTCATCGATCAGCGCGCGGTCCTGCGTGTGGGTGAACATGTGGACCATGAACACCCCGCCTTCATCGACCACCCGCCGGTCGCCGCCCATGAACACGAAATTGCAGGCCGAAAAGCATGCCCAGCCGGCGGGGATACGGGTCAGCATCCCGCGATAGGAGCGGATGATCCGGCCCGCCTCGTTGCCGGCGCGGGCATTGCCCCCGCGCGAGCGTAGCCAGACTTCCTCGATTCGCTCGTCCGCCTCGATCGCCGCCTTGAGCCGCGCCGGCAGGGTGGAATCGATCGCGCCCTCGGCCAGCAGGACGCGTTTGCCGCCCTTGTCTGCCGGGGTCAGCGTCATCGCGGTGGCAGGGCCGAAATCGGGCGTGGCCGGGCAGGAGGGGTTATCGGGGTCCATCGGTGCGGCCCCGGTGAGCAGCGCCAGCGCCGCGAGCAGGGCCACGGGGCGAAGGGAGCGCATC
This sequence comes from uncultured Porphyrobacter sp., assembly GCA_964594845.1. Lineage (GTDB taxonomy): Bacteria > Pseudomonadota > Alphaproteobacteria > Sphingomonadales > Sphingomonadaceae > Erythrobacter. The sequence continues at coordinate 5,859 of CAZQOO010000034.1, read as the reverse complement.
ATGCGATGATCGAATAGCGCGCCGATCCGGGCGCACGGCACATGCGCTTGTCGGCGCGGGTTTCCTCGCCTTCGATGATGACGACGTCGGTGACGGTGATGCAGTCCAGATCCCCGCGCGAGCCCTCGCGCGATGTCACGGTCGAGGTGCCGCTGACATTCTCGCGCGTGGCCGATGTCCACGAGGCGCTTGCACCGACCTCGGGCACCGCGCCCCCGTCATCGGTGCGGGTGACCGACAAGGTGGCTTCGGCGGCCTGCTTCTGCTCCTCGGGATCGAGGCGGCAGGCAATGCTTTCGGACAGCTGGTCGGAAAATTCGGGGACCGGGACGAAAGAGGGCAGGCCGGCGCTGCGGGCGAGTTCGTCCACCGCGCCGCCAAGCAGTCCGCCGAGCGCGCCGCGTCCACGATCGCCTTTCTTGCCCTTGCCGCAATTGTCAGCCTTTTCCGCCCCGCGCTTGCCGCTGTTGAACAGCCCGCCAAGCTGGGCCTGCGCGGGAAGCGAACCCGCCGCCAGCGCAAGCGCGCCGCAGATCATCGCAAGCCTTGGAAAGGAAAACCCCACGGCCATTCTCCCGCTGGAATGCCCGACAGGTTACGCCCCGCGCTGCGCAGCGTCAATCAAGGGCGGCAGCGGCCGCAGCGGCTTCGCGATCCCGCTGGGCGCGGGACTTCTTTTCGGCGGCGGTCTTCAATTGGCCGCAGGCCGCATCGATATCGCGTCCGCGCGGCGTGCGCACCGGAGCGGAAAAGCCGCCTTCGAACACGATTTCCGAAAAGCGCCGGATGCGCTCGGGGCTGGAGGTCTCGTAGCCCGCACCCGGCCACGGATTGAAGGGAATGAGGTTGACCTTAGCGGGAAGATTATAGGCCTTCAGCAGCCGGACAAGTTCGCGCGCGTCCTCGTCGCTGTCGTTCTTGTCCTTGATCATGACGTATTCGAAGGTGATGCGCCGCGCGTTGGAGGCGCCGGGGTAGTCGGCGCAGGCCTGCAGCAGCTGCTCGATGCCATACTTCCTGTTGAGCGGCACCAGCTCGTCGCGCACGTCCTTGCGCACGCCGTGCAGGGACACCGCGAGGTTCACCCCGATCTCCTCGCCGCAGCGCTCCATCATCGGGATGACGCCGCTGGTCGAGAGCGTAATCCGGCGCTTGGAGAGGGCGAGGCCGTCGCCGTCCATCACCAGCTTGAGCGCATCGCGCACGTGATCGAAATTGTAGAGCGGCTCGCCCATGCCCATCATCACGATGTTGGTGAGCAGACGGCCATCGGCGGTGTAGTGGCCCGCCTCGTCGTCCTCGTCGATCGCGTCGGCGTCCGAGACCATCGTGCCGCGCGGCCATTCGCCCAGCGCGTCGCGGGCGAGCATCACCTGGCCGACGATCTCGCCGGGGGTGAGGTTCCTCACCAGCTTCATCGTGCCGGTGTGACAGAAGGAGCAGGTGAGGGTGCAGCCCACTTGGCTGGAGACGCACAGCGTGCCGCGCGTCTCGTCGGGGATGAACACCATCTCGAAATCATGGCCGTCGGCGGTGCGCAGCAGCCACTTGCGGGTGCCGTCGACCGAGTGCTGGGCCTCGACCACGTCCGGGCGGCCGATCACGAACCGCTCTGCCAGCCACGGGCGCATCGGCTTGGCGATGTCGGTCATCGCCTCGAAATCGGTGACGCCGCGGTGGTAGAGCCAGTGAAACACCTGCTTGGCGCGCAGCTTGGCGGCCTTGGCATCGAGCCCGGCTTCCTCGAACAGCCCGCGGATGCGCGGGCGCGGCAGGCCGATGAGGTCAATGCGGCCGTCGCTGCGCGGCGTGATGTCGCGCGAAGCGGGGACCGGGTCGACAAGGCCCGGAATGGTCATGAGTGCGGTATCGGCCATGGGTGGGCGGCCATATAGTCGCGCTTTGGCGATTTGACCAGTCAGCTGCGCCTTGCGCATCCCACGACGGCCGCGTCGATCGCGGTGGCGGCTCCGGCAAGGGTGTAGCGATCGGTGAAACTGCCGCCCTTGGCGCCTTGCGCTGTAACGTTCATGCGGGCTGCCGAGCGCAGCGCGGCGACGATCGCGGCATCCTGACGCGCGTCCGCGCCCCAGGCATTGCGGCCCTTGGCGACGAGGTCGAAGCGCTTGTCGCCGATGCTGAGCCGCACGCGGCCTGCCGCCTCGCGCGAGAGCACGAAATGCACCGCGCCGCGCACCTTCTTGTCCGGCCAGGTCGCAATCGTGGCATAGGCCGGGGCAGCAGGCCGGCCTTGCGCCTTGGCGATGGCGTAGCAGCGCATCGGGCTCGCATCCTTGAACGCGGCCCAGCTGTCATAGACCCCGAGGCTCTCGCGCGCGGCGAGCGGCGCGGCGAGCAGCAGCAGGGCGCCAAGAGCAACGGGGGCGGCAAGCCTAGTCATAGGAAATCTCCATGACTTCCCACTCGCGCGTGCCCGAAGGCAGGCTGACCACGCGCAGATCGCCCACGCCAGCGCCCCTGAGCGCGCGGGCCAGCGGCGAACTCCAGCCGATCCGCCCTGCGCCCGCGTCCTGTTCGTCGTCGCCCACCAGCGTGACCGTCTGGCGGTTGTCGTCCTCGTCCGCGATTTCGACCGTGGCGCCGAAGAACACGCGGTTGCGGTCGACCTGGCCCGCCGGATCGACCACCCGCAGCACCTTCATGCGGCGGGCGAGATGGGCCAGTTCGCGGTCGATCTCGCGCATCTTCTTGCGCCCGTAGAGGTAGTCGCCGTTCTCCGAGCGATCACCATTGCCTGCCGCCCAGCTGACGATCTCGACAATCGCCGGGCGCTCGGTGCCGAGCAGGTGATCATAGCGCGCCTTGAGCGCGGCCATGCCCGCAGGCGTGATCGGCGGACCCGGCTTGAGCGTCACGGGAGCAGGATCAGCGAAGGAAGGTGTTGATCGGACGCGGCAATCCGGCCTCGCGCGGGTACATGTGCGAATAGGTCACGGCATTGCCGATGACCCGCATGATGTAATAGCGCGTCTCGAAATTGGCCGGAATCTTCTCGACCCAGGTCACCCAGTCGATTTCGCCCTTGCGTGGATCGCCGTTCAATCGCAGCCATTCGTTCACCCGGCCGGGCCCCGCGTTGTAGGCCCCCACGGCGAGCGGATAGGCGCCGCCGTAATAGCTCATCATCCGCGCGAAATAGGCATCGCCGAGCTGGATATTGTAGCTCGGCGAGCCGGTGAGATCGGCCGAGAGATACTGCATCCCGAGCTTGCCAGCCTGCTCGCGCGCGGTGCCGGGCATCAGCTGCATCACCCCGCGTGCGCCGGCGTGGGAGACGCGGGTGCGATCGAACTCGCTTTCCTGGCGGCTGATGGCGTGGACCATGGTCCAGTCGTTGACGACCGGCGTGGCGATGGTCGGGAAGCCGATCCGTTCGAAGCCGGCGAGACCGTGCTCGCCCGCCTTCATCCCGATCACCACCGCCATTTCGTCAAGCCGGACCTCGGCGGCAAGCTGGGCGGCCATGGTGAGTTTCACCGGACTGTCCGCCTCGTCGCCCAGCGCCTCGAAGAAGCGCCGCTCGGTGCGCCAGTCGCGCCGCTCGCGGGCCATGGCGCGGATCGCCTGCACCAGCGGGCTGGCTTCGAAGGCGGCGCGGTCCGCGGCGCTGATGGTGACCTCGGGCAGCGGATCGAAGGAGGGCATGTCGCGGCCCAGCGCGGCGATTGCGAGCTGGCCGTAATAGTAGTGCGGATAGGCCGCGGCGCGCTCGAAATAGACCTGCGCTGCCGCCTCGTTCCCCGCCTGCCGCATCGCGCGGCCGGCCCAGTAATAGCCCTTGGCCTTGGTCAGCGGCGTGCGCGCGGCATCGCCGTAACGCTGGAACAGCGGCGCGGCGAAGGTCCCGTCACCGAGGCTCCACAGCGCCTTGGTGCCGCCCAGCCACATCAGATCGGTATAGCGGTCGCGCAGGCCGAAGCTGCCTTGCGAAATGTCGGTTCCGGGCGCGAACAGGTAATCGGCCCGGCTTGCAATCTGCGCCGCCTCGCGCGCGCTTGCGGACTTGGCGAGGGCGAGCATGTCGCCGACGAACTCCTCCGGATCGAGGGCGGGACGCTCGAACAGGGGGCCGGTGGTCAGCACCCGCACCGCCTCGTCGGACTGTCCGGACTTGCGCAGGTAATTGACGAGATTGAAGACGAAGCCCGGATCGGACATCGCGCTCGCCGGAGCAGTGATCCCGGTCGCGGTGGGATGGCTGCCGCGCAGCAGCGCGAGGCGGGCAAGCGCCAGCGGACGATCGGCTTCGGCAAGGTTGACCAGCTGACGCGATGCCGCATCGGCCTTGCCCTGCCACAGCAGCGCATCGATCCGCGCGGCGTGATCGGCAGGCGTGAACTGCGCACCGTAGAGCCCTGCAATATAGAGCTCCACCGGATCGCTCATCATGCCCCCGCGCCACGCCAGCCTCGCTTCCTCGAAGGCCTCGGGCCGCTGGACTGCGGCAAGCGCCAGTGCATAGCGCGCCCGCGCGGGGTTGGTCAGCGGCGGCTGCGCATCGAAGTAGGAGAGGATCTCGGACTGTGGCGGCGCGTCGCTCTCCAGCGCCTTTTCGGCCCGCAGCCGCAGGATGTCGGCACGCGGGAACGAGGGGTAAGCGAGCACGAAGCCGGCATAGTCGGCAAAGCGCATCTCGCGGCTTGCCTGCAGCATTTCCCAGCGCGACAGCGCCGAGCCCATCGCGCCCGGCTGGCGGGCGACAAGGTTGCCGCTATCGGCGCCCTGTCCCCAGTTCTGCGCTGTGACAGTCCCCGCGCCCGTCACCAGCGCCAGCACCGCTGCAGCGAGCGCGAAACGGCGGGTCTTTGGCAACATCGGGTGGACCATGCTGGACATAGTGCCGATCGGCTCCTTAGTAGGCGCTTAACAAGGAAGGGGCGGAGGTTCCCCTCCGGATAATTCAATTTAACGATGAAGGCAGGGCAAAAGCAATGTTCAGCGGATCGATACCCGCTCTGGTGACTCCTTTTCGCGGCGGGACGTTTGACGAGGCCGCGTTCCGGCGGCTGGTCGACTGGCAGATCGAGAACGGCAGCGCCGCGCTGGTGCCGTGCGGCACGACGGGCGAGGCCTCGACCCTCTCCAATGCCGAGCATCATCGCGTGATCGAGGTGTGCATCGAGCAGGCCGCGGGCCGCGTGCCGGTGATCGCGGGCTGCGGCTCGAACGATACGAGGAACGCGCTGCTTCACATGAATTTCTCGCGCAAGGCGGGGGCGGCAGCGGGCTTGTGCGTCGCCCCCTATTACAACCGCCCGAGCCAGCGCGGGCTGATCGCCCATTTCAGCTTTCTGGCGGAAAACAGCGACCTGCCGATCGTGCTCTACAACGTCCCCGGGCGCACCGTCACCGATCTGGAGGACGAGACGGTGGTGGCGCTGGTCAACACCTATCCCGACCGGATCATCGCCATCAAGGACGCCTCCGGCGACCTGTCGCGCGTGGCCGATCACCGCATGGGCATCGGGCGCGAGTTCTGCCAGCTGTCGGGCAATGACGAGTTGTGGCTGCCCCACGCGGCGGCGGGGGGCAGGGGTTGCATCTCGGTGACGGCCAATGTCGCGCCCAAGCTGTGCGCCGAGTTCCACGAAGCCATTGCCGCGAACGAGCTGAAGAAGGCGCGTCAATTGAATGACCGCCTGTTCCCGCTGCACTATGCGATGTTCTCCGACGCCTCGCCGGCACCGGTGAAATATGCGCTGAGCCGCGTTCACGACTGGATCGAGCCCGAAGTGCGCATGCCGCTGGTCGAATGTTCGCCAGACGAGAAGAAGGCGGTGGACGAGGCGCTGGTGCTGGCGGGCTTGCTGGCGGGGTAGGGAAGGATTTTCCCACCCC
>CAZQOO010000033.1:13650-22133 GCA_964594845.1 uncultured Porphyrobacter sp. | reverse complement strand
GTCTCGCCACCTTGCCCTCCCAGTCGCAGACCCACAGCCCGCGCTACAGGTAGGCCTGGATCGCGAGGCCGAAGCCTTCCCAGCGGCAGCCGTCCGAGCGGCGGAACAGATCGTCATCGGCGACCAGTTCCTCGATGATGTCAAGGCTGAGTTCGAGCCGCTCGGCCTCTTCCGCGTCGATGGTGAAGTGAATGTCGGCATCGCGCGCGCGCGCCGCGAGAGCGCGGATCACCGGCACCATCGCCGCCTTGGCCTCGCCTGCATGGAAGAAATTGTACTTCGGATGCAGCGCGGAGAGCTTCACCGAAATGCCCGGTGAACCCGCCACCCCTGCGCCCGCCTCGCGCGCCAGCCGGGCCAGCGCGCTTTCATAGGCGAGCCGGTATTTCTCGGCATCGGCAAATGTCATCGCCGCCTCGCCCAGCATGTCGAAGCTGTGCGTGATCCCCCGCGCGCGTTCGGGTGCGGCGCGCTTCAGCGCCTCGTCGATGGTGCGACCGAACACGAATTGCCCGCCCAGGATCTTCATCGCTTGGCCCGTGGCGGTGCGGATCACCGGCTCGCCCAGCCGGTTGATCGCGCGCTTGAGCACGCTTCCCATGCCGCGCTGGCGCTCGTCCGGCGGATCGAGCACTTCGCCGGTCAGCATCAGCGAGAAAGTTGCGGCATTGACGAAGGTCGAGGCGCTTTCGCCCAGATGCTCGCCCCATTCGATGCTGCCGATCTTGTCCTTGATCAGCGCATCGGCGGTGGCCGCATCGGGCACGCGCAGCAGCGCTTCGGCAAGGCACATCAGCGCGATGCCTTCTTCCGTGTCGAGCCCGTATTGCTGGAGGAAGGCGTCGATCCCGCTCGCCTTCTTGCCGCGCGCGCCCTCGATCAGGTCGATCGCGAGGCGGGCCGCTGCCTCATGCACCCGCGCGGCGGGCGCGGCCTGTTCCAGCCGCTCGGCGATGCAGGCTTCCTCCTCCTGCCGGTAGGCGCGGCGCAGGTCGGTTCGGTCGATGGCGATAGGGGCGGCGGCGTCAGCCATATCTGGTTTCACCTGAAACGATTCGGGGCAATGAGCGGCCCTCTGGACCCCATCAGGCTGCGCTTCAAGTTCGGTGTTTGCAACGGCCTTCGCGCCAGTGCCTTGATTGGCGGGCAGGGGCCGGTTAGCCTGCGCGAACCACGGGGGATCGACGCGATGCGCATGTTCTGCTTTCACTGCCGCGACGGCGAAGACGGCGGCCGCCTGCGCGCCATCCACCGTCCGGCGCACCTTGCCTTCGTCCATGCCAATGCCGATCATTTCGTGATCGTCGGACCATTGAAACGCGCCGACGGGCTGATCATCGGCTCGCTGCTGATCGTCAAGGCGGCAGACGAGGCGGCGGCGCGCGCGATCCTTGCCGACGATCCCTATCTCACCGGCGGGGTATGGCAGTCGATCCGGGTCGACGAGTTCACACCCCTGCTAGGCGACTGGGCCTAGCGCGTTTTCCGCCGGTTCGGTCCCGCCCCGCCGGCCTTGGACAAGACCAGCGGAGCGAGCCGGGGTGCGGCAGACGTTGCTCTAGCGGCAGCGGCGGTGGGTGCGGATATCCACCACGCTCGACACCCGGTCATTCGCCACCGCCATCTGGAGGCATTCGCGCGAGCGGGCGCTGTACCAGATCGAATAGGATGTCCGGCCCGCGTCGTAGCTGTCGACGATGCGGAAGTCGCGATCGCGCAGTGCGTTCTGGGCCCGCTCCGGCCGCATGCCGGTGAGATAGCCGTACTGGCCCGAACCGCCCGAGCCACCCCAGTTGCCGCCCGAGCCGCCGGACCCGCCCCAGCCGCCGCCGGGGTAATTGCCGGTCACCCGCAGATAGCGGTCGCGCGCCCAGCCCTCGGTCCGTCCGTTCATCGTCCGGACCTGGCACCAGCTTTCGCCGTTGTAGTTGTCGCAGCCGTAATTGCGCAGGAACGTGCCCTCGCGCACTTCGTCGCGCACGCGCGAATTCTTGTCCGGATTGCGGAAGATCCGCAGGCTGCCCGACTGGGTGTTGTGGACCTGCACTTCCTGCCAGTCCTGATTGTACTGGTCGCGGTGCTTGTCCTTGTCCTTGCTCGACAGCAGGATCGCGCCGATCGCGACCGCGCCGATCGCGGCAGCGGCGATGGCCGCGTCATTGCCCCCCGATTTCTTGCCGCAGTCCTCGGCCCGGGTGTCGTTGATCCGTGCGACCCGGCCGTTGCTTACCTCGACCGCCACGCAGTCCTTGCCGTCACGGTGCCACCAGTAGGTGGTGCTGATGGTGTTGTTCTTGTTGCCGGAGATGTATTCGAAGCCGCGCTGCGACAGCTGGGTTTCGGCACTGGCGCCCGACACCCCGACAAGATCGCGCAGCGATTCCGCCTTCTTGGCGGAAATCGGCGCGATCGCCATGGCGGTGACGGCGAGCGAGGCCGTCGCATATCCGAGAAAACGGTTTTTCATGGTTGTCACTTCCCTCCCTTGCCGATGCTGTCCGGGCATCGACCCCGTCCGGACTTTAGCACCGATTGGGTGGCCGGCGAACCGCTTTTGCGTCAGGGTTTTCGCGGTCCCGAAGGGCGACAAGCAAAAAGCCCGGAGCCGTGAGGCTCCGGGCTAGCTGGTCGCCTTCGCAGGGGAAGCCGAAGGGCGACGCGGGGAAGCTTAACGCAGCAGCGAGAGCACGTTCTGCTGCGACTGGTTGGCCTGCGCCAGCATCGCCGTGCTCGCCTGACCGAGGATCTGCGCCTTGGCGAGCGCGGTGGTTTCGGCGGAGTAGTCGGTGTCCTCGATCCGCGAACGCGCATCGGTCAGGTTGGTCGAGACGTTGGTGAGGTTGCTCACCGCCGACTGCAGACGGTTCTGCACCGCACCCAGATCGGCCCGCGCGGTGGTGACGGCACCGATCGCGGTATCGTACTGGGCCAGCGTGGCCGCAGCGACAGCCGCACCGCCCGTGACCACCGCAGCCAGCGCTCCGCCCGCCACATCCAGTTCGGGCAGGGTGATGTCGATCGTGTCGTTCGCCGTCGCGCCGGCCTGGATGGTGATGGTGTTGGTCGCTGTCGAGAACAGGTTGATGCCGTTGAACTCGGTGTTCTCCACCACCTCGGTGATCTGGGCGGCGAGCGCATCCTGTTCGGCTTCGATATTGGCGATGTCGTCGGCCGAGTAGGTCTCGTTCGACTTCTGCACCGTCAGCTCGCGCATCCGCTGGAGCATGTTGGTCACCTCGTCGAGCGCGCCTTCGGCGGTCTGGGCCAGCGAAATGCCGTCATTGGCGTTGCGCACGCCCTGCTGCATCCCGCGGATCTGCGAGGTCATCGAAGCGGCAATCGCCAGACCGGCGGCATCGTCCTTGGCCGAGTTGATGCGCTTGCCGGTGGACAGGCGCTCCATCGCGGTGCCGAGCATGTTGCCGGCCGAAACGCTGGCATTGGTGGCGCGCAGGGCCGAGATATTGGTGTTGATCACGTTCATTGTCGAAACTCCCGAATGGTCAGGCAGGACGAATACGCCCGTCGCTGCTGGCCCTTAGAGCGACCATTGGCCGGGATGTTTAAGCGGGTCGTTTTTCGTCGCCCGACCCCGCCGCGCTTTCCGCCCCCGGCAAAGCGCCGCCGCCCGCCGTGCCGCCCTTCACGCGCGCGCCGCGTCGCCGCCGCCCGCGGTGGCCTGCGCGGTGACTAGGTGAAGCTACGGGGGCTTAAATTTGCAACATCTTGGACGTCCGCGCGGCAATGGATTGCCACCAGGAAACACCACCCGGACCACAAGCAGGGGCCAGCATGAACATTCCAGCGTCGAGCACGGCGACCCTTGCGGCCGCCCCGCAGAAGAATGCCGCGAGCAGCGCGCATGACGGGCTGATCGGCATCACCGTGCCGTTGATGGGCGTGGCCTGGCAGCGCGAGCGGATCGTGCTGGGCGAGGCAATCCCCCCGGCGCTGGCGAACGGGCTGGCGGGCAAGGGGATGACCGCGATCGCACTGACCCACGCCGCCGCACCCGCGCTGGCGCTCGCTGCCCCGGGGCGCATCACGCTGGCCTATGATCCCGCCGCGCCCCAGGCCGCGCGCCCCGCGCTGCTCGCCGCCGCAGCGCATGGCGGCTGGCCGATCGCGGGCGACGCCCAGTCGCTGGCGCTGCTGACCCTGGCCGAACGCATCTCTGCCAGCGAGATTCCTGTCCTGCTCGAAGGCCCGACCGGCACCGGCAAGGAAGTGCTTGCGCGCTTCGTTCACCGCCTCTCGCCGCGCTGTGACGGCCCCTTCGTTGCGGTCAATTGCGCGGCCATGCCCGAGGCGATGCTCGAAGCGCTGCTGTTCGGCCATCGCAAGGGCGCCTTCACCGGCGCGGCCGAGGCGGGCGAGGGGCTGTTCCGTGCCGCCGACAAGGGGACGCTGCTGCTCGACGAGATCGGCGAACTGCCGCTGGCCTTGCAGGCCAAGCTGCTGCGCGCGCTGCAGGAGGGCGAGGTGCTGCCGCTGGGCGCGACCCGTCCGCTCAAGGTCGATGTGCGGATCATCGCCGCCACCAACCGCGATCTCGCCGCCGAGGCCGCCGCCGGCCGCTTCCGCGAGGACCTGCTCTACCGCCTCAATGTCTTCCCCCTGCGCATCCCCGCGCTGCGTGACCGGCCTGGCGACATTGCCGCGCTCGCCTTCGGGATGCTGCTGCGCCATGCGGCAGCACCGGGCCGTCCCGGCTGGATCGATCCTGCGGCGCTGGCTCTGCTCGAACGTCACGCCTGGCCGGGCAATGTCCGCGAGCTGGAGAATGTCATCCGCCGCGCGATCCTGCTGTGCGGCGAGGGCGAAGTGATCGCGCCCGAACAGATCGTGTTCGACACTGCGGTGCGCAGCGTGGCCGAACCCTCTGTCCACGCCCGGCCCGCACCGGCGCGCACGCTGTCGGATGTCGCCTTTGCCTCTGAGGCGCAGGCGATCCTCGCCGCGCTTGCCAGCCATGACGGCAACCGCAGCGCCACCGCGCGCAGCCTCGGCATCTCCGAGCGCACGCTCCGTTACCGCCTCGCCTCGATGCGCGCTAGCGGGCTGGTTGCAGGAGCCCGGGCATGAGCGTGATCCGCCCCGGTTTCGGGCCTGCCGATGTGATGGCGCTGCGCCAACAGGTGCTCGCCCGCAGCGCCGCACTGCAGGACGTGCGCGCCGCCAGCGATGCCCCGCGCGCCGCCGGCCCCGCGCCCTCGCCTGCCGCAGGCTTTGCCGACACGCTCGGCAATGCGCTGAAGCAGGTCAACGCGGTGCAGCAGCGCTCAAGCGACATGCAGGTCGCCTATGAACGCGGGGCAGTGACCGACATCGCCGAAGTGATGCTGGCCCGGCAGGAAGCGGGCGTCGCCTTCGAGGCGACCCTGCAGGTGCGCAACAAGCTGCTCACCGCCTACCAGGACATCATGCGGATGGGGGGCTGAGTAGATGGCCGAAGCAAGCCTTCCCGTCACCGCCGAACCGGCGGCCACCCTTCCCGCCGCGCCCCCGCAGGCGAGCTGGCGCACCCTGCTGCCCGAGCCCGTCGCCGGGTTCATCGGCCAGCCCGCCCTCTCGCGCGCGCTGCCGATGCTTGCGGGCGTGGGCGCGGTCGCGGCAGCGGGGGCCTTGTGGATGACGCTCGCCTCCGGGCCTGACCGTGTGCTCTACACCAGCCTCACCGATGCCGAACGCGCCAAGGTGGTCGAAACGCTCGAAGCGGGCGGGATCGCCTATGCCATCGACAACCAGACCGGCGCGCTCTCGGTGGCCGAGGACGATGTCTACCGTGCCAAGATGCTGGTCGCGAGCAATGCCGGGATCGCCGTGCCCGAAGGGGCCGAGGCGATGCTCGACGCGATGCCGCTCGGCACCTCGCGCACCTTGGAAGGCGAGCGCCTGCGCCTCGCCCGCGAGCGCGAACTGATGCTGACGATCCGCGAGATCGACGGGATCGAAAGCGTGCGCGTCCACCTTGCCACCCCCGAACGCTCTGTGTTCGTGCGCGAGAACAATCCGCCATCCGCTTCGGTGATGGTGCGGCTGGTGAGCGGGCGCAGCCTGTCCCAGTCGCAGGTCGAGGCAATCGTCAATCTCGTCGCGGCCTCGGTGCCGGGGATGAGCGCGGATGCGGTGCGGGTGGTCGATCAGAACGGGCGGCTGCTGTCCTCCCCGCGCGAGGACAATCTCGAACCGCTGCTGCTCCAGCGCGAGCACGAGGCCAAGCTGCGCGAACAGATCGACACGCTGCTGCTGCCGCTGCTGGGCGAGGGCAATTATTCCGCCGAGGTGCAGGTCGCGCTCGACCAGAACGAGGTGACCTCGGCGCGCGAGACCTACGAGAAGGAAGGCGTGGTGCGCTCCGAAAGCGAGCGCAATGCCAGCCGCACCGGCGCCGGGCCGGCGGGCGGGGTGCCGGGGGTTCCGGCCAACACCCCGCCGCCGCAGGCCGAGCTGGTCGACGGCCCGCCGCAGCCCGTCCCGCCTGCCACCGCGCAGGCGACCGACACCGAAAGTGCCTCCGAGCGCAGCTATGAACTGGGGCGCGAGGTGGCCGTCACCAGCACCCGTCCGGGCGGGCTGCGGCGGCTTTCGGTCGCGGTCGCGGTGAGCGATGCCGCGCTCAAGCAGGCCGCCCCGATGACCGCCGCCCAGCTCGAGGCGCTGGTCGGCGCGGCAGTGGGTGCGGACACGGCGCGCGGCGATCAGGTCGAGGTGGTGGCGAGCAAGTTCGAACCCAGCGAGATGGAAGCCCCCGCCTTCTATGAAGAACCGTGGTTCGCGATGCTGGTGCGCTACGGCACGGCCTTGCTGGCGGTGCTGCTGGTGCTGCTCATCGCGGTGCGCCCTCTGGTCGGCAAGCTGAAGGGCAAGGGCAAGGACAAGAACACGGACGGGGCCGCCGCGCCTGCCGCCGCCGACGAGACCAGCCTGCCCCCCATGCTGGCCGATGCCGAGGCTGACAGCGTGACGGCTGCCGACGTGCTCCCCGCAATGGCCGCCGCCACCGCGCTCGGCGATCTGCCGCGCCAGGTGGAGCTTGCCCGCAGGCTCGCCACCAGCCAGCCCGAACGCGCCGCCGAGGCGCTCCAGCGGATGCTCGCTGCACCCGATGACAGCCAGCCGGAGGCGAGCGCGTCATGAACCTCGATCTCGTCCCCGACGACACCGTCGCCGCCGATGCCGCCAGCGCACGCCTGCTGAGCCGGATCGATCGCGCCGCGGTGTTCCTGATGCTGCTCGGTGACGAGGAGGCCAGCGAGATCCTCGGCCGCCTGTCGCCGCATGAACTCGAACGTCTCGGCGCGGCGATGATGGCGCTGGGCGAGATCGACCAGCCGCGCATGGCCGAGGCGCTGGCCGACTTCGCCAGCGAAGCGGAGCGCGAGCTGCTGCCCCAGCGCGGCCGGACCGACCGTGTGCGCACCATGCTCGACAAGGCTCTGGGCCCCGCCCGCGCAGACAGCATGATGCAGCGGATCGAGCCCGACGCGCGCCCGCGCTCGGTGGAGATGGCGCGCTGGCTGGTGCCGCCGGTGCTGGTGCGCCTTATCGAGGACGAACACCCGCAGGTGATTGCCGCGCTGCTGCTGCTGATCGAGCCCGAACCCGCCGCCGAGGTGCTCGCCGCCCTGCCGCGCGCGCTTCAGGCGATGGTGGTCGAACGGGTGGCGCGTAGCGGGCCGATCTCGGCTTCCGCGATCGTCACGATCGACACCCTGCTGACCCAGCGCATCACCGCCACCTTCGGCGCGGCGGCGCTGGCGCTGGGCGGCCCGCGCGAGGCGGCGAACCTTATCAACCTTGCCGCCGGCGACATGCGCAACGTGGTGCTGCCCGCCATCGCCGAGCGCGACGAACCGCTTGCCGCGCAGATCGAGGAGGAGCTGTTCACCTTCGAGATGCTGTTCGCGCTCGATCCGATGTCGATGGGCCGCCTGCTGCGCGATGTCGACAACGAGAAGCTGGTCGATGCCTTGAAGGGCCTCAAGGAACCCGAACGCGCGCCCTTCTTCGCTGCCATGTCGAGCCGCGCGGCGGACGGCGTGCGCGACGAGATCGAACTGCGCGGGCGCCTGTCGAAGGCCGAAGTCGCCGCCGCCCAGAAGGCCATCGTCGTCATTGCCCGCGGCCTTGCCGAAGCGGGCGAGATCGTGATCGGAAGCGGCAGTGGCGAATTCGTCTGAGTGGCTCGGCAGGCTGACCGATGCCGGACCGCCGTCGCCCGGCTGGGTGGCGCTGCTCGGCGAGGCGCAGGATTTCCGCGAGGCGTGGCCGGGCATTGCGGCTGCCGAACCGCCGCCCGCGCCGGAGCCAGTTCCCGGACCCGCGCCGGAGCCGGTGGCCGATCCTTCGCCCGATGCCCTCGCGCAGGCCTATGCGGAAGGGCAGGCCGCGGGCCGCGCTGCTGCGCTCGCCGAGGCCGAACACAACGCCGCCCGCCAGCGCGCCTTGCGGCTCGCCTTCCGCAACCTTGACGAAGCCGC